>JBFILW010000035.1:0-18403 GCA_041612005.1 Gemmatimonadota bacterium
CCCGCACCTCGTCCTGCCGCTCGAGAACATGCCCGTTGGTCCGATCGAGGAGCTCTGCCGGCCTATCCGGCACCATCCCGATCTGGGCTCCGAGGGGGCGAACGTGAACCTCGTGACTCTCTTGAATCCCGGCGAGGCTCTGATTCGCACCTACGAGCGAGGCATCGAGGCCGAGACCGAAGCCTGCGGCAGCGGTGCCATGGCATGTACCCTGGCGCTGCACGGGAACGGAAAGGCGGAGCCTGAGGTGGCTTTCACCACGCACAGCGGCGAAATCCTCCACGTCACTCTCCTGGACAAGGTCGTGGACGAGGAGATCCGCACTGAGGAGGACGAGGCAGGGTCCGGCCTGGCCAACATCCGCCTCACTGGTCCGGCCACGCACATCTTCGACGGTGCCTTTGCACCCGGCCTGATCGATTGAGCGGCGCCGCGGCGCCACCCGACACCTCGACTTCCCTCCTGGCGTGGTTCGAGGGCCGCTCGCGCGATATTCCGTGGCGGGAAGACCCTGATCCATATCGCGTCTGGGTCGGCGAGGTCATGGCGCAACAGACCCGCCTCGGCGTCATGCGGCCCTATTACGACCGTTTCCTGGCTCGCTTTGCGACGGTCGAGCAGCTCGCCGCGGCCGACCTCGAAGACGTCCTCAAGCAATGGGAGGGACTCGGGTACTACGCGCGGGCCCGCAATCTCCTCGCCGGCGCCCGCGAAGTGATGGCGTCATACGGGGGCGACGTTCCCGGAGAGCCGGACGACCTCCGCCGACTGCCGGGCGTGGGAGCGTACATATCGGGTGCGATTGCGTCGATCGCCTTCGACCGACCCGTCCCGGCGGTGGATGGAAACAGCCGGCGAGTGCTGAGCCGCCTGTTCGACATTGAGCATCCGACACCGGCTCTGCTCCGCGAGCGCGCCCTGAAGCTGATCGCGGAGCATCCCGATCGGGCGGCCGACCTCAACCAGGCGCTGATGGATCTGGGCGCAGACGTCTGCACGCCGACCTCACCCGCCTGCGACGAGTGCCCGCTCGAACCGCGCTGCCTGGCCCGGGCCCGCGGCACGATCGCGGAGCGTCCCCCCAAACGCGCCGCCCGGAAACTACCGCATTACGAGATCGCGGTGGCCGTCGTGTGGCGCAAAGGTCAGATCCTGATCGCTCGCCGCCCGCAGGAAGGACTTCTCGGCGGTCTGTGGGAATTCCCTGGCGGCAAGATCGAGCCCGGCGAGATTCCGGAGGAAGCGGCCCGCCGCGAAGTGCGGGAGGAAATGGGGATCGAGATCGACGTCGGCAAGCCGATCGCGAGCGTGAAACACGCCTACAGCCACTTCCGGATTACCCTCCACGCATTCCACGCGCGCTACGCGAGCGGAGACGTCGACGCGCGATCAGCCACGACGTGGCGCTGGGTCGCGCCGCCTGAGCTCGATCAGTATGCCTTCCCGGCGGCGAACAGACGGATCATCGGCGCACTGAAGCACCCGACGGCCTGACGGATCGCCCCGGGCCGCGTCTCGCCGCCGGCCGCATCTCGGCGGTCCGCCTACTCCCCGAAAGCCGCGCGTCCCTTCAGCTCGAGGAGGACCAGCTCCAGTGGTCCGTCGCCCACGTTCGTGGGCAGGTGATCGTGGGCATCGGAGCACAACACCTGCCCGAGCTCGGTGGCGGGAGGCTCCTCGACCGTGCCGTCCGGCAGCTCGAACGTGGTCAGCTGGGATCCCAGGAAGATCGCGCAATTGGCCGGGTGGTGGTGCATGACCGACGTCTCCCCCGCTGCGTACTGGATCCGCAGCAAGCGAGCTACGTCATTCTCCCACTCCACCGTGTAGTGGTCCGGATCGGCCGTGACCGCATCCGGGTACTCGGATGTCGCGGTACCAGCGGCTGCTCCCTCCTTGAACTCCACCAGAATCGCCGCGGCGGTCGACTCCCCGCTGTTCGTCGGCAGATGGACGCCTGGGTCGATGCAGACGAGCTCGCCGTCCGACATGCTCAGATCCATCGCTTCGTCGTCGGGTAGCGCCATCATCCAGGTCCCGTCGCCGAGGGATACGGCGCAGTGGACCGGATGCGCGTGCATGACAGACTCCTCGCCTGGCCCGTAGCTGACACGAAGCAGCCGAACGGCGTCGTTCTCGAACTCGACGGAGTAGTGGTCAGGGTCGGCCGTGACGGCGTCCGGATACTCGGCTGGTGCCGGCGCTTCCGCGCATGCGAGCGAGAAACCGACGAGAACGATGAAGAGAAATCTGGCGTAGCGCATTCGAGACCTCCTGGGGGAGTCGGGAGCCGCTCCTGCTTATGGATCGGGAATCAGCAGTTCGGTTACAATTGACAGTGCCGAATGGGTGCGAGCATCGCAAGGATCCCGCTCGCTTCCTAGAGTCCCAATGATGAGCCGCTGGATAACCCACCGCCGCTCGGCCGCGAGGCGGGACGCCGCCGCACGAAACTCCCCGAGTCCGTGCGCGTGATGCGGCGCTTCGCGTGCAGCGCTTCCAGCACGAGCTCACAGCCGGCTGCCGTTACACCCGCTTCCGCTCCATCGCCAGCAATTCCCGCGGCGGCGACCAGCGGCACGAGGCCGGTCACGGTGCCGAACGCTTGCACCAGCAGGTCGGCGGTCGCAGTGGCGGAGATCTTGAGCGCACCGCCCGCGTCGAAGTACTCGATGATCGGGGCGGCATCTTCTTCGATGAAGTGCGCGTCGAAGGTGTCCGCGCATGCCTGGGCGATGAGGCTTTCGGCGATCGCTTCCCCACCCTGCAGCTCGCCCTCGTACTCGAGCTCCAGCTTCCCGGTGATGGCCGGCATCGCCGCGTACACATCGCTGATCCGTACCACGGCCGGCCACTCGTCCGTCACCAGGCTGCGGCGCTCCGCATTCGAGACCGCGTTCTCCATCACGGTGATCGGCATGCGCTGGCTGACGCCCGAGCGGCGATCCACACGGCGGTCATCACGCGCCGTGAAGGCGATCCGCTCCACCACCTCGCGCACGAACTCCGGTATGCACATGCCAAAGCCACGGTCCGTCCACGCCTCCTGGGCCGTGATCCGAATCGCATCGTCCACCGACTGGGGGTAGTGGGTCGTGACCTCGGAGCCGATTCGGTCCTTGAGCGGCGTGATGATCTTGCCTCGCGCCGTGTAGTCCTCCGGGTTGGCGGTGAAGATGAGCTGCACGTCGAGCGGCAGCCTGACCGGGAACCCCTTGATCTGGACGTCGCCTTCCTGCATGACGTTGAAGAGGCCGACTTGAATCTTGCCGGCCAGGTCCGGGAGCTCGTTGAGGGCGAAGATACCTCGGTTGGCGCGGGGCAGGAGTCCGAAGTGAATCGTGAGCTCATCGGCGAGGAGATGTCCGCCGCGGGCGGCCCGGATCGGATCGAGGTCGCCGATGATGTCGGCGATCGTCACATCCGGCGTCGCGAGCTTCTCGATGTAGCGCGCATCGCGGTCAAGCCACGCGATTGGCGTCGCGTCGCCCTCGGCGCCCAACCTCTCTCGCGCGTACTTGCTGATCGGATTGAGCGGATCGTCGTTGACTTCGGAGCCTTCCACCACCGGGATCGCCTCGTCCAGCAACGCCGGGAGGGCGCGCAGGATCCGACTCTTCGCCTGACCGCGCAGGCCGAGAAGAATGAAGTTGTGGCGGGCGAGGATCGCGTTGATGATCTGCGGGGCGACGCTCTCGTCGTATCCGACGATTCCCGGAAACAACGTTTCGCCGGTTCGGAGCTTCGCCACGAGGTTGCGTCGCATTTCGTCCTTGACCGAGCGCGGGCGGTAGCCGGTCGCCCTGAGCTGGCCGAGTGTCGTCGGTCTGCTGTCCATCACTCTCCCGATCTGCCAATCATCTGTGCTGCGAAGGTTGCTGTCCTCGTCGAGGACCCCACCGTACTACGACAGCCCCAGCGCGCCGTTCCCTGAGAACCTGTCCGAGTGATGGGGGTGAGCCGCTTCACTCGGGCAGGCTCCTCTAGCTGGGGGAACTCTCAACTGCGACGGCACGGTGCCCTAGCGGGTCGATGCACACGGCCGTGATGAAGAGGGCGGTCGCGATCATGAACGCGCCCGCGGCAGCGAACTCCCACTTGAACCCCAGTGCGCCGAACGCCCAGCCGCCGGCCAGCGGTCCGATCATTCGCGACAGGCTCGCCGCCGACTGCAAGGTGCCGAGAACTCCTCCCTGCGCCGGCCCGGCCGCCTTTGAGACCAGACCGACCAGGCTCGGGTTCATCAGTCCCCAGCCTCCTCCGATCGCGGCCAGCACAGCGGCCAGCGCCAGGGGGCTCACGGCCGTGCCCAGCAACGCCAGTCCCGCGCCCGCCAGCGCGGCGCCGACTCCAGCCACGCGGCGCTCTCCAAACCTCTCGACCAGCGGTCCGATTATCACGCCCTGCACCAGGGCCGACACGAGACCGGTGAACGCGAAGTACACGCCGGCCGAAGTCGGCGTGAGCTGAAGCGGATCTCGCAGGTAGAGAGGGAACGTGGCGGTGAAGGCGGCGAAGCCAATCGTCCCGAGAAACGCGGCAATAATCGGATTGCGGACGGCCGATCGGGCCAGAGTTGTCCGCAGTTCCCGACTGCGCGCCACCACCGTGCTTCTGAGACTGGGGCGAGCCGTGGCCTCGGCGCGACGTTCGGCCGGAAGCGACTCGGGTAGAAAGCGGAGCGCAATCGTGACGGCTACGAGGCTGAAGCCGGCCGCAACCAGCCCCGGCAACCGGTATCCCCAGCCGCTCAGGACACCTCCGATGGCTGGGCCGAAGATAAAACCGATGCCGAACGCCATCCCAATCATCCCCAATCCCCGTGTTCGGCGGTCCGGTGGCGTCGAGTCGGCGACGCACGCCTGAGCGATCACGATCGTTCCTCCCATCGCCCCGGCGGCCAACCGCGAAACGAAGAGCAGGAAAAAGCTATCGGCCAGGGCGAAGAGTACGTAGGAAACCGCTTCGCCGAAGAGGCATATGAGGAGTATCGGCTTACGCCCGTAGCGATCTGACGCGCGACCCCAGAGCGGAGAAAAGACGAACTGCATCGCGGAGTACGAAGCGATGATGAGGCCGACCATCGCCGGGGAGCCTCCGAGGTCGCTGGCGAAGAACGGGAGGAGCGGCAGAACCATACCGAACGCCACCAGGTCCACGAGGACGGTGGCGAAGATGGCCGTGAGGGGATTTCGGGCTCGCTTCACACCTCGAACTCTCCGTCCTCAGCGGGCTCCTCGTTCCGGTCCGACGCTCGTGGGGCGTCGGGCTGGCTGGAATAGCCGTCCACGTGCGGGATTCCGCTGCGCCTCTCAATGCGCCACAGGTGAGCTCGGATCGAAGCATTCGCTGCCCTGTCGATGCCCGCCGGCAAAGGTCCGTACACGCGTTCGCGGATCGCTTCCACCGAGTGAGCTCCTTCTTTCAGCGCCGCTTCGATCTGGGCCTCGCGGTCGAGCCGGTGCTCGATGTGCTCGCGCAGCAGCTCGGCGGGCCGGATGACCCGCTCACCGTGTCCGGGCAGGATTGCGACCGGCTTTTCGCCGATCACTCGCTCCAAACTGGTCAGGTACGCGTCGACGTCGCCATCCGGATGAAGGATGACGCTTGTTCCGCTCCCCAAGACTAGATCGCCCGTGAACAGCTGTCGGCCGGGAAGCCACAGGTAGCTGAGGTGGTCACTGGTGTGGCCGGGCGTCGCCAGGACACGGAGTCGGGATTCGGCGCCGTCGACATTCGCATCCACCGGTATCTCCGCTCCGTCCTCGAGCACCTGACCGGTCAGGTCGAGGCGGGCGAGTGTCTCCGCCGACGCCGCCACGGTGCACCGCAGCCGGTCCGCAGCGTCTCTCGCGGCACCGGCGTGATCCGCGTGCGCGTGCGTGAGGCACACCAGGCTCAGGGTGCGATCCCCGACCAACCGCTGCAGTAGCTGCTGCTGGCCGGAGCCGGCCGGTCCCGGATCGATGAGCACCGCCGGATCCCCACCCACCAGATAGCTGCGGCTGCCATCGAGGGTCAGCGGCCCGGAGTTATCCGCCGTGGCCACGCGCAGCCTGTCGCCGAGCCTCTCGACACGCACCACTCAACCCAGCTCGTCGTACCGGGGATCGTCCGGCATCACCGGAATTACACCGCTATTGCGAACCAGCAGACGCGGCAGGATAGGCTCTACATCCACATCCCGGTGTGCCTCCAGCGCTTCCTCGAGGGTCGAATACTCCGACAGCCGGTGAAGAGTCACTCGGGTCGGGAACAGCATCGGCAGCCGGCCGGCCGAGAACCGCTTCACAGCCTCTGCGGGAGAGAGCCACGTATAGCCGGCCAGCTCGGGAGTGAGCAGCGGCTCGCCACCAGGATGGGCTGCCAGGAAAAAACGGGCGTCGTAACGCCGGGAGAGCAGCTCCGGCGTCACCCAGCGCGCCATGTAGGCTATATCCTGGCCCCCGAAGGTGAGGTCGTGCCGGTCCGCGAACGCCGCGAAATCGAGCGTGTCGTGCAGCAGCTCGCGTCGAGCCCTCTCCAGTTCTCCTGACTCCGGGACCCGATCGGCCAGCAGGAGCCCGGTCTCTTCGAACAGCTCACGGATCGCGGCGGCCATGGCGGCCGGCTCGGGAGTCGGAGGGAGGCGTTCGCGAAGGGATGGCGCACCGTCGGCGGCATCGATTCCGCCTCCAGCGAACACGTGGGCGCCCGCGGCGAATCGGGTCGTGTCCGGCCGGCGCAGCAGGAGGACTTCGAACTGTGGTCCGGCCGGCCGCGCGACGATGAGCGTCGCCGCGGGGCGGGGCTCGACGGGTTCCTGGCCGGGCTCGATGTGGCCGCGGCTGAATTCTTCCCGCTCGATGCGCTCGGTGACGCCGCCCCCCTGCTCGCCCGGAACTACGATGGCTCGCCCACGCTCAGCAGGAGTGCGAATACGAGGATGAGATACAGCAGCACGAGAAGCATGAAAAGGAACAGCGGGATCAGCACCGCCGCCGCCGCCCGACCCGTCGTCGTTCTGTGTGCGTCCCGCAACCCGAGGATGACGAGAACCGTGATCCAGATGCTGGACACGAGCGGACCGGCAAAGGGGATCACGGCGATCGGGTACGGAGCGACGGCATAGCACAGGACCCGGGTCGTGGCACCCATGGTGCGCCGCTCACGAACCAGCATCGCCACGAACAGGTGAATCACCAGGCTGTTGATGAGAAGTGCAAACAGCAGCACGAATGGCGTAATGAAGAAGGTCAGCAACGCGACCGCACCGGTACTCATCTCCATGCCGATGTCGTAGCTCCCGAGTGCCTCTTCGAGTCCCTCGGGAATTCCCAGCGTCGATGTGACGAGGAGTGAAAGGAAAGCCGCTGTAATGACGACGATGATGTAGAAGAGGATCGGCCGGGCCAGTGGTTTGTCGAACGGCAGTCGCGAGAAAAAGCTCGATGGCGCGGTGAGGATTTCCCCCCAGGTTCGAACCAGGTTGGCCGGGAACGGCACGCCGGGATCCTCCCAGGACACGATCGGCCCGCCGGGCACCTCGGCTCGTTCACCCCGACCGCCTGCCTGGCCGGCCACCAGAGCACCACACAAGGGGCAGTTGTCGGCTTCTACCTCGAGCTCGAATCCGCAGTGGGCACAGACAGGCACGGCTGGCTCAGTCGAGCAATCGAAGCGGCATGACGAGGCAGAGGAATTCAAGCTCTTCATCAACCGGCTCGAACGTTGCCGCGCGTTCAGGGGCCTTGAGGCTTATGCGCACGTCATCGCCCGGCAGGTAGCGAAGAACTTCCAGCAGGTAGTTGGCGTTGAAGCCGATGTCGAGCTCCTCGCCCTCGTACGCAACCGGCAGCTGATCCTCCGCCTCGCCGAGGTCGGGCGTCTGAACGCTGAGGCCGAGCGTGCCGTCCGCGAACGATAGCCGTACGCGGTGTGTCTGGTCGCTGGCTACGACGGCCATCCTCCGCATCGCACTCCTCAAATCCTCGCGGTTGGCTACCGCGATCTTGTCGTTGTCCTTGGGGATTACCTGCTCGTAGTTCGGATATGGCCCCTCGATCAAGCGCGTGTATACCGCACGGTGATCGGATCTGAACGCGAGGTGGTTGTCCGAGCGCGCCACTTCCAGTTCGTCCTCGGCGTCGAACAGGCGCTCCACCTGCGAAAGCGCCTTGGGCGGAACGATGAGGTCGGCCTCGGGTGCGTTGACCTCGGTGAGCGCGCTGCGCATGCGGGCCAGACGGTGACCATTCGTCGCCACCATCAGGGTCGAGTCAGGCCGAAGCTGCCACAGAACCCCATTCAGGATCGGACGGCTCTCCTCTGTCGAGGCGGCGAAGGCGGTGTGCGCGATCAGACGCTGCACATCTCCCGACACCATCTTCCAGCTCGCCGCGAAGTCGAGCTCCGGAAAGGACGGAAACTCCGCCTCTGGCAGACCAAACAACTTGAAGCGGCTGTTCGCGCACTCGAGCTTCATTTGATCGCCGTCCGCCGTGAGGTGCACTGGAGCGTCGGCGAGCTCGCGGGTGATCTCGGACAGCTTCTTCGCGGGAAGGGTGAGTGCTCCTTCCTGCGCGACTTCGGCCGGCACACTCGCTGACACCGAGATATCCAGGTCCGTACCGCTCAACTCGAGTCTGTCACCCTTTGCCCGCACCAGGATGTTCGAGAGAACAGGCAGCGTGGTCTTGGTGGGAACCGTTGCTGCCACCGACCCGAGTCCCTGGGACAGATTCTCCCTGGTGATTGAGAGCTTCATTGAATTCCTTTCGCGCTCCATAAGGCGAGGTTTCCCCAAGCCTTGTTGTTACTGGACCTCTTTATATAAAGCAACAGTAGTCGTAGTAGGGACCGTGGAAACGTTGAGAACGCTCGTGTTTTCTGTCTCGGCCCACCTCTAACCGGCCCTCCCACACTCCTTGGACTGTCGAAAGAGTGGGGATCCGTGAATCGCAGTCCACGATCCTTCCTCAGCGGCCCGCCGACAAAACCCGACTTCTCCGCAACTCAACACTTTGTCAACAACACGTATCAAGGATGTTTCAACCGCTGTGCAGGAGGTCGTCGCGCAAACGAAGGACGCGCCCCCTGAACTCGGCATCCGATGCCATCTCCGCCTCGACCTTGTTTACGGAGTGAATCACAGTCGAGTGGTCACGCCCGCCGAACAGGTATCCGATTTCCGTATAGGGCAGATCGAGGATTGTCTTGATCAAATACATCGAGACTTGTCGCGGAACGGTGAGCGTCTTCGTCCGCCGCTTGGAAACGAGAGCCTCCACCGTGGTGCTCCAGAACTCGGCCGTTCGTGAACGGATCTCTTCTGCCGTCAACAAGCTGCCGGGGGACTCACTTTCTTCGAGCCCGGGTCCGAGAGCTTCACGGGTGAGGTCGAGGTTGATCTCGCGCCGCGTCAGTGAGCTGTAGGCGAGCAGCTTGATGACGGCGCCCTCGAGTTGCCGAACGGAAGTCTTACGGTTGCGTGCGATATACGTAATGACGTCCTCGTCCATCACGAGATGATCTTCGTCCGCCTTCTTCTGGAGGATGGCGACCCGGGTCTCGAAATCCGGCGGCTTGATGTCGGAGACGAGCCCCCACTCGAAGCGCGATACGAGGCGCTCCTGAAGACCGGGAATCTCGGGCGGAGGCCGGTCGCTGGTGATGACGATCTGCTTTTGCGCGTCGTAGAGAGAATTGAACGTGTGGAAGAACTCTTCCTGGGTGCCTTCCTTGTTGCCCAGGAAGTGCACATCGTCCACGAGGAGCACGTCGATCTTGCGATATCGTTGCCGGAATTGAGGCGTCTTTCCGCCCTGGATGGCCGCGATCATCTCGTTGGTGAACTGCTCGGACGGGATGTAGGCGACCGAACGCGAGGGCCAGCGTTCCTGGATCGCGTGACCGATGGCATGCATGAGGTGGGTCTTGCCGAGGCCAGTATCACCATAGATGAACAGCGGGTTATAGGCTTCGGCGGGCGCATCGGCCACTCGCTGACAGGCTGCGTGAGCCAGCTGGCTGTTGTTGCCGACGACGTAGCGGTCGAAGGTGTAGCGCGGATTCAGGCCGGCGGCAGTCGGCGGTCCGGGTGAGGCCGAGGACGCCTCGGCCCTGGCCAGTTCGGGTTCCGGCTCGAGTCGGGCCTCGAGCTCGGGAAAGTCCAAACGGTCGGGCTCGCCGTGATGCTCGAAGCGCAGGGAAAGAGGCCGGCCGATTTCGCGACCTGCCAATTCCCTGAGTAGCGGGCCGTATTTGTCCTCGATCCACTCGACCGCAAACTTGGTCGGAGCACGGATGAGCAACGTGTCGTCGGTGAGGGCGACGGCTTCAGTGGATGACAACCACGTCCGGAAGGTCTGCTCGGGCAGCACCTCCCTCGCGGCCTCTTGAATCGAGGTCCAGGCCTCGCCCGCGGTCAGTTCCATGCAGTTCAGGTCGCCATCAACAGATATCGGCACCGGTCGGTGCGATGGGGGTCGCATAGTAGACGGAGTTTTCCACACTGTCAATCGAGCCCCCGATGATCCGTTAGCAGCGTCGGATAGCGCCTTTCGAACCCGGTCGAGTTGACACGAACGTGGGGCTTTTCTATAGTTGCGGGCTCCCTCGCGGCCCCGGCTGCGGGCCCATTCAGGGGAGACGCGAACCGAGTGTGACTGACGATGCAACCGACCTATAGAAAACCGAGCAACAAGAAGCGCATGCGGGATCACGGGTTCCGGCTTCGCATGAAGACGAAGAGCGGACGCAAGGTGCTGGCGCGCAGGCGCAAGAAGGGCCGAAAGCGCCTGACCGTTAGCGACGAGGTATTCGCGAAGCGGCGGGGGCGGTAGCCGACCCTCCCGAGCGACGCCCGGCGCCGGGGGCCCCCACGGCCGTTCAGCGAGTGGCAGCCAGTCAACGTTTTCCGCGACACGCGCGGATCCGCAGCACGAGAGACATTCTGGCTCTCCTCCGGCGAGGCCGCTCGATAAGGGCTGGAGCCCTCGACCTCTACCTCCTCGAGAACACGTTGGGCCGTCCGCGCGTAGGAGTCATCGTACCGAAGCATGGACATCGGAATGTGGAGCGAAACAGGTTGAAGAGACGCATCCGCGAGATCGTGCGCCGGGGGTGGCTGGCTCGGCGCTGGGCAGACGGAGCGCAGACCGACCTCCTGATTCGCGCGCGCCCATCCGCATACTCGCTGAGTCAGGCAGACCTCGCCGCCACGCTGAGCGAGGCTCTGAGCGACGCGTGATGCGACGTCTTCTGGTAGGTCTCGTTCGCTTGTATCAGGCTGGCATCTCGCCACTGCTGCCGGGGACGTGCCGCTATAAGCCCACCTGCTCCAACTACGCGCTGGCCGCGATCGAGAGGTTCGGCCCATGGAAGGGGGGCTGGCTGGCGCTTCGTCGCATCGGTCGCTGCCACCCGTTCGGCGGCTACGGATATGACCCGGTCCCGCCCGCTAGCGGCGAGGCGAACGGGAACCACGGTAACGCGGCCCACCAGGGCCCTTCCGCGACCCGCTAAATGGAGAAGCGACTGGTCATCGCCGTCGTGCTCACGCTCGGCGTCATCTTCCTAACGAACATCCTCTTCCCGCCGGTTCTGCCGCAGCCCGCTGAGGAGCCGGGTGCGCTCGGGGACTCCGCGACCGCGGAGCTCGCGGTCCGCGACACGGTCCCTGCCGCCGAAAGGCTGACAGGGCCAGACTCGGCAGCGGCCGACCTCGCCGCCGTCAAGGCCCCGATCGAGGCAGCGCCGGGGCAGATTGCGCCCGTACCGACGCCGGCACCGGACGCGCTCGCGCCAGTTTCCTTAACCGCCGACACGATCGTCGTCTCCTCGCCGCGCTACCGCTACAGCTTCACAGACGTGGGTGCGGCGATCGTCAGCATCCAACTGCCCGAGTACCTCGACTACTCGCGTAACGGCAGCGATAAAAGCCCGGTCGAACTGGTGCGCAGCGACGACCATCTGTTCGGGTATCGAATTGCCGTGGGCGGCGCCATGGATGCGGATACGATCGACCTTCGGGAGGTACGCTACGAGGTGAGCGGCGGAGATATCGTGCTCAGCGCTGACGCCCCCCGTGACTCGCTCGTGTTTCGCTACCAGTTCCCGGAAGCTGACCTCGCCTTCGAGCTGACGTACCGATTCGACGTCGCGACGTATCAGGTCCAGGTGTCCGGCCGTTTTTCACGCACGCTCGATCGCGGCTACACGATTCTTACGTCGCTTGGACGGGGAATTCGAACCAACGAGGCCAACGAGAAGGAAGACTACCATGCACTTGGCTTCGTGGTACGGGACCGGAACGGTCGGATAGCCAGCAACGATTTCGACGACCTGGAGCCGGGGGTGACAACCGCTGCGGAGGGCGGGCCGTTCAGCTGGGTGGCGGTGAAAAACAAGTACTTCCTGCTTTCCTTCGTCACGCCGGAGTCGAGTCCTGGCTTTGGCGGACTTCTGGTGACCGGGACGGACGAAGAGCACTCCGGGCGTATGGTGCCGACCCTGCCCGTCCCGGCAGGCGTGGATGGATTTGCGTTCGACGCGTTTCTCGGTCCGCAGGACTTCGCGCGGCTGACCTCGATCGGGCAGGATCTCCAGAACGTCAATCCGTACGGCTGGCGCTGGATGCGTCCGATCATCAAACCGCTGGTCGGACTCATCCTCGCCATCCTCACCTGGTTCCATATGACCTTCAATCTCGCCTACGGCTGGGTGCTGATTCTGTTCGGGGCCCTCATGCGCGTCGTGCTCTTCCCGCTGTACCAGAAGTCGATGCGGGCGCAGATGGCGCAGATGCGAGTGCAGCCGCAGATGAAGGAGATTCAGGCCAAGTACAAGGATGATCCGACGGAGCTCCAGAAGGAGATGATGAAGCTGTACAAGGAGCACGGCGTCAACCCGCTCGGGGGCTGTCTGCCGATGCTTCTGCCGTTCCCGATCCTCATCACCCTGTTCTTCGTGTTCCAGAACACGATCGTGTTCCGCGGAGTGCCGTTCCTGTGGCTGCCCGACCTCTCACTGGCGGACCCGCTGTACATCGTGCCGGTCCTGATGGGAGCCTCGATGTTCCTTCTGAGTTGGATCGGCCAGCGTGGCATGGAGGCGACGGGCCAGATGAAGATCATGGCGTACGCCATGCCGGTCGTCTTCACCTTCCTGTTCCTGAACTTCCCGTCCGGGCTCAACCTGTACTACGCGAGCATGAACTTCGCTTCGCTCCCGCAGCAGCTCTATCTGTCCCATGAGCGGAAAGCGGCCAAGCAGGACCAACCCGCCGCCGCCCCGGCAGGCGCCGACGCCGGGCCCGTCGCCGACGCGCCGAAGGCGAAGAGGGGACCCGGGAAGCAGCAGAAGAAACAGCGGTCGAAGGCGAAGAAACGGGGCGCGTAGGAACGACGCCCGCCAACTGGAGCGCCGAGCTCGAGTGAAGAGAGAGAGCGCTTCGCCGCCCGCCAACACAATCGCGGCGATCTCCACACCACCCGGCAGGGGTGCGATCGCGGTCGTTCGGGTAAGCGGTCCGACCGCCGCATCGGTTGCGGCCGCGCTCGGCATCAACAAGCCCCGACCCCGCCACAGCTCCGTATGCCCGATCCGTCATCCGGGCGATGGTGTGCTCATCGACCGGGCATTGGTCACCTGGTTTCCGGGCCCCGCCTCCTACACCGGTGAGGACTTGCTCGAGATCGGCTCGCATGGTGGATCGCTCACGCCCCAGCTAGTCCTGGACGCGGTGCTGGCCGCCGGGGCCCGCATGGCCGAGCCCGGCGAGTTTACGCGCCGGGCGTTCCTGAACGGCAAGGTCGACCTCCTGCAGGCCGAAGCGACGCTCGACCTCATCGAGGCGCGGTCGGTCGCCCTCCAACGCGCGGCCGTCGCCCAGCTGGAGCGAGGGCTGTCACGCCGCATCGAGAGCCTGCGCCAGGGATTGATCGAGCTTCAGGCCCTGCTCGCCTACTCGATCGACTTTCCGGAAGAGGACGACGGACCTGTGCCCGAAGAACGCATGGAGGCCGCGATCACTTCGCTGCAGAGCGGAATCGAGGCTCTACTCCGGCATGCACCGGAGGGAGAGCTGCTGCGGGACGGGGCGCTCACGGTCATCGCCGGGCGTCCGAACGCGGGCAAATCGAGTCTTTTCAACGCCCTTCTCGGCCAGGAGAGGGCGATCGTGACAGAGCTGCCCGGAACGACGAGGGACGCGATCGAGGCGCTGCTGTCGATCGAGGGTTACCCGTTTCGCCTCGTCGATACCGCAGGCTATCGGGAGCGACCGGAGCGGATCGAAAGCCTCGGGATCGAAGTGGCCGAATCCTATCTGTCACGTGCCGAGCTGATTCTGTTCTGCGCCGAGGGGGGTCGACCGTATACGAAGACCGAAGAGGAATTCCTGGCGCGATGGTCTGACCGCGAAACAGATGCCTCACCCCGCGTCCTGCGCCTGCGCACCAAGTCCGACCTGGCTGCCGCGGCCGCGGCCGCAGGCGAAATCGCCGTGTCGGTCGAGACGGGAGAAGGTCTGGCCGAGCTACGAGAGGAGATGCTCGAAGCCGTGTTTCAGGGGCTGCGCACCGACGAAGAAGTCCCGCTCGTCACCCGGCGCCGGCAGGTGCGGGCCCTCGAGAGGGCGCGTGGAGATGTGGCGAGCTTCGATGATGCCCGGCGCGGCGGTCTGCCACCGGAGGTCGTCGTCACGCACCTACAGGACGCGCAGCTCGCCCTCGAAGAGCTGATCGGAATCGTGGACACGGAAGACGTGCTCGACGCGGTGTTCTCTTCGTTCTGTATCGGGAAGTGAGGCCCACGCCGGGCTCACAGCTGGCTCGACCGAAGGTGCGAGGTCGGCCTGCTCAGGCGGCGCGTTGGCAGCGCACGCACATGTAGGTCTTCCGCCCGGATACGCTCTTGGCTTTGAGCTGCGAGCGGCACCGGGGGCAGGACTCGCCTTTCGCCCGATGGTTGATGAGCCAACCCGGGTCCGCGTGTGCCGCTTGCCAATGGAGAGTGGCGCGGCGGAGAACGCGCTGCAGGTATCGATGTACGCCCGCGAGCTGCTCCTCCGTCATCTCCGCGATCTTGACGTCGGGCCGATATCCTGCCTGGAAGCAGATCTCATCTGCGTACTCGTTTCCGATCCCGGCGATGACCTCCTCGTTCATTAGCATGCCCTTGAGCGTGCTGCGAGGGTTATCGGCGGCCAACCGCACGAAGAGCTCGGTGGTCAGGTCCTCACTTAGGGGGTCGATACCGAGATTCTCGAGCACCCCGAGGTCCGACAAGGCACCATTCTCGACCAGGCTGACGCCGCCGCGGCCGCTGGAAGCGAACCGCAGCTCGCGACCGGCCGCGAACTGGAGGCGTATCTTCGAGTCATCGCGTGGCGGTGCCGTTTGGGAGTCGAGATAGATCTCTCCCTCGGACCCCATGTGGAACACGAGGCTGGCTTCCGAGCGAAAGCGGATCACGACGTAGGTGCCATGGCGCTGCACCGCGTCGATTGCCTCGCTCTCGATTCTCTCGGCGAGGATGTCCTTATCGATATCGACGGATTTAACATCATCTATGATCACGGACGCAATCGTCTTACCGGTCGCGTAGCCCGCGAAACCGTCGATCATTCGTTCTACATCTGGCAGCTCAATCATGACGCGTGTTACCTCCATGGTCGCGTGTCGGAGGAACTGCTACACTGAGTTTCCGATAATGTGCCCTGTTCCCGAGTATAAAGTTGTAACGATTTCTCGTTCTCAACCCATGATGACGAAATCATCAGGAAGTACTGCGGGGACGGGCTTTTCGATGAGTTCGCGCACGCGGGCGCCCGTCGGACCGACCTCGAGCAGCTCACGAAATGTGGCAAGGGCCGCCGGTGGGCCAGCGGCGTGAACCTCGACGCGGCCGTCGGAGAGATTCCGGACCGTGCCCGTAAGTCCAAGGTGTAGAGCGGTTTTGCGTGTCCACCAGCGGAAGCCGACGCCCTGGACTTGCCCGGCGACTAGGAATCCGCGGCGGGAGACAGTGCGGGATTGCATGCCGGAGAATGTCGGCACCCGGACCCGAAGCGGCAATAACCGAATACAACCCGAAATGTAAAGCGATATCGCAAAGCAATGAATCGGGATTTCGATGTAATCGTAATTGGTGGGGGCCACGCCGGATGTGAGGCGGCGAACGCTGCGGCGCGCGTCGGTGCACGGACGCTTCTGGTGACGTCGTTTCTGTCGCGGGTCGGGCAGATGTCGTGTAACCCGGCGATCGGTGGTGTGGCGAAGGGGACCGTGGCCCGCGAGGTCGATGCGCTGGGAGGGCTGATGGGACGCGCAGCGGATCGGACCGGTCTCCATTTCAAGATGCTGAACCGGTCGAAGGGTCCCGCGGTTTGGGCACCGCGAGCGCAGTGCGACCGAGGACTCTACCCGCGAGCGATCCGATCCCTTCTCGAAGAGCAACGGAATCTTACACTCTACCAGGCCACGGTCGCGGCTCTGAGCTCGAAGGGAGGTGAGGTCACGGGTGTTGAGTGTTCGGACGGGAGCAGGTTTGTCGGACGGGCGGTGATTCTCACCGCCGGCACCTTCCTGCGCGGGCTGATTCGATTGGGCAAGGAGCTCGCGATCCCAGCCGGTCGAGCCGGTGATGCGCCGGATCTGACGCTTGCCGAGCAGTTGGTCGGACTGGGGCTGCGTGTCGAGCGGTTCAAGACGGGAACGCCACCTCGCGTCGATGGCCGGAGTGTCGACTACACTCGACTCACCAGGCAGGACGGCGAGGCCGGGCACGGGGGCTTCTCCCACTGGGAGAACCGGGGGAGTCTCGAGCAGCAGCCGTGCTGGATCGGGGTGGCGGGGGAGCCGGTCAAGGATGTCGTGCGAGCGCATCTGGGCCAGTCTGCGATGTACGGCGGCGCGATTTCGTCGCAGGGGCCCCGCTACTGTCCTTCAATCGAGGACAAAGTTGTCAAGTTCCCTGACGCGGAATCACACCAGGTTTTTCTCGAGCCCGAGGGCCTCGAGACCCATGAGCTTTACGTAAACGGTCTCTCAACATCCCTTCCGCCGGATGTTCAGCGCCGGTTCCTGGCGCTCGTGCCGGGCCTGGAGAAAGCCCGGATGACGCAGCCCGGATACGCGATCGAGTACGATTATTTCCCACCCGAGCAGCTCGACGGGGCCCTCAGGGTCCGCAGCATGGGTGGCCTCTACTTCGCCGGTCAGATCAACGGCACGACTGGATACGAGGAGGCGGCAGGGCAGGGTATCGTGGCCGGCATCAATGCCGCGCGATCCGTGCTCGAAAAGGAAGGATGGACACCGGGGCGCGATGAGGCATACCTGGGTGTGCTGGTTGATGATCTCATCACCCGCGGGGTCGATGAACCGTATCGGCTCTTTACGTCGAGAGCCGAGTTTCGGCTGCTGCTTCGGCAGGACAACTGCCTGCAGCGCCTCGGCCCCGTCGCCGAGCGCCTCGGCTTACTCTCGGATGAAGAAGCGCGGTTGCTCGACCAGCATTTGGCCGGTATCGATCTGGCGCGGGATTGGATCCGGACGGCGAGTGTGAGCCCGGAGTCCATAAACGGCTATCTGGAAGAGGTCGGGACGACCCCGCTCCGACAGCGTCAGCCGCTTGCGGATCTGCTTCGGCGACCGGAGGTAAGGTTGGTTGAACTGGCGGGTGAGAACTCGCGCCTGGAATTGGGTGCCGGGTGGATGGAGACTGACGCGCTCGCCGTGGTCGAAATGGAAGTGAAGTACGCGGGGTACATCGAGCGGGAGGCGGAGAGAGTCGCAGCGCTGAGGGAGCGCGAAGACGTCAGATTGCCACCGGACGCCGCGTACCTCACGATGCGGTCCCTGTCACACGAGGCGCGCCAGAAATTGGACCGGATCCGCCCCAGCACCCTTGGCCAGGCCGGCCGGATCCCGGGAGTATCGCCCGCCGATCTGCAGAATCTGCTTGTCGAGCTTCGGAAGGCACAAGAGAGAGATGTTTCACGTGAAACATCCTCGGCACTCTAGCACCCTGGCTGCCGACCCGTTCTCGTCTCTTGAGCCTGTCCTTGGTGGCGTTTCTCGATTCGTTCGTCATGGTGGTGTGGCGCTGGTCGGAACGCTATCAAGCGCAAGCGCTTACGCGGATGGCGTCCCTCGTCATGTCAGATCCGCTGCTACGCGCTGGACCCCACATGTTTCACGTGAAACACGAGACCTTTTGCCTCCCAATCGCGTCATTCCATTGAGGATCACGACGATTAGCGAGTGAACCGGCCACTGGCGCGGTCCTGACCCAGGGCCGATATTGGCCCGATTCTCCACTCCGCGGCGGCCAACGCGCACCGCTCGCCGACGGTCCACAACAACCACGAGACGACAGATTTCGATGGGGAGAGTCATTTCGATCGCAAATCAGAAGG
>JBFILW010000036.1:0-18386 GCA_041612005.1 Gemmatimonadota bacterium
CCCGGCGCCTCCGATGTCTTTTGGGGCGGCGTCGTCTCTTACGCCAACGACGCGAAGCTCTCGCTGCTGGGCGTGTCCGAGAAACTGCTCGAGGCTCACGGTGCCGTATCGGAACAGGCGGCGCAGGCCATGGCCGGAGGCATGCGATCCGTCTCCGGATCCACATGGAGCGTCGCGGTGACCGGTGTCGCGGGTCCGGGAGGCGGGAGTCCAGAGAAGCCGGTCGGCACGGTCTGGTTTGCGCTCGACGGCCCGCTGAGGTCAGCGTGGAAACGGGCGCTGCGGGGAGACCGCGACGCCGTGAGAGCGCGCGCCGTTCAGCTCGCCATCGACATGCTGCGGCGCGCCATCGGACGGGAAGCCGATGTCTGACTCCCAGATTAGCGAGTTCGAGGGTCACGACGGCGTGCGAATCGCCTATCGCGCACGCAGGGTCCCGACGCCGATCGGGTCGCTTCTCTTCATCCACGGCTTGGGCGATCACTCCGGCTGGTTCGAACCGCTGGGGGCAGCGGCCAACGCGCGCGGAATCGATTGGTATGGCCTCGACCTGCGAGGCCATGGTTGGTCGGCCGGAAAGCGGGGGCACGCGGACTCGTTCGACGACCTGCTGCGCGACGTGGACGAGCTCCGGAGCCGTGTTGCCGATTCAGGCGCCGGCGCGCCAGGCGAGCGACCGATCGCGTCGGTCGGGAGCCCGATCGTGCTGGGAGGGCACTCGTTGGGAGGGCTGGTTGCGCTGCGCTACGCGCAGGAACATTCGAGCGGCCTTGCGGGGCTGCTGCTGGTGGCGCCGTTTCTGGCGGTGGCGGCCCGGGTTCCGGACTGGAAGCGGATCCTGGCTCGAGTCGCCAATCGGGTCGTTCCACGGCTCAGTCTCGACAACGGGCTCGTCTCGGCCGATCTGATCAGCGACGTGGAAGCGCTCGCGGCCCATGAGATCGACCCGTTGACACACCACCGGATCAGCGCACGCCTGTGGGCCGAGAGCCTCGTCGCCCACGGCCTGGCGCGGCACCAGGCTCCGCTGCCGACTCTGTTCCAGCTCGCCGGAGACGACCGGGCTGTCCAGACTACGGTCGCCCAACGGCTGTGTGCCGCTTGGCAGCACTCGAGCCGGTGCGTGGTCTATCCCGGCGCCCTCCACGACCTGTATCATGATCGCGTCGCCAGGCAGGCACTGACGGACGCCGTTGACTGGGTCGCGACCGTGTGTGATCAGTCATCCGGCGGTAGGAGCCCGACAGACCGCGGTAATCAGCGAAGTGAACCAGAGCGGACACGATCGTAGCGAGATGATATGAAGAGACGCACAGGCAGCGAGGAGCAGGAGCAGCAGGACGTGGAGACCGGGGACCCCGCTGGCGTCGAAGCCGAGCCGGAGGCGATCTCCGAGGCGATTCGCGAAGAACTGCGCGAGCTGGACGAGCTGAGGGATCGCCACCTCCGGGTTGTGGCCGAGTTCGAGAACTACCGGAAGCGAACCCAACGCGAGCTGGGCGAAGCGCGCCAGATGGGTCAGGGAGACATCGCGTTGGCACTTCTCGAAGTGTTGGACGACTTGAGCCGGTTCACCAGCATTCCGGTGGATCAGACGACGGTTGAGACTCTGCACGAGGGGGTCGAGCTGGTGAACCGAAAGCTGCGCAAGAAGCTGGAGGACGCGGGGCTCACGGACGTCGACGCGGGCGACGGCGTCGTGTTCAACCCGGCGGTACACGAAGCGCTGCTCACTGCCAGCGTGGACGACCCGGCACTCGACGACCGTATCTCGCGCGTGTTCTCGCCGGGGTACCTGTTCGGGTCGCGCCTCTTGCGCCCCGCCCAGGTGGAGGTGCAACAGCACAGCGGGGCCGGCGGGGACGCTCCCGATACTGGTGCAGCGACCGGAGAGGGAGCAGGCAGCGAAGCGTGATGGCCACCCGGACCAAAGACTACTACCAGATCCTCGGCGTCGCTGAGAACGCGAGTCAGGATGAAATCAAGAAGGCCTACCGGGGCCTGGCCAAGCAGTACCATCCTGATGCGAATCCGGATAATCCGGAAGCCGGAGAGCGCTTCAAGCAGATCGGCGAGGCGTATCGCGTGCTCTCAGATCCTGATAGCCGCAAAAAGTACGACCAGATGCGGAAGTTGGGAGCACTCGGCGGGTTCGCGCGCGGGGCTCGCCCCGGCGCCTCCACGGGTGCCCGCGGCTTTCGCTTCGAGGACATCGCCGATGTGGGTGGAATCGGCGACATCTTCAGCTCGATCTTCGACTTCGGGCGCCGGGGGCAGAAACAGCGCAGCGGTCCCGAGCGAGGACGAAATGTAGAGTATCTGGTCGAGATACCGCTCCGCATAGCGGCCCGCGGCGGCAAAGTGAAGGTCCACGTCTCGATCAACGAAGAGTGCGCCGTCTGCGACGGATCGGGCGCCGTGCCGGGGTCTAGCTTGCAGACCTGCTCCGAGTGCAACGGACAGGGAACGGTTTCGTTTGGCCAGGGAGGTTTCGCGGTCGCGCGTCCGTGCCCGGCCTGCCTGGGTCGGGGGTACATCCCGAGCGATCCGTGTTCCGCATGCAGCGGCCGCGGCGAGGTTCGCACCCGCCGCACGATCAGCGTCAATGTCCCCTCCGGCGTCGATACGGGCTCGAAGCTCCGTCTATCGGGGCAGGGCGAGCGCGGCCCTGGTGGCGGCCCGCCGGGAGATCTGATCATCAAATTCCGCGTGAAGCCGGAACCGTTCTTTAGCCGCGAGGACCTGAATCTGGTCGTCGAGATTCCGATCAACGTCGCCCAGGCGATGATGGGATCGCGCGTGAAGGTCCGGACAGTCGATAACAAGAAGGTCGTGCTCAAGATCCCGGCGGGGACGCAGAGCGGCACGATGTTTCGAATTCGCGGCCAGGGAGTGCACAAAGGTGAGACGAGTGGCGACCAGCTCGTCAAAGTGCGGATCGAAGTCCCGGAAGTGCTGTCGGATCGAGGCAGGCAAGCGCTGGAGGAGCTTGCAGCGGCGGAGGAGTTGAGGCACTGAAGCCGCCTCCCCGAGGCTGGCAGCCGTTTAGACGATCGTTCCTCCGCCAACCACGATAACCCCCCGATACAGAACCGCGCTCTGACCGGGAGTGACCGCGCGCTGCGGTGCTTTCAGCTCGAGTCCGAAGCGGTCGGCCTGTACGCTGAGCACCGTGCAATCGACGATCGGCGCGCCGTGACGGATGCGGACCCCGAGGCGCTCACCCGTCCGCGGCCGCTCCGCTAGCCAGTTGGCGGCCTCCGCCTCCAGTGCTGACACGGCCAGCGATTCTGCGGGGCCCAGAATCACCGCCCTCCGCTCTGGTGCGATCCGCACGACGTACATCGCTTCCGCGAAGCCGCCCGGTACCCGCTTCCGCTGACCAACCGTGAACCGGGCGTACCCATCGTGCTCACCGACCTCTGTCCCGTCTTCGAGAAGAAACGGGCCTGCAGAGAGCGCCGGGTGATCCTCGCTCAGGTAGCGGCGTAGGACCCCTGCATAGTCGTTATCCGGCACGAAACAGATCTCGAATGACTCGGGCTTCTCGGCCGTGACGAGGTCCAGCCGTCTGGCGACCGCGCGAACCTGTTCCTTGCGAAGCTCCCCGAGCGGAAGCAGGAGCCGGTCGAGCACAGGACGCGGCACCCCCCACAGGAAATACGTCTGGTCCTTGATCGAGTCCTCGGCCAGACACAGGCGAGCGCCCGCCGCGTCCGTCTCGATGCGGGCGTAGTGGCCCGTCGCCACGTACTCGCAGCCCAGCGTATCCGCACGCTGCACCAGATCCCTGAACTTGGTGAAGCTGTTGCAGCGCACGCACGGGATAGGCGTGCGCCCGGCGGAGTACTCGCTCACGAAATTTTCGATCACGTCCGTGGCGAAAGTTTCCGCCAGGTCAGCCACGAAGTGCGGGAATCCGAGACGGGATGCGACCGACCGGGCGTCCGCGATCCCTTCGAGCCCGCAGCAGGTGTTGGACGGTCCGCCCGTCTCAGCGTAGCAGAACGTCTTGATCGTCGCGCCGATCGGCTGATAGCCAGCCTCGTGGACGAGTGCGGCGGTGACGCTGGAGTCCACACCTCCGGACATCGCGACGAGCACGGTCGCCGCACCCGGTCTAGCGGTGCGGACCGGTCGGGAGACGGGCTGAATCATCGGATTCGCTGGACTGTGCGTACGACCACGTCGGCGGCGTGATCCACACACTCCGGCGTCGTCTCGGGCCCGAAGCTGAACCGGAGAACGGCGTGATCTTCGTCGTTGCGTCTACCGATCGCCTCCAGCACGTGAGATGGCGTGCCGGACCCGCTGCTGCACGCAGAGCCCGCCGATACCGCCACCCGCTCGAGGTCGAGTCCAAGCAGAACAGACGTCTGATCGACGCACGGGATGGAGACGCTCAGCAGGTTCGGCATCCGCGCGGGAGCTCCCTCGCCGTGCACCCGCACACCCTCGAGCCGGTCGCGTAGTTGATCGGCCAGCCGCTCTCTCAACTCGGTCCACCGCCGGGCGTGCTCGGCCCGCCGGTCCGCGGCAAGCTGCGCGGCGGCGGCGAAGCCGATGGCGGCGAGGACGTTCTGTGTGCCGGGCCACAGCCCTCGTTCCTGCGAACCGCCGAACGTAATCGGTGCCAGACCTGTGTCCGCCTGCCGGTATAGCGCACCGATGCCGACCGGTCCGCCGACCTTGTGTGCGGTAATTGTCAGCATGTCGACCGGGACGTTACGCACGGAAAGGTCCAGCTTCCCGAACGCCTGGACCGCGTCCGTATGTACATGGGCGCCACAGCGTCGCGCGATCTCGAGCGCTTCGGCGATCGGCTGTACCGTGCCGATCTCGTTGTTGGCCCACATGAGCGAAAGAAGCGTCGGCCGTGCGGGGTCCGCGGCGAGCCCCTCCTCCAGCGCCGCCAGGTCGACGGTCCCGGTTTCGTCCACCGGGACTTCATGGACTTCGACTCCCTCCTGCGACGCGCAGGCTGCCGCGCTGAGGACCGCCTTATGCTCGACCGCTGACACGAAAACGCGGGGCGAGTCGTCGGCCCGCGCCCGCACGAACCCGAGAACAGCCAGGTTGTTGGCTTGCGTACCGCCGCTCGTGAAGCAGAGATCGGCGCGTTCCGCGTCGATGCAGCCCGCGACTGTCCGACGCGCCTCTTCGAGCAGGGCCTGCGCCCGGCGTCCGGCGGCGTGATTGCTGGCCGGATTGTAGTCCGCGTCGCCGAGCGCGGCTTCCATCGCCTTCCATACCTCGGGCCGCAGCGGCGAAGTGGCTGCGTGATCCAGGTACACGCCGTCCCGGGCGTTCTGTGTGTGTCTGTTCATGAGCCTCGAGCTGTACGGAGTCCGCTGTCCGGAGCGCCGACCCGGGTCGCATTGCCCCGAGTCGTGCAACTGCCCAAAATAGGGGATTGCGAGACAGTATGCGCGCTTTCGGTTGGCGCCAGCCCTCCCTAGCTTCGCGAAGGCGCCAGTGCGGGGCCGGCCTGTCGGGTACCCTTTCGGGGGGGCTCCGGCCCTGGGAATCCCAAACCGGTGAGAGGCCTTGAAGCCAGCGCGCAACCGATCTCAGAGCCTTCCCCCTCAGGGTGCTCCCGTATTCCGAGCCACAGTGCACGGGATCGTGTTCGGAGATCGGACCCGGCACCTCCGCTCCATACATCCGGGCGACGACCTGGTCCTCATTCCGGACCCGCCGGGCTCGGATGTCGATCAAGTCTGGGTGCATCTGGAGGAGGGCGATCCGGTCGGCCACCTCCCTAACGAGATCGGGAGTTGGCTGGCGCCCTGGATGCGAAGAGGCGGTCGGGTGCGGGCGACGACCATCAAGATCGGCGACGCAAGCGTTCCGAGCTGGAAGCGGCTGCTGATCGAAGTGTCCTGTCTGACCCCGGTCCGCTCTTAGCTACAGGGCGACAAGCGGCCGCGCTTCCGCACGCACTCGTTACATCGAGCGAACTTCGAGTGCGGCCACGTCGTCCACGCGCATCGTCTCTTCAGAGTAGAACGGCTCCCCGAACCCACACCGGATGAGAGATCCGTAGTGCCGGTTCTGGGTTTCGACCAGCTCGTACAGAGTCTGCCCGGTCGGGAACAGCTCTCCAGCCGCCCGCGCGTCATCGAACTGAGATCCATAGCAGCGGATCGCCTCCAGCTTCCGCTCGAACTGATCCGATATGTCCACGACGAACGTGGGCTTGATCGCGTCTTCGCGATAGCTGAGCGAGTAGAGGACCTTGTGGGGCCGGTGAGGTGTTCTGTCGCCGGCCTCTTCGCCCTCCGGCCAGCGGACCAGTCCCGCTAGATAGCACGCGTCACGAGCAAGCTCTGACGCGAGCCGGTGGTCGGGGTGCCGTCCCCGCCAGAACGGGAGAATCACGACGCGTGGCTTCAAGGCGCGCAGGAGGCCGACGACCCGTTCGCGGTTGGCCTGAGTGTTGAACACGCCCCCGTCCGGGAGGTCGGCGTTCAACCGTACGCGAAGACCCATGACTCGGGCTGCCGCGTCCGCCTCCGCGCCACGCACATCCGCCGAGCCCCGCGTCCCCATCTCGCCTGCCGTGAGGTCGATCACTCCTGTCGCGTAGCCCTGGTCGGCGGAGCGGATCAGAGTTCCGCCGCACGACAGTTCCGCATCGTCGCGGTGAGCCGCGATCGCCAAAACGTCGAGTTGATCCACGCCGCTATTCGTACCGCAGAGCGTCGACGGGGTCCTTCTTCGCGCCGCGCGATGCGGGGTAGAGGCCGAAGCCGACTCCGGTCAGCGCGGAGACGATGAGAGCCGCGGCGATCGACCACAGAGGTACCTGGGCGGGAACCGGCGTCCAGGCCGTGAGACCGTAGATGATCAGGCCGCCCAGGATCAGGCCCACCGCCCCGCCGATCAGTGTCAGCGTCGCGGCCTCCACCAGGAACTGCCACATGATCTCGCGGCGTGTCGCCCCCATCGCCTTGCGCAGGCCGATTTCGCGGGTTCTCTCGGTGACTGAGATCATCATGATTCCGATCACTCCGACGCCGCCCACCAGGAGCCCGACGCTCGACAGCGCGACCATCACCGCGAACAAGACGGAGGTGAGATTGCCCCAGAAGTCCATGATCTCCTCCTGGGTGACGAGAGCGAAATTGTCCGCTTCGCCCGGGTTGAGACCCCGAATCTGACGCATCCGACCGCGGACCGCATCAAGGGCCTGGTCCAGCGTCACGCCCTCCGCGGGCCGAATCACGAACGACATCAGCCGGTCCCACGGGTCGAGGTACTTCTCGGAGGCGTAGAACGGGATGAACACGTAGTGGTTCGCCAGTCTGGCGAAAAGGTTCGGTGGGGGTCGGTACACGCCGACCACGCGGAATCGCATTCCCGGCTCTCCCCGCTGTCCGATCATGATGTTTCTGCCAATCGGATCGCGGCGGCCAAACAGATCGACCGCCGTCGCGGAATCGATGACCGCCACGTTGGCCCGTCGCTCGTCCTCTGTCTCCGTGAAAAAGCGGCCGTCGATGATGTCGCCGTTATCGATCTCCATGTAGATGGCCGACGCACCCACGAGCGACGCTCCCACCTGGTCGGATCCGGCCCGGGCGATGTACCCCATGCCACCGAGGTCAAAGAACGGTTCCACGTCTCGGATCTGCGGCAGGGCGGCGAGCTCGCGGGTCCATTTGGCGTCGAGAGGCTGATTCCGCATCCACTCGCTCTCCTCGTCCTCGAACCCGGTCGAGAAGTCGGTCCAGTTGGCGTGAGAAAGGTAAAAGGTGGTCACGCCACGCGAGGCAATAATGCTCCCGAAGTCGTTGTTGATGCCCTGAATGACTGCGGCCATCACCATGACGACCATCACGCCGATCGTCACGCCGAGGATGGTGAGGCCGCTGCGGACCTTGTTGGAGCGCAGCGAGTCGAACGCGATGACAACGCCCTCGCCGAACGCGCTCAGCCATCTCCCGAAACCTCGTCGCTCACTCATAGCGCAGTGCCTCGATCGGGTCGAGGCGTGCCGCCCGGTAGGCCGGGTACACACCCGAGAGGAGACCAACGGTCAGTCCGAGGACGAGTGCGAGCGCCATCACCCAGGGCGCCACGGTAGCGGGGAGTGGGGTGAAGGCCGATACCAGCTTCGCGGTTCCGATCCCGAGCCCCATCCCGAGCGCCGAACCGACCAGCGTGAGCGTCGAAGCCTCGGCCAGGAACTGGAGCAGGATGTCACGCTGCCGCGCACCGAGCGCTTTCCGCACCCCGATCTCGCGCGTCCGGTTGGTGACCGAGAGCAGCATGATGTTCATGATCACGATGCCGCCAACGACGAGCGCGACAGACACGAGTCCCGGCAGGGCCGCCATCAGGATGTCGTTGATCTTCTCCCACACGTCCAGGATCTCGCTCGACGTCTGGAGATGGAAGTCGTTCTCCTCGCTCGGACGGAGTTGCCGGTCACTTCGCAGCGCCCCTTCGACAGCCATCATGGCCGCGTCCATCTCCTCCATGCTGTGCATCTTAACGTCGATCTCGTCGACTTCATCGGCGTTGATGGCCAGCGCCTCGAGATACGTCTGGAAGGGAATCAGAACCGCGGAGTCCCAGATGTCGCCGATCAAGCCGCCCCGCCGCTCGAACACGCCGATGACCTCGAAGCGGTGCGCGCCGAGACGTATGTGCTGGCCGAGGGCATCCCCGCCGGGGAACAGCTTGTCCACGATCTGCGGCCCGAGGACCGCGACGCGCACGGCCTGCCTCTGCTCGACTGAGGATGGCGCGCGGCCGATCTCCACGTCCCACCCCTTGGCCGCCGCGTAGTCCTCAGAACCCCCGATCACGAGGATATTTCGTCGACGGCGCTCGCCCGCCCGCACATCTCGGAACGGCCGTCCCGCGTTCCATGCGATGTACATCGCGTCGGGCACGGCCTTGCGAACCACTTCGACGTCATGGGTCTTGAGGTACGGATTGCGGGCTTCCCGCCGCCTCCGCTCCTGCGATTCCGCACCCGTAGTCACCTGGGTTCGCCGCACGACCGTGAAGGTGTTGATGCCGAAGATCGAACCGGCGAAATCGTCGCGCACGTAGCGGTTCATCCCCTCCACGATCGTGATCACGGCGATCAGAAACATGATGCCGATGATGACACCGATGAGGCTGAAGAATGACTTCAGCTTATGGGCGACGATCTGCTGCAGGGCCAGCCGAATGCCTTCGAGGAAGTGCATGAGGGGCGTCCCGCGCTCGCTCAGGCGATCGCGTGCCGGGTGAGCTCCGCGTTGTGCGAGGCAACGGCCCCGTCGATCAGGGTGATGACCCGCTGCGCGTGCCCGGCGATGTCGTACTCGTGGGTGACCATGATGACGGTCTGGCCCTCATCGTGGAGGCCCTCGAACACCGACATGATCTCGGCCGAAGTGACTGAATCGAGGTTGCCGGTCGGCTCGTCGGCGAGCAGGATCGAGGGCTGGTTCACCAGTGCGCGCGCGATTGCGACGCGCTGCCGCTGCCCGCCCGACAGCTCCGAGGGCTTGTGGCTCATTCGGTCGGCCAGGTCTACGCGGGCGAGGGCCTCCTTGGCCAGCCTCTGGCGCTCTTTGGACGCAATGCCGGCGTAGATCAGGGGCAACTCGACGTTGTGCAGCGCGGTGGCGCGGGGCAGCAGGTTGAAGGTCTGGAACACGAACCCGATTTCGCGGTTGCGGATTCGCGCCAGCTCGTCATCGCTCTGATCCTGGACGGCGGCGCCGTTCAGCACATACTCGCCCGACGTCGGCGTATCCAGACACCCGATGAGGTTCATTAGCGTCGACTTGCCGGAGCCCGACGGCCCCATGATCGCGATGAACTCGTTACGCCGGATCTGCACGTCCACGCCCCTGAGCGCGTGGACTTTCTCTGTCCCCATGATGTAGGTCTTGGTCAACCCTCGCGTGACGATCACCGCATCAGTACGTTGCTCTTGCATCCGATCCTCGATCTATGAGTTGGTCGCCCGACTCCGTCAGCCGGCCGTGCCGCGGCGCACGACGAGCGGTACCTGGTCCGCGTTGACCACGCCGGCGGGGAGGGGAAGTGCCGCGTCCTTCTCTTCGAACGCTCCGGAAAGCAGTTGGTACACGGTCGCGGTTTCGCTTTGAGCCGGTAGGATGTAGCAGTCCAGGCCCTCGCCCTCGAAGCGCTCCTCCGCCTCGCGGGCGTCCGCCATCGTCGAATAACTGCCGATCTGGTACGTCAGTTTGACCGGGCGCACGTCCCACTCATTCCGAGCCTCTTTGCTGCCGGACGCCACCAGCTCATCCATGAGGCTCATTGCCGCCTCGCGGTCGGCGAGGGCGCCGACGAACACCCGGTAGTAGGTTTCGCCGTCGAGACGGGTCGGCGAGACGAAGGCGATCGTGCCCACGGCGTCATCGAGATCGTTCGCGTGCCGCCGCGCCTCGTCCGGCGATGCGTAGCTGGCCACCAGCAGCGAGTACGGAAGCTCCGTTCCCGCCAGGGTGCCCGCGCTCTCGCTCTCCGGCTCCGGAGTGGCTGCTGTGGCGGCCGCGGGTCCTCCGGCTACCGTCGTCTCGTCGCCTTCGGTTCCGCCCTCGCCGCCCTTGTCCCTGGGAGCGGTGTCGTCACCCGTGACTTTCACGCGCGCGCCGTCCGAAAGATCGCGAATCGCCTGGTAAGTGCCCGAGACGATGGTCTCCCCCTCTTCCAATCCGCTCAGCACCTCGAAGTAATTGTTGCCCGCGATTCCCACTTCGACCGGACGGAAGCGAACCCGGTCGCCGTCAAGCACGAAGACGCCCTCGACCTCGTCCGACTCATCATCGCCAGGCTCGCCTTCGGGCAGGTTCTCGTTCGGGATCTCCTCGATATCGTCCCGCGACACGAGGGTCAGCGAGATGATCGGGATCGCCAGCGATCCGCGGCTCGCAGCCGTCACCACATCCGATGTCGCCGAGAGGTCCGGGCGGATGCCCGGAGGCGGGTCTTCAAGCTCGATACGGACCTCGAAGTCGATTGCCTGCTCGGCGGAGCTCTGCAGCGAGCTGCGCGGTCTGATCGAGCTGTTGCCGATCTTGGTCACCCGTCCCACGAAGGTCTTGCCGGGGAAGGCGTCGATCTCGATCAGGGTGGAATCGCCGATGCTGATCTCGGGGACATCCGTCTCGTCCACCTCGACCACGGCCTCCATCTCGGAAAGGTCAGCCACCGTGAGCAGGAGGCTGCCGGGGTTGTTCATCGTACCGACGATCGCCGTTTCGCCGCGCTCCACGTTGAGGCGCGTGATGCGACCGCTCATCGGGGCCCGGATGACGGTCTTGTCCAGCAGGTCCTGCGCCTCGGCGAGATTGGCGCTCGCCCGGGCCACGCCGTGCTCGGCCGCCCTCCAGAGGGCCTCTTGGACTGCAGCCTCGGTCCGCGCCAGCTCCAGCTCCTGGTCCGTGACCAGGTCCGGCGTCGCGTCCTTGAGCGCCTGGGTCCGCCCGTAGTCACGTTGAGCCTGCTCGTACGCCGAGCGTGCCTGCGCCTCACGCGCTCGCGCCTCGGCGAGGCCGGCCTGGAACTGCTGGACGGCCGCCCGATAGCGGGCGGGGTCGATGACAAGGAGGAGGTCGCCCTCGGTGACGTCCTGCCCCTCCTCCACCGGGAGCTCCACGATTCGTCCGGAGATGTCGGCACTGATGTCGACGGAGCGCTTGGGCTCGATGTGTCCGCTGGCGGTCACCTTCGCGACCAGGTCTCGACGGCTGACCTGCTCGACTCGGACATCCGTGACCTGGCCGCTCTCCGACCTCAGCGAGAGGACGGCGAAGATAGCCAGCACGACGACGACGCCAATCCCTATGAGTACTTTACGCTTACGGCTCATTGTCGTTTGTCAGGTAAGACGCCGAGGGCGCCGGGCCGCGCCCTGAGATTCATTCAGCGTCGGGAGATAGCGGACGCCCGTAAACGGGGCTGTTCCGGCCCACATCAGGTACGCCCGAGCGGCCCGATAGGTTTCAGCGGGCTCCAGAGGCGTAAACCGCTAGAACGTTAACACCTTAGCGGGTCAGGCCGTTCAAGCGGCCACCCGCTCCATCAGCTTCCCGGAGTGAGCGCCGCACCGACCGCGACGACGAGCGCGAAAATGATGAACAGGATGATCGCGATGCCGCCGATGGACCGGTTCATGTAAAGCTTGCTGAGACCGATCGCCAGCACGATCGTCGCCCAGATCGCGAAAATGTCCAGACCGGTCAGGAAGTTGTTCAGAAACCCCGAGTCGACCGGTGACAACAGGCCCAGGTTCAATCCGGCTCTTACGTCTTCCTTTGCTATCTTGAGCGGCACGGAAACCACCGAACCGACCGCGGTGATCAGCGAGGCGTGACTTGTAAAGGAGAATAGCTGCTTGAATCTCGCCTCCCCGCCCATGAACACGTTGAACACCAGCATGATGATGCCGACGAAGATGACGAAGAAGATCCCGGCGACCGTTGAGTTCAGGAGCATGCTCGCTGCACGGCCGGCTGGCGAGGCGAAGAAATCCGCGACCCTCTCGACGCCCTCGATCTGCTCTGGTGACGCGTCGGTCGCTACCCCCTGTGTAATCTGTTCGCGAACCATCTCCTCCGGCAGAAGCAGGCTGGTCGCGGCTCCGGTAAGCACGAGGACGAGGAGGAAGGCACCCAGCCACTTTGGTGTGTGCTTGAGACGCCCGAAGAGCGCCCCCGGCGATACGAACACCATGATCAAGCGGGTGAAGAGGTTCGGCAGCGGCTTCTCTCCATCCGCGGCGGCTTCGGTTCGAGCGCTGTTCATGGCATCGACCATCGGTCACTCTCCCTCAGTTCGGGTAGCCAGCCAACCGGTGTCGGGCAACGAGACCCGGAGAACCCGGCCCCCGGGACCCACCCAGACCTCGGCCTTTCGGCCGTCCAGCTGTACCTCGTATCGCGTTACGGCGACCTCCCGCCCCGCGATCGTCTGCGTCGCGTCGCCGATTCTGCGGACGCGAGCCTTCGCCGCCGCGTTCCTGCTCGGAACGATGATCGGCACGGTTCCCCCCTGCGCGCTGCTTCCGTTGGGCGATAGCCGCTGGAACAGGAGCACGAAATGGTGCGCCGCGCCGTGTTCAAGAATAATCGTCCCGCTCTCCGTACCGAACTCTTTGAAGCGTTCGCCTGCCCCGGTGGCAGTGTGGATCATCAGACCGTTCTCGGTGCGCCGCCCGATTACTGTCTGGGTTGGTCCGGCCAGATACCGAAGATCGTAGATCTCGGGCTCGAGATCGGCATTCGTCTGCATGCGGACCTCGAACGGCCACCACGGGTCCTCCCCCTTCTCCAACTGGAGCCGCCCCACCGCGCGCACCTTGGTGCCGACCTTACGGATAGCGAAGACCTCGGTCCCCACCCGACGGCCGTTTACCACAATCTCGAACCGACCGGCGTCGATCTCCTCGTCCGCAGCGGCACCGGCCTGCTGAGTGGCCGCCAGCGGCGACGGATCCGCGATCAGCGTCAGGCCGGCCAATGCCATCGGCAGCAGCGGGCGGATCCGGCGCCCTTCAGGCTGGGCCATTCTCACTCCCATGCAGACGGCCACTGATGTGATCGACGAGGTACTCATAAATATTCCGGCCTTCCTCGGCAGATGCCAGCGACGGCCGTCCGAGTACGCCGTCCGACCCCTCCGGAGGTACCGGCTCCTCGCCGATCACGAGCTGTCGGACTTGGGACGGCGAAAGCACCCGATCCCGAACTGCATCGACCCGGACCAGCTCGGGCGCCAGATAAAGCATGAGAGCGGTCGCGACTTCGCCGGCGTGCTGAGCGGCGAGCGGCGCCCCGATGAACGGGGATAGGTCGATCGAGTGCAGATCGACGGCCCTGACGCGGACCGAGTCGCTCACGACCGTCGCGATCGCTCGCAGGTGAGGGCCGAAGCCGTGTGCCGTCATAAGCACGATCTCCGACAACCCGTGGCGCGCCCAGCTCTCGACCAGCTCGTTGAGCACCCGGTGCAGCGTCTTCGCGTCGAGCGATGCGGTGCCCGCATACTCCCGCTCGCCGCGGGAAGCAACGCTGTACGGGAGCGTGGGCGCCACGAGAATGCCGTGGCGGCGTGCGATGTCCTCCGCGATGCGCGTAATGATGAACGTATCGGTCCCGAGCGGAAGGTGCGGTCCGTGCTGTAGACAGCTGCCGACCGGCAGGATCATTCGCGGGTCGCGGCGCAGGGCCTCCAGCGCTCCGGTCCAGCTGAGCTGGTCCAGGCGAAGCGGCCCCGGGGCTTCGGAGCGAACGGCGTCTGATGTCATGTTCTCGGTTGTGAGGACGTTATTCCTCCCGAGCGTGCGAGCGACACGATGGAGCGTTGCCGCGCGGCAGGCAAGATGGTTGATTCATGTATATGAGGTTCGCGTTCTGGTTGACCGTTCTGACCGTGGTCGCGGTGGTCGTTCGCTTGCTCAGGAGCCGGGCCCGCGCCGGTCGCGGCTCCGTGACCGACGAAATGGTGAGCCAGATCGAGCACCAGGGAACTTTGCGGGTAGAAGAGCGCGAGCCACTGGACATCGAGGACGTCCGCGCCGAAGAGGATTCGTTCTGGTCCGAGACGTGGGACGAGCCCGAGGAGATCTGAGAAGGAGTAGGAGCAGTGACATCATCACAACACCGTAACACGTTCGCGGTGTCGGTCGCGATCGTTATGGTCGCAGCGGTCGGTTGCAGCAACGAGGCAATCCCGGGTCCCGGTCCGAAAGTGCCGGACTTCACCGTCAACGTGAGCACGAGCACGAACCTGACGCCCCAGTATTCCTGGGACGCCGGCAACGTCGCCAGCCTGCGCGTGAGCCGGACCGACGCGTTCTCAGACAGCATTGCGTGGCTGATCGTCACAGAGAACGCCAATGGTCCCGTAAACAACATCACGTCCCCGGTAACGCACGGCGTCACGCCGCCCGGTGCCCAGGTGGATGCTGCCAACGAGCTCGTGCTCCAGGCCGGCCGGTCGTACCAGGTCACGGCTGCCAAGGCGAACGGGACCGCCGGATTCACCGAGTTTACCTGCTGCAACTGATCCCCGAGCCGCGGCTCGCCTGAGACAGCCACGGTTGATTCCCGGTTGACGGGGTCCGCCATGTCCCCGGCATGGTGCACACCGTGCCGTCCGCCGCGCTCCGCGGCATCGAGGCCTTCCCCGTCCAGGTCGAGGTCGCGATCACACGTGGAACGCCGCTCATCCAGATCGTCGGCCTAGCGCAGAGCGCCGTCCGCGAAGGCCGCGAGCGCATCCGCTCCGCGACCGCCCACAGCGGTCTGCGGGTTCCAGGCCTCCGGATCACAGTGAACCTGGCGCCCGCTGACATTCCGAAGGCGGGCTCCGCGTTCGACCTCCCGATCACGGTCGGGATCCTGGCGGCCGCCGGCCAGGTGCCTCCGGACCGAGCCCGCCGTTACGCAATGGTCGGCGAGCTGGGCCTGGACGGAAGCTTGCGGCCGATCCGAGGCGGCCTGCCGATCGCGCTGCTTTGCGCCCGCTGCGCGGAGATCGACGGACTGATCGTGCCAGTCGCCAACCTGGCCGAGAGCAGCGCAGTAGAGGGGATCGCTGTGCTGGGCGCCACCGGCCTCGACGGCGTCGTGGCTTTTCTGCGCGGCGAGGGGCGCCTGCTCCGCGATTCAGGTCCGAAACTGGGCCAACGGCCCTCTGCGCACTTGCCGGACCTTCGGGACGTCCTCGGCCAGGAGAGCGCGAAGCGGGCCATCGAGATCGCGGCAGCCGGCGGTCACAACATCCTGCTGCGGGGGCCGCCAGGGACGGGGAAGACGATGCTGGCCCGGCGACTGCCCGGGATCCTCCCAGCTCTGGATCTGCCCCGAGCGGTCGAAGTGACCGCCGTGCACAGTGTCGCCGGGCACCTGCCGGCCGACGGCGGCCTGATCCGGTCACCGCCGTTCCGAGCGCCTCACCATACGATCAGCGCCGCGGGCCTGGTCGGTGGAGGACCCGAGCCGCGTCCGGGAGAGGTGTCTCTGGCGCATGCCGGCGTCCTTTTCCTGGACGAGCTCCCGGAGTTCCGCCCCCACTCTGTCGAGCTGCTCCGTCAGCCGGTCGAGGAGGGGTGTGTGCGGCTCGTGCGCGCCCGGGCCTCCGTCAACTTTCCGGCCCGCTTTCTTCTCGTCGCTGCCATGAACGCCTGTCCCTGCGGCTACTACGCCGGCGGCAACGAGCGATGTACGTGTGACCCGGATGCGGTGCGCCGATACGGAAGCCGGGTGAGCGGCCCCCTATTGGATCGTATCGACCTGCACGTGGATGTGCGTGCGGTCTCGTGGAAGGATCTCTCCGGGGATCGTCGCGGAGAATCGAGCCGGAGAGTCGCGCGCCGGGTCCGAGGCGTGCGGGAGGTAGCCGCGGGACGGCACGCGAATCCGTGCCCGAACAGCTCGGACAGTTCGGCCGGCACCCCACTGACCAACGCATGGCTCGATTTTGGTCAGCTGGAACGATTCTGTCGTCCCGGGCTGGAGGGTCGTCGTTTGATCGGGGACGCGATGGACCGTCTACGGCTGAGCGCCCGGGCCTACCACCGCATTCTCAGGGTGTCACGCACTATCGCCGACCTCGCGGGCTCCGACACGATCCGGGCTGAGCACGTCGCCGAAGCGATCCAGTACCGTTCCGTGGACCGATCGCGCATCGTGTGAGCCGACCGATCAGCGCGGAACCTGAAACCACGAGTCACGCTAAGGCGCGTCCGGCACGACACCAATCAACTCGCGGCTGATACCGATACCCGCCGTATCTGTCGAGTTCGGAGTCCCGCCGCCGAGAGCGAGAAAGTTCGTCAGCAACTCTCTGCCGCCGACCGTGAGTAGCGCCTCGGGGTGAAATTGAACGCCCCACACCGGATACCGGCGATGTCGGAGCGCCATCACCTCGCCCCGCTCGCTGCGCGCCGTTACCACCAACTCGTCCGGCATCTCCGCCTCATCTACAACCAGCGAGTGGTACCGGGTGACGCGGAGCGGGTTCGGGAGGCCGGCGAAGAGGTCGGTCCCATCGTGCGCGATCCGCGATGTCTTTCCGTGCCACGGCTCGATCGAGCGGACGATGCGGCCTCCGAACGCGACCCCGATGCACTGGTGGCCAAGGCAGACTCCGAGAATCGGGACGGACCGCCCCAGTTCCCGAATGAGCGGAGTCGATATGCCGGCCTCGGCAGGAGTGCAGGGGCCCGGCGAGACGACGAGGTGGGTCGGCCTCAGCGCGGCAGCCTCCGGCACCGACAACGAATCAGCCCGTTCGACCCGCACCTGCTGGCCAAGCTCGCGGAAGTAGCGCGCCAGGTTGTAGACGAACGAGTCGTAGTTGTCGATGAGAAGGATCATTCGAGCATCAAACCGCGTAGAGAACGGACGGATTGATCCCGAACGCTGCCAGCAGCCCGGAGGCTTTGTGGAGCGTCTCCTCGTACTCGCCCTCCGGATCCGAATCCGCCACCACGGCGCCGCCCGCGTGGAAGTAGCTCCGGTCACCGGCCCTGACGATGGTGCGGATCGCGATGTTCGTGTCCATGCTCCCGTCGAAGCCTAGATATCCGATGGCGCCGCAATACGGTCCACGCGGTACCGGCTCCAACTCGGCGATAATCTCCATGGCGCGGATCTTCGGGGCACCGGTGACGGATCCTCCTGGAAACGAGGCGGCGAGAAGATCGACCGCACCGAGACCGGCTTCGAGCTTCCCGGTCACCACCGAGACCAGGTGATGCACGCTGGCGTAGCTCTCCAGCTGAAACAGGGCAGGAACCTCGATGCTCCCGGGCCGACAGACGCGTGAGAGGTCATTCCGGAGCAGATCGACGATCATCAGGTTTTCCGCCAGGTCCTTCCGGCTCTCTCGGAGCGAGCGTGCAAGGTCGCGATCGTGGGTCGGGTCATCGGCCCGCGGTCTGGTACCCTTGATGGGGCGCGTCTCCACCGCTCCATCCGCGTCGCAACGAAGAAAGCGCTCGGGCGAGCTGCTGAGGATCGTCGCGGCGCTCCCCTTGAAGTAGGCGCCGAAGGGAGCCGGGTTGCCGTCTCGCAGCCGGGTGTACGCAACGGGGGCGCTTTCCCGAAACGGGAGCTCGAAGCGCTGAGACAGGTTCACCTGGAAGACATCGCCGGCCAGTATGTACTCGATGGCTTCCGCAACCGCCGCCCGATACGCCATGGGGCTGAATGAGGAACGGAGGCCATCCGCCGCCGGAAGCTCGAATCGCGGCACGGTCGCACCGGCCCCGCCGCTACTCGAACGTCGTACCGAAGCGGGCGGAGACAGGCCAGGTCCCGGCGGCGGAGCATCGCCTTCGAGCCAGCGGCGCGTGGCCTGCAGACGCTCGCGCGCCCGTTGCTTGCCCTCGACCCCCGCCGCGG
>JBFILW010000037.1:0-18278 GCA_041612005.1 Gemmatimonadota bacterium
CCATGATCTCGCTCACCGCCACCCAGACGTCTCCCTGGCGGGAATGCGCGGCGGCAAGCTCTCTCACAACCGCGCCGTAAGATACCAGCCCCACCAGCCGGCGCTCATCGTCCTCCACCGGGACCTGGCGCACGTGCTTCCAGTCCATGACTAGGGCGGCCAGGTCCACCAGCTCATCCGCCTTCACCGTGAACAGATCGGTCGTCATGAACTGCTCGACGCGGGCGTAATTGTAGCGCCACCCACCCGCTTCACCGATTCCGGCCAGGTCCCATTCGTGACACGGCGCGCCGTTCGTCTGTCGGTTCAGGGTCCCGACCGTGAGCGCGGCCATCTGCTCGACCCGGCTCCCCGAATCGGCCATCGCGTCCAGGGAGTGGCGCAACCAACCGGCTCCGGTGCGCCGGCGGTCGACTCGAGTCTCGATGATCCCGAGGTAACGGTCGATCTCGGCATCGGATATGCCGGCTTCAGCCAGCCCCCGCCGCGCCAGGGGGATCACCTCATCGAGAATGAGCCTCGGAGCGCTGACGATCCGCCCGTCGAGCCACGTGAAGCCGGAGGAGAGTCCCCGCCGCGCGGCCGCCAGGAAGTTGGCGCGAATGTCGCCGAAGCGGACGCGGTCTCTGATGTCTCCATATTCGGTGGCTGCTCCCAGGACGCTGCCGACCCAGAAGGCCGTATTCGCGACTTCGTCGACAATTGTCGGTCCGGACGGCAGCACACGGCATTCGATCCGCAGGTGCGGCTTCCCATTCGTGATTCCGTAACAGGGTCGATTCCACCGGTACACGGTGCTGTTGTAGAGCTGGAGCGCGGGGAGCTTCGGAATCCGGCCGCCCTCGAGTTCCTCGAACGGATTCGTAGGGCGTTCCGCAGCAAAAAGAGCCGGGATGCGAGCGATGTCCTCCCTGAATACCTCGAGCACCGAGCGCTCCACCCAGCGCTCGCCGAACCGCACCCGCGGCGTAACCTCGCGCAGGTGTGGCGACGTGCGGCGCGTATCGATCGACTGCTGGAAGAGCGCGATGCGCGTCTCGGCCCACAGCCTGCGCCCGAAAAACAGCGGTGAATTGACACAGGCGGCGAGCACCGGGGCCGTGATCGCCTGCGTGACGTTGTACAGATGCCCGAACTCGTCGGGCGCCACCTGCAGGTGGATCTGGAAGCTCGTGTTGCAACCCTCGAGCATCACGGAATCGTGCACGAAGTTCAGCTCGTCCGCGCCCTCGATCTGCAGCCGGTACGATCCGCCGGAGAGCTGTGACATCACGTCGTTCAGAGTCCGGAAGCGCTCCCGGGGCGTCATGTTTTCGAGCGTGGCATCCGACGGGATCAGGGTGGGCAGGATCCCGGTCAGGAGGACCTCGGCTTTGTGCATGCGGGCCCGCTCCTGCGCGGTTCCGACCAGTCGGGTGAGCTGTTCCTCCAGATCCTCGAAGCACCCGGCCCGAAACTCGATCGGCGGGAGGTTGATCTCGAGATTGAAGCGAGCCAGCTCAGTCGTGAACTCCTCGCCTTGCAGATCTTCGAGAAGCTCGATGCTGATAGGGGCCGGGCGTCCGCCCCGATCGATGAGGAAGAGTTCCTGCTCCGCTCCGATCCGGCGAATGCCGGTCTCGAACAGATCGCGAAGCAGCATCGACTCCAAAGCCTGGAGGTCGGTGAGCAGTCCCTTCGTGAACGCTCGGATCTCCTCAGGCCTGAGCTCTTTCCTCGTCGGCTCCCGACCCATCGCGACCTCCTATGGCTGGGCGCGGAGCACGTTCTCGATATGATACGCGACGGCGTCTATATCTCGATACTTGAGGCCATACAGGCCCCAGGTGGGCATCTCGGTCTCGTGACCAACGTAGATCTGGCGGCGGATGGTCGGAACGTCACCCGCGTGCTCCCAGTCCGCAATCGGAGGCATGGTGAGCTCTTCGACGCGTGCGAGCTCCCCATCGCCGAGCCCCCGGTCACCGTGGCACTTGCTGCAGCTGAAGTTCCACACGACGGCTCCGCGCTCGAGGCGCTCCTCGGGTGTGTTCCAGCTGATCGTGTCGAACGCGGACGGGTCGAACGCGGCATCGGCTTGCCGCACCGAATCGCCCCGCGCCTGCCGCAGCGCATCCGGATCCTCGACCTCCTCCTGTTCGGACTGACCCCCGCATGCCGCCGCCAGCACCGTCAAGATCAGCGTGAGCGCTGACGCTCCAACACACCGCTTTGCCCGTGGATTCGTTGCGTCCAATCTCATCGCGAGCCTCCGGTCGGCCTGGTTCTGGTTCGTCTCCCGCCTACCGCTCCTCGTTCTGGAATAGCCGCGAGCCGGCCAGTAGTCCGAGCGCAGTCCAGCCCAGCAGCGACGCGGTGGCCGCAGCGATCAACCCGCCGCGCCCGAGGGAGGCGAACAGAGCTGCGCCGACCGGTCCCAACAAGTTCGCGTCCGAGTCGAGCAGTGGCAAAACAGCCAGGCGGCAAGCCTCGATCGGGTTTAGCAACGCCCATCCCGTAAGCACCCATTCGGGCAGTCCCCAGCGGATGAACGCGCTCATCACACCCAGACTACCCAGCGTCAGGAAGACCAGCCACACGGTGATTCCGATGCTGTTGGCGCGGCGGGCGGATGGACTGGCGGCCGAGAGCAGCAGGCCGAGTGAAGCGAAGGCCGTCGCGAGCAGAACGGTGAACACGAACAGTCCCAAGACGAGGGCGGGCGACACGCCACGCAGTGTCGCCACGAATCCGGTGCTGCCGAACCCGACGGCGAGGGCCAGGACGACGGCCCCCCAGACGCCCAGCCACTTCCCGGCGAAGATCTGACGCCGCGTCACGGGCTGCGCCATCAGGTAGTCGAGAGTGCCGACTTCCCGCTCGCCCGCAAGGGCCGATGCCGCCGGGAACAACGCCATCAGCGGTACTACGAACAGGGCGAGATGCATGAGTCCGGCAATAGCACGCGCGAATCCCCGGTAGCCGAGCACGGTGCTCTGGGCTCCGCCGAGAACCATTAGCAACAGCCCTCCGACCACGAATACGCCGGAGTAGACCAGAAACCAATAGGTGCGGACCGAGTCCTGGAGCTCGCGACGGGCGAGCAGCCTCACGGCGCTCATTTATCGTTCTCCACGTACAGGCGCGGTCCGGGATCGAAGTTCTCTATCTCCGCAGGCGGCTCGGTGTCTCGTCCGGGCTCGGCGTCGCGGATGATCCGGGCCAGAATGTCTTCGAGCACGGGCGGGGCGTCGCTTCCGTCCGAGCGGGCCAGCCGTTCGACCCCGGTCCGGCGCCACAGCTCTTCGAGGCTGCCGTCGAAGGCGAACTTTCCGGCCTCCAGGATGATCGCGCGGTCGGCCAGAGCTTCGACGTCGTCCAGGCGGTGGGAGGCGAAGAGGAGCGTCAGGTCCGACGGTGCCGTTCGAACCGCATTCAGGAAGTCGCGGCGGGCGCTCGGGTCGAGGCTGGCGGTTGGCTCGTCGAGCAGCAGCACCGGAGCTCCACTCCCCATCGCGACCGCCAGCAGCGCCTTTTGCAGCATTCCACCCGAGAGCTCGCGGAGTTTCTTGCCGCCGTCGGTAGCCAGAGACAGCCCCAGGTCCTCGAGGATGCGCTCGGCGCCAGCCGCCGGACAGCCGCGGATGCGGCAGAAAAACTCGACGAATTCGCTCAGACGAAAGTCATAGCGGGGTGGCTGCTGAGGCACGTATCCCACCTGAGCACGCACGCTCCTGCCCTCCGAGCCGGAGCCGGCCGCGAGCCCATCCAGCGTCAGGCTCCCATCGAAACGGCTGAGGCCGAGCAGACAGCGTAGGAGCGTGGTCTTCCCGGCGCCGTTGAGGCCGAGCAGCGCCACGCGCTGCCCGCGTGGCACGTCCATATCCAGTGAGTCCAGAACGACGTGCTCCCCGTACCGCTTGGTCAGGGACCTGGCCGTGATCATGGCGTCTCCTTCGTGCGTGTCCCGGCACGTCGTCGTGATGATCGTTTGCGGAACGCGGACCCCAACCCGCCGAGCGCCATCAGACCGAGCCCGGCCCACGCAGCGGCGCCTGCAGCCTTGGGAAGACGACTGCGCTGCGGGGCAGCCGTGGCCACCGGCGGCGATGCCTGCCAGCGAGCCAGGCGCTCCGGCCGCACCCGCGGCGTCAAGTCGACCGCGACCGGCTCCGGGCGCAGGAGCGGGAAGAAACGGCCCAGAACGTCCAGTGCCTGAACGGCGGGGCTGAAGGCGAAGATCTGGAGCGACGGGTGCCGCGCGACCCACTCGTCCGCGATCCGCGCGTGCACGAACGGCGTGTCGCCAAGCCCGTCGCCGTCGCGGTCGAAGCCCGCGTATGAGCTCCAGTGGTTGGAGTTCCACTCGTTCCGGGAGTTTGATCCGCCGCTGCCACGGGTAATCTCGACCGGCCGCCGGTTGTCGATGAAATCGTTGTCGGCGAAGACATTTCCTTTTACCGCCGGCAGCAGTCGCACACCGACTGTGTTGTTGAGCACCAGATTGCGAGAGAATTCATTGATGGAGCCGCGCGTCAGCGGCGAGTTGTCGAGATAGATCGCGGTTTCATTGCCGACGAACAGGTTGCCCTCGGCCACGATGTCGTCGGCGTCTTTCAGCCCGAGCCCCATGCTACCCATGCCGGAAGCCTTCGCGAACACATTGTCACGGAGCTCGATGTCCCTCGAGTACATGATGAAGGCGCCGACCTCGTTGCGTTCGAACCGGTTGCGTAAGAAGCGGTTGTGGTGGCTGTACATGTAGTGCAGGCCGTACCGGCCGTCGGTGACGTAGTTGTCCAGGATCTCGAGGCTGTCGGAGAAGAATACGACCAGGTCGCGGGTCGCCGCGATCCGGTTGCTCTCGACCACGGTGCCGGAGCTCGACCAGAGACGGATTCCATCCCCGCGCCTCGGACGTGGAAGCGGCTTTCCCTCGATGTGATTATCGCGGATACGTGAGCCGGGGGCATTCTTCAGGTAGATCCCGTAGAAGACGTCCTCGAGACGATTGCCGGCCACCGTGGCCGTCGCATCGCGAACCATGATTCCGGCGTCCTCCGAGTCCACCCGAATCCCCGAGCCGCGAATCACGAAGCCCGAGATATGAATGTCCGCGGTCGCTTCGATGACGTGCCCCTCACCTCCGCCATCGATCACGGGCCAACCCCGGCCTTCGAGCGTGACCGGCGCCGTGATCCGCAACCTCTCGCGATACTCGCCCGCGTTTACGACCACCGTCGCACCGGATGGGGCCGCGGCCAAGGCCGACGAGATGCTCGAGAAGTCACCGCCGCCGCTCACCTCCAGGACCGGATGATGCCCACGCTGCTGCTGAGTCTGGGCCCGAAGCCCGGATGGGATGGCCATGGCTGCGAGCATCATGGCCGCGGCGGTCAACCTGGCGGACCCGCTCACGATCATTGTGCCCCGGTCCGCTCGGTTGCCGGTTGCTTGCGGAAGCGGATCCATTCGTACGCGAGCGCGATGGGCCCCATCAGACCCGCCAGGCCCATCAGGATCGCGCCGATGGCGGGGCGGCTGACAACCGTGAAGTTCGCGACCTGCGTCGTGCCCAGGAATTTGGGAACGAACGGGGCCAGCGTGATTGGAGCATCCGGCGAGAGGTTCGTCCCGTACGCCGCCAGCCAGCCCTGAAAGTCGAATAGCATCACGATGCCGAACATCACGAAGTCGATGTAGCCGATAGCCGCGATCGGCATGCGACCGACGAGGGCCGCCAGGACCGCGAAGGCGAGAAAGCGAAGGATGAAGAACGGCAGCAGCTTGAACTCCGGGAACTCGTCCGGCTCGATGTGCTGCATGCCGATGTAGTGGTTGAGGATGTTGACCTCGTTGAGGTCACCGGCAACGGTATTCGCGTAGATGATCATGTCGAGGCCGGCCGGATACTGCGGCGCCTTGAGCGTGATCTGCCACACGGGCAGAAACAGGGCCGGCAGGATCGCCAGCGCGGCGATCACCACCAGGATCCGGCTCGTCCGGGACATCTCCCCCTGAAAGAAGGACGTGAGGCGATCCATGTGTATCCCTCGATTGTAGAGCTACTCATCGTGGATGTGCCCGGACCATCCGGCGGACGACCCGGGCACATCGGCAAGCGAGGCTAGTGTACTGGCCTAGGGCTTGACCAGCATATACCCCGTCATCTCGAGGTGCAGCGCGGAGCAGAACTCCGTGCAATAGAACGGGAATACTCCCGCCCTGTCAGCCACGAACCGGACGACCTGCGACTCGCCAGGCTCCAGGCTGAGGTTGATGTTGTACTTGTCGATCGTGAAGCCGTGGGTCGTCTCCTGAGCCTGTTCGATGTTCGTGATGTGCCACACCACGTTGTCGCCCAGGTTCAGCTCGATGATCTCCGGCGTGAAGTGACTGCGGATCGCGGTCTGGTAGACGTGCACCTCGTTCCCGCGACGCTCGATCCGCTCCTCGCCAGGCAGCGCAGGATCTTCTGCCGGCGACATCGTGCCTGGGTCCCAACCGACCTGCGGATACACGATCATCGGATCCAGCTTGTCGGCCTTTATCATTTGTGCGTAGTGGGGCTCGCCAATCCCAATCGGGGAGTCGTAGATCAACTGCATGTTGTCCCCACTCACATCGATGAGCTGGAAGTTCTGCGGGTGCAGTGGCCCGACCGGCTGGAAGCGGTCGGAGGCCCACTTGTTCAGCGACACCAGGTACTTGCCGTCCGGCGACTTCGTGTCGCCCTCCGCGGCCGCCAGGTGACCCACGTTGTAGTGGACCTGCAGCTTCTCGATCACGGCCATGTCATCCAGGCTCCACTTCGCCACTGCCGTCTCAATGAAGAGACTGGTGAACGCCGTGTTGTTGTCGGCGAACTGAGTGTGGAGCGGCCCGAGCCCGAGCTCGACCTGCGCCTCCATCGCGGCATCGAAGTCGATGATCGGAATGCCGTATTGATCGGTGCCCGAGAAGTTACCATCCGCGATCGCCTGCTCGATCTTGGCCCACGAATACACGGTCGCGTGGGGATCCAGCTTGCCCGAGATGACCAGACGCGTCCCGTCCGGGGTTACGTCCACTCCGTGCGGGCTCTTGGGCTCGGGCACGAAGAACAGAAGCCCTTCGTCGATCGACACCTGCATCGGGATCACCGTCCGACCCTGGATGGTGACCGTCTTGCTCGGGTCGGTGGCGACTTCGGCGGCCTTCTGCCAGTTGATGATGTGCAGGTAGTCCATGTCGTTGGCCGTCGTTCCGGCCTCGAACACGGGATCGCCGCCCGTGGCCAGCTCTGTGTTGAATGAATTGATGAAGGCCCAGCCGAACGACGGACCGCGGCCGGCATCGGCGAGGTCCTGCCAGTAGGGCGGCAGCTCCATCGAAAACGTCCGATCGATGTCGATCCTGCCCTCGTCGCGATCGAACTTGAAGAACGTGACCGCGCCCCGGTACTTCTCGGCGTAGTCGTCGAGGCTCGCGTAGCTGCCGTCGAGCGGCACCGCGTACTGGCTCGCCTCGATTATGTACTCGGTGTTCGGCGTCACGAAGGTTCCGCCGTGGTTCGAACCCATGAGCGGATCGGCCACGATCTGCTTGGTCTCGAAATCCCGAAGGTCGATGACCGCGACGCGCGGGTTCGCTTTGTCGTTGATGAACAGCCACTCGCCGTCGTAGTCGGCGTCCGTCTCGGAGAGGGCCGGGTGGTGAGTGTCACCCCAGAATATCTCTCTCCCATTGACCATCCCCTCCTCGAACAGCCGGACATGCTCTTCGGCGCCGTAGCCATAACCCTGCCACGGCTCGGGAGTGAAGACGGCGATGACCTTGAGGAGCCGCATCGACGGAACGCCGATCGCCAGCACCTGCCCCGAGTGTCCGCCCGACGCGAACAACACGTACTCGTCGTGTTGTCCCGTAGGCACGAAGGTCTTGACCGCCGCTTCGATGTCGGCCTCGCTGAGGCCGCGTGCCGCGGCGATGTCGCCCACGTTGGCTGTTCCGGTGCCCTGCCCCCCGCAGGCGAGGGTCAGAGCCAGCGCACCCAGAGCCACCAGGGTGGTGATGGCGATGGTGTGCACCCCTTTGTTGCCTTTCATAATGTCGCCTCGCTTGTTCATAGCACTGCGTTCCCGACAGTATCGGGCACTCCTATCCGGGCAGTCGGTCGTGAATGCCCTAGTCCTCGGCGGCGTCGCCGCCTTCGTCCTGATTCCTGATGTGCTCGTACAGCGCCAACGCCTCATCGCGCTGCAAGTGCAAGTTCGCCATCGGCGTGTAGTATTCGGCCAGGAGGGCCTTGGCGGTCTCGTCGTTGGCCAGCATCGAGTCGGGGTTAATGATCATCGCATAGCTCCACTCGAAGCTGCGCCGGTCGGTCAGCCCGTTGAGATCCGGTCCGACCAGCCGGCCGCCGCCGAAGGTGTGACACGCCACGCAACCGCGGCTCTTGAACAGCTCCGCTCCTTGCGCAGCGAGCGCCTGATCGATCGCGCCCGTCGGCGCCGGGGGGAAGCCTGTCGTTGAAGACGTCGCCTCGGACTGACCGCCGTTCGCTCCGGGGGCATCGCCTCCCGCGGTGGCCTGATCGCCTCTATCTCCGCCGCATGACAATGCAACGACGGCCGCGAGCGCGAACGAAGCGATGCGGCCTGGCGTAAGCGACGAATCACGCCGGTGGGTTCTCCGTGTCGGGTCTGGCACCCTGAACTCTCCTTGTCTGAAGTGCGGTGCGCGACGCACCTGCCGACTCTGGCACGGCCCAACCTAGACTCGCCGACCGGGAGAGTCTGTCAGGGAGGGCACGCCCCGCTTTGTACAGGATTCGCGGAAGCCATGTGGGGGTTTTCCCGACGCCAAACATGCGGCCGACTGTTGATGTCGGCGATCGCGGATCGGTACGTTGAGGTGCTCGTGGGCTGACGGTCGCATCCGAGGCGGGGCGTCCGATCGTGCGGCCCGACCTCTCATCTCGGCGAGCTGCTCTCGAAACGGTGACGGACAGGAAGCGTATGGCCGATGGGGACAGCGGGGAATGGCAGCCGGAATTTCGGCGCCGTTTCCTGTTCCTGATCTGCTTTCTCGCCGTACTTACAGCCGCGGGTACGGTCGCTTTTCTTCAGTTCCCGGAGTTCAGCCTCTCGGACGCCTTTTTCATGACGGTGATCACGATCACCGCCGTAGGCTATGAAGAGGTGCACCCTCTCGACGGCGCGGGCCGCATGGTCGCGGTCGTGCTCCTGGCCGGAGGCATCACGGCCATGGGGGTGTGGTTCGCCCTGATTACCTCCGCTTTCGTCGAGATGGACCTCGCCCACGTGTTCAGGAATCGGCGTACAATGAAGAGAATCGGCAAGATGAAGGACCACGTGATCCTGTGTGGCGCCGGAAGAACCGGGTGTCAGGTCATCCGCGAGCTCGTCAGCGCCGGCGCGCCGTACGTCGTGATCGAAATCGACCCGGATTCGGCGAAGCTGGTGCGGGAGATCGACCCCGAGGCTCTGATCCTGGAGGCCGATGCCACCAACGATGACTCGCTGATCGCGGCCGAAATCGGGAATGCCCGGGGTCTGTTGGCAGCGCTGAGCGCGGACACCGACAACGTCTTCGTCTGTCTCAGCGCACGCGATCTGCAGCCGAATCTGACCATCGTGGCGCGGGCGTTCGACGACGAGACGACCCAGAAGCTCCATAAGGCCGGCGCCGACCACGTGGTCAGCCCCAACATCATCGGCGGCGTGCGCATGGCCTCCGTGTTGCTTCGACCTCACCTCGTAAGCTTCGTCGACGTCGTCACGCGAAGCGAGAACCTCGCCCTCAGGCTCGAGGAGATCGAGGTTCCCAAGGGATCGCCGCTCCACGGACAGACGCTGGCCGATTTAGCGATTCGGGACAAGACGGGATTGATCGTGATCGCGCTGAGGAAAGGAGTGGCTGGCCGGGAGGAGGAGCTGTCCTACAACCCCGGCCCCGATGAGAGCATCCGGAGCGGAGATCACCTCATCGTGCTCGGACGCCCGGAGCAGATGAGCCGGATTCAGGAGTTCGTCGGCGCCTGACCGCTGGCGTCAGTCCTCCGCGTCCATCTCCCCGGCCGTCTCTGGCTTCAACTCTACCGTGGCCCGGGTACGCTCCCACTCCATGGAGAGGATGATGCGCTCCACGCGAACGCTCGGGTTGCTGAGGTCGACGCACGGCTCGCCGAGCTCGCACGCAAGGAGAATGGAGAACTGCTCCACGGGTGCGTCGAGCGCGTCGACCTCCATGGCGACGCGGACCAGATCGAGACCGGGATCGTACTGCGTGCCCCACTGGCCCGTTTCCCGGTTGATGATCAGCGTCCAGCTCTCGGGCTCGGGAATGGTATAGAGTGTGTAGCTTCCGGCCGGAACGCGCTGCCCCCCGATCACCAGATCGGCTTCCGTACGCAAGGCGGTCGCTTCGTTCGCCCCGGTTCTCCACACTTGGCCCCACGGAACCAGGCCGCCGAAGATCTGGCGATCCCGCATTGATGGGCTGCCCCAGGCGACGGAGATCTCTTTCCCGTTCACCGAGACGGCGATCGAGTCACGGGGACTCAGCTTCGGCTGCTGCGCCCACAGCTCGGGGGTCGATGTTATGAAAAGGAGAGCAAAAGCCGCTCCGACGCACTTCTTCATGGTCCCTCCGGGAGGTTGTCCACTTTGCCACGGTTTGAAACGGAGAATCAGGTCTGCATGGAATATCGTCTACTGTGGGGCGATCCACCACAAGCCGGCAACTGTCTCCTGACACGGGGACACCGATCACCCCTGACAGACGCCCCGCCGGGGGTTGACTAGCTTCTCATTCGTGAAGGTACGTCAAGCGTGTGCCCCATTCAGGGCCCTGACGCGAACGGCGAGGAGATCTCTCACGATGATTGGTGACGGGGGCGAATCGAATTCCGGCAACAGTGTCGGATCAACCGTGCCGCCCGAACAGTGGGCGGAGCACCTGCAGCGGTTCACCGATCGCAACGCCAGTCGGCGGACGACGATCGAGATTGATCAGCCCGACATCGGCGCACAGGACCTGGAGTCGGACTATCCCCTGCGGGGGATTTCTTACAATGACCGGGACGGCAGAATCGAGATCATGCTCGGTGACCTTGGCGACGTCGCGAGTCACATGACCCACTCGATCGCCCACGCGTCCGAGCTCACGATCGTGGCCGGGTCGGATGGACGGGACGAGCTGCTCCGCATCGTCCACCCCGGAGGCCAGACGCTTCTCCGCGTGCTCGACTACTGAGCGCGACCGCCCGACCGATCCCGCAACGACCGGGAGGCACAGTGAAGGCTGAGCGAGAACGAGTACTGACCGAAGGCCTGATCGCCGGGTTCATCGGCTACGTGACCGTCATCGTAGTCTACGGACTCGTTAACCTCGCGACGGGCAAATCGTTTTTCCTCACGGCGGCGCTGCTCGGCAACGCCGTGCTCGGGACGTCCGGTCCGACAGCCGACCTCTCGGCACCGGGACCGATCATCGTCTACAACGGAATCCACCTCATCGCGTTCATCTGCATCGGGCTGGGCGCCGCCTGGATCATTTCACAGACCGAGCTCCACCCCGGCATCTGGTACCTCACCTTCTATCTGTTCCTGACCGTGTTTTTCATCGGCCTCGTCATCATACGAGTCGTCGCGGCGCCGGTCATCGATCAGCTGCCGTGGGGATGGCCGGTCATTTGGGTCAATCTCGCGGCGGCGGTTCTGATGGGACTCTACCTGTGGCAAGCGCACCCCCGCCTGTGGCGCGAGGTGACGGAGCACGGCGATCCGGAGGTCTCTCATGGCCCATGATGCCCATCGGGGAAGGCACCTGCTGGAGTGGGTGATCGGAATCGTGCTCGGCCTTTTCCTGATCACCGTGGGCACGGTCTTCGACGCTCGAGACTATCGGGCCCTCGCGGTCTTGATGTTCTTCCTCGCCTCCGTTTCCCTCGTCACACCCGTGTTTCTGACCTGGAAGCGACGGGGAGGCAACGACTAGATAGCCCGCGGCCGATCGCATAGATCGTAAAGGTTGAATAGGAAACCGTAGCGGCAGGAAAGGAAGGGGAATCATGTCCGTTGGAACGGTCTGCACCCACTCCGTCATCACGGTGGCGCCGAACGAAAGCGCTCGGGTAGCAGCTAAGCGGATGGCGGACAACGAAGTCGGGACACTGGTGATCGTCGATGCTCACGAGCGGCCGATCGGGATCATCACGGACCGCGACATCGCCGTTCGGTGCGTGGCGCGCGATCTCGATCTGGACAAGACGCCGATCGCGTCGGTCATGACCAGCCCGGTCATGGCGGTAACCGAGGAAACGCCGATCGAGGACGCGCTTACCAGGATGGCACGTGTCAAGGCGCGCCGCCTGGTCGTAACCGGCCGCCGCGAGAAGCTGATCGGCATCCTGGCGCTGGACGACGTGCTCGAGCTCCTGGTCGAGGAGGTCGGCACGATTGGGCACATCCTGAGGTCGTCGGGAGCAAAAGTCCACGCCTGAGACCAGCTTCAGGTCGGCAGGCGCGACAATACATCGTCGACGGCCGGCCAGCCCTCGTCCGAGCCGATGAAGTCGGCTCCGAGCGGACGGACTTCGGACCGCACCGCTGCGCCGTAGATCCCGATCACGGGCGCTCCGACCGCTGCCGCCAGGAAGAGCGGTCCCGAGTCGTTGGCCAGCACCTGCTCGGCGCGGGCGCAAATGGCCGCGTAGGCTCCGAGTCCGACCCCGGGCAGCAGCGTCGCCTCCGGAACGGCAGCTGCGCAGGCGTCCTCCTCGCCGGGACCCGGACAGACCACGAGTCGGCGGCCGAGGTCGGCCAGGCGGTGGCTCGCCGCCGACCAGTGCGGCCAGACCTTCGAGTGCCCGTCGCGCCTGCCGACCGCCATCGGGCACAGCACCGTGAACGGCTCGTCGACGTCGCGCGCCGCTAGCGCTTCCTTCGCCATCGCGTGGTGCTCGCCGGTCAGCGGCAGCTCCATCCTCTCCGGCACCGACTCCGGCCACACGGAGTCCGGTGCAAAGGTCTGCTGCGCCGTACGGCCCAGAAGCCACAGGCTCGCGACCTCGTGCTCGCCTGTCGGGTATTCGACGGCGCGGTGGAGCAGCCAGCTTCGATAGTCCCCGCGGAACCCGACAGCCCGAATCCCTCCCAACCGCGCGGCGGCCGCGGTTCCGAAGCTTGTCGTGAGCAGCAGTGCCCGGTCGCAGTCGATCTTGCGCACGGCTCGCGCCGGACCGCGAATCCCGCCACCGACGGTGACCACGGGCCAGCCGAACCCTGCCACCAGGTCGGCCAGGGAGTGCCTCAAGACGAGGTGGGCTCTGAAGCCCGCCTCGCGCAGTGCATGCAGCGTCGGCAGAGACTTGCATACGTCCCCGACCCAGTTCGGAAGCCGCACTATGATGTCGATCGTCTCGTCTCTAGCTTACGTGATGGTGCAGAGAATCGGGGTAGTTCTCACCACATACAACCGGCCAGATGCGCTTCGTGCGGTGCTCGCGAGCCTTGCCGAGCAAATCTACGGTGGATTCGAGGTCGCCGTCGCCGACGACGGCTCCGGCCCGGAGACGCGGGAAGTCGTGCACGAGTTCCAGCACGGCGCTCCGTTCCCGCTCAGGCACGTATGGCAGGAGGACCGGGGGTTTCGCGCTGCGGCGATTCGAAATCGTGCCGTCGCGGCCCTGGATACGGACTACCTCGTGTTTCTCGATGGTGATGGTATCGTGCGCCCCGACTTCCTCACCACGCACGCGCGCCTGGCCGAGCCGGGGTTCTACGTGCGCGGAAACAGCCTCTATATGTCGCCGGCTCTCACCCAGACTGTGCTTCGTGAGCAGCTCCCGATCCATCGCTGGAGTCTGCTGCGCTGGATCCGCCATCGCCGCGACGTCGTCCGGCTGCGCCCTCTGTTTCGGTTCCCGCTCGGCCTCCTTCGAAAGTACGGTCCACACCGTTGGGTGGGCAGCAAGACCTGTAACCTCGGAGTCTGGCGTCGCGACTTTCTGGCGGTGAATGGCCTCGACGAGGATTACGAGGGCTGGGGATTCGAGGACTCGGACCTCGCGATCCGGCTGATCCGGCATGGGGTGTACCACAAGGATGGGCGCTGCTCGCTCCCGGTGCTTCACCTCTGGCATGAGAAGCGAGACCAGTCCTCTCGTGACGAGAACCTGCGGCGGCTGGCAGCCGTCCTTAAGTCCGACAACACCTGGGTGGAACGAGGCGTCAGCCAGTATCTCTAGCGGATCCCTAGCCGTCTGCCCTATCTCCGGGCCTTTCCGGAGGACCCGGTTGACCCTCGGCCCAGATCGCCGCGTACTTGTTGAACACGTACTGCGTGTACAGGATGGCCATCAGCAACCCGCGACGACCGTCCAGGAAGCCCCGACGTAGGACGTAGACCTTGAGGAAGCGACCGATCGAGTGCACGAACGCCCGTGCCAGGCCACTTCGCTCGCCGTCCCCCGCGCGCTGCCGCGCCGGCGTACACGCGTATTCAGCCAGCTTGTCGAGCAAGTGCCGCATGTCGCGCCAGGAGTCGTGGTACAGGCGCCCCTTCAGCGTCCTGACGCGCCCATCTGCGTGGTGGGGCCGGGCGTGCCAAAGGGCGTCGTCGTATGTCGTTCCTTCGCGACGGAACAGATTCAGGTGCGAAACGCCGGCCTCGCCGTGCGTCAGATACCTGCCGAAGAACCACGTCGCCCACCGGACCTTGAACGCGACTTCCGCGATCGAGTCACGAGCGAGGATCTCCTCGATCTCCGTTCGAAGCTCCGGTGACATGCGCTCGTCGGCGTCGATTCGGAAGACCCAATCCTTGCTCGCTTTCGCGAGCGCCCGCTGCAACTGGATCCCGTCTCCCGGCCAGTCGGTTTCGAACAGCTGGTCCGTATATTCCCGGCAAATCGCTACCGTGTCGTCGGTGCTGCCGCTGTCGAGCACGATGATCTCGTCCGCTATGTCTTTCACCGATTCGAGACTGGGTCGGATTCGGTCCGCCTCATCGCAGACGATCGTGATGACAGACAGAGTGTGCTTTCTCTCCATGTGTACCGTTTCAGTGTGGGCCTGTCTCATGCTGCCTCAGCTCTCGTTGGCCGCCTCCACGGCCTGACACCCGAGTCCGGGCGATGGACAGCACAGCAGCGATTCACCCTGATTCTGCGTTACGCAGAAGCGAGCATCATCGTCGAACGGATCGGTCGGCGAAACCAGCGTGCACCCCGCTCCAGCCGTCAGGGCCAGCGCGAGCAGCGACGACACGACCAGGAAACGGAACCTCATCGATCAGCCGAGCGGAGCCTCACGGAGCGGCTCCGAACCACTCCTGGAGCCGGTTGAGCTCGAAGAGCTCCTTGTCCGTGGCGTTCACGGCGGAAATGTCGCCGATCCGCACGTCGGGCTCCGGAGTGGCGAAGAAGTCGCCCTGGATGAGGGCGGCGCTATCCTTGCCCATCTCCAAGTAGCAGAATCCATGGCCGTCGAACTCTGCGGGCATTCCCTCACCCTGCACATCGGCGGCGATCGCCGCCGCCACGCGTTGTCCCTCGAGCTCTGCCATCAGGCCCGCCTTCGGAAGGGCCAGACCGTTGGCGAGGGTGATCTTCGTCACGTCGCCGATCGCGTAGACACGGTCGAATGACGTTTGCAGGGTGCCCGGATCCACTTCGATCCAGGGCGTCTTGCCCGCAAGACCGCTTTTGGCGATCACGGCGGGAGGACGGTGTGGCGGAACACCGATCAGCAGATTGAACTCCAGCTCGCCGTCCGCGAACACCACCCGGTCGGCTTCGACTCGCTCGACTTCCTTCCCCGTGTGATGCTCGATGCCGCGCGCGTCGAGCTGGCCCGCCAGCCAGGTCGAGCCTTCGGCGCCCGCGTTCGGCATCAGGAGCGGCTTCACCATCGTTACCACGATGTCGATGTTGTCGCGAAGACCCCGGTCCCGCAGGTGATCATCCAGCAGCATGGCGCACTCGTACGGCGCCGGAGGGCATGAGTACGGCACGCCCGCGATCACGATCGCGATGCGGCCTGCGGTGAGCCCGGCCAGCGCATCGACAGCTGCCGGCACGTCGCGCGGGTCCCACACGTTGTGCCCGTGCTCGGCCAGTCCCGGGATGAGGTCCGGACGCGGCTCCGCTCCGAGGGCCACCACCAGGTAGTCGGCATCGAGCCGGCCGGAGTCGGTCTCGACGCTCCGTGTCGCTGGGACGATCGAGAGAATCTCCCGCTGCAGGAAGCGGACTCCGGGCCGCTCGAGCAGTGTCCGCTTCCGGGTGCCTTCCTCGAGGCTGCCTTTTCCGACCAGCGCCCACAGCTTGCGAAGACCCATGACGAAGCCCGGAGAGCGATCGACGAGCATGATCTCGTGGTCCGTGCCGAGGAGACGGTTGAGCTCGGTGGCAACAGTGATGCCGCCGAAGCCGGCTCCCAGAATCAGAGTTCGAGCCATGCCTGATGTCCTCGAGTTCGAGGTCGCGTCGACTCAAGCGAGCGAGTCGTAGAATTCCTCCATGCGACGCAGCGTGTCTGCGTCCGGGAGCCGGCCCATCGCGGCGCCGATGTTGTCCAGCGCGTACTGCGGCTTGGCCGTACCTGGTATGGCGCAGGTCACGGCCGGGTGGCCTACGATGTACTTGAGGAATAACTGGGCCCAGCTCTCCGCATCGAACTCGGCTGCCCACTCGGGCAGCGTGCGATCGCCCACGGCCTGGAACAGCCGCCCGCGGCCGAATGGGAGGTTGACGAGGACGGCCATCCCGCGATCCATCGCCAGCGGCAGGATCCGGTCGGCGGCACCGCGGTCGGCCAGCGAGTAATTGACCTGAATGAAGTCGAGCTCCTGGCTGCTCATCACCTGCTCGAACTGCTGGTACTGCCGGCGTGACGAGGTGGTGACTCCGATGTAGCGGATCGTCCCAGCGTCCTTCATGGCCCGCAGCGTGCCCAGTTGCGTGTCCACGTCGCGCAGATTGTGCACCTGGAGCAGCTCGAAGCGATCCGTCCGCAATCGCTCGAACGAGCGCGCGATCTCGGCTTCTCCGGCCGCCTTCCCTTCCTGCCGCACCTTGGTGGCGATGAAAAGCCGGTCGCGGATCCCGAGCTCGGCGGCGAGGTCGCCCACGACGGTCTCCGCGTTGCCGTACGAAGGCGCCGTGTCGACCACCGTGCCGCCGGCGTCAACGAAGATCTGCAAAGTTTCTTTTAGCGGGGCGCGCTCGGCGGCCGACGTCCCGACGTCGTATCTCCGCGACGTTCCGATCCCCACCACCGGGATTTCCTCGCCGCTCGACGGGATCGGCTTCGTGATGAGGTCGCGCTGCGGCCGTGTCGGATTCCCGGCACGGGCTGGCCGCCAGCCCAGTGCCACAGCGGCCCCGGCGCCGACTCCGAGCTTGAGCACTTCGCGGCGTGTCAGCTTCATGCGTCTCTCCGTCCTGGTGATGGACCTTGATGATGCGTTGGTGCCCGAGCCGGCTCAACCCGTCTCGAGGCGCTTCTGTTGCCGACCCAGCTGCAGTCCGGTGAGGGCCCAGAGTCCCGCGATCGGCACGGCCACCAGCGCGATGCCACCGACCGCCAGACCCACCGCCGCCAGACCGGCGTAGATCCAGCCGCTCACCAGGTCGCCGCCGCGGTACACCGCCGCATCGATGAATGCCTTCGACTTATACTTCTCCTCCCGGCTGACCACGGTGAACAGGACCTCGCGGGTCGGCTTCGCGAGCGCGTAGCGCATCGAGCGGTACAGGACCTGGACGGTGACCAGCACGGCGAGGGTCGGGAGCAGCCCGAGCGCTAAGAAGCCGGCAAACGCGATCAGCGGCACGATCGCGAGGCTCCAGCCGAGGCCGATCCGACGGATAATGTGTACGGTTACCAGCCCCTGCGTGAGAAGCGTGATCACGTTTACGGCCAAGTCCAACTTCGCGAACAGCGACGTCCGGGCAGCCCGATCGGCGAGCGCCTCGCCGATCAGATTCGCCTGTTGAAAGTAGAGAACGGTCGAGGCGAAGGTCATGAGCACGATGAAGAGCCCGATTCTTCGCAGGTACGAAGAGCGAAACACCACTCGGATTCCCGACCACACACCGCCGTAGACCGGACCGTCTTCACGCCGCAGCACGCTCTGCGCCCGGTCGGAGCGGCGTTGCAGCGCCTTCGCCGCCCAAGCGGAAACCTCGAGCGGAACGCAGGCCAGCAGGAGGAGGGTGAAAGGTGGCAAGGCACCGACGAGGCTGGCCGTGAGGCTCGAGCCGACGATCGCTCCCAGCGAGCTTCCGA
>JBFILW010000038.1:0-18227 GCA_041612005.1 Gemmatimonadota bacterium
GCCGGTCGTGGGAACCCCGGATCCGTGGCTGCACTGGTTCGAGCCGGAGCGCTCCTCCGATGAGGCCACCCTCCAGGCGTGGTGCGCGACGGTGGGTCCCCCCGTCTTCGAGCCACTGCCGCAGGTCTCCGCGAGCCGCGACTCGACCACCCGGGTGATACTGGTCACGTGGAACACGGATGGCGGAAGCGGGGAGCTGGTGCGCTTCATCGGCGAGCAGCTGGGACTGGCGTGCACGGAGAGCGGCCCGCAGCCCCTCGGTCCCGCTTTCCTTCCTTTCATACTCCTTGTCCAGGAAGCGTATCGGGCGTCAGACAAGGTGCCGGCCGTCAAACCTGGCCCAACGGTGCCGAGTCGCCTGGTGGAGACGCCGCACGCCGGACCGCGATTGGACATCCTAGAAGTGGCGCGTCGCTGCGGTCTTGCGCTGCTGTACGTGCCCTCGATGCGAAACGGCTATGAGGAGATCGACGGAGTGCGCGAGGATCGTGGCAACGCGATCCTCTCGACACTACCCCTGACCGATCCGATCGCCATCGAGCTGCCGTTCGAAGCCCAGCGCCGGGTGGCTGTCGGAGCCACGGTGCATGTCCCTACAGACGACAGTCTGCGTGTAGTGAGCCTCCACCTCGATACCTCGTCCAGCCTTCTACGCACCTTTGCCACGGGCAATTCCACCCGGCTCCGGCAGGGTCTCGGCGTGATCGGGGCGCTGGCGCTGGCGGAGGGAACGACAGCTGTTCGAATCCTCGACGACGAAGAATCGCCACAGGACTTCCCGCAGATCAGTCCGGAGACCGAAGACTGTGATCGGGCGCGGGCCGAGACACACCCACTTGCCACCGTGCTGGCCGGTGACCTGAATACGTGGTCGGATGGCCAGACCGTGATCCAGCACCTGCTGTGCTATTTTCCGGAGTCGCCCCCTCCCGATGGTCAGTCCACTCGCGGCGTCTTCCCGGCCGACCATATGTTCTTTCGGGTTGGCGGCAGCGGCCGTGTCGAGTGGCAGCGGGGCTCGTATGCGACGGTCGTGGATCCGTATAACTCCGACCACAAAGCGCGCGTCGGGCACCTGGTCATTCAATAGACCGCTCACGCTGGAACTGCGACAACGATGAGAGCCATGCCGATCACAGCGAGTCAGGCCGCCGTATGGCTGGCCGCCATCGCGGCGATTGGTGTGACCGGGTGCTCGGATGCCAGCGGGGATTCGGCCGCAGGCGACTCGGCTGGGGGGTTGACGGAAGCGACTTTCGTGGGCTCGCCGGTCTGCGCGGAGTGCCACGCCCAGGAGCATGAGGCGTGGACGGGCTCGCACCACGACCTGGCGATGCAGGTCGCGAACGAGACGACCGTGCTCGGTGACTTCGACAACGCCTCGCTCACCTACTACGGGGACACATCGACCTTCACGAGGCGCGACGACGGATACTACGTGCGCACGCGCGGCGCGGACGGCGAGCTCCACGACTACAGGGTCGCGTACGTCTTCGGGGTCGATCCGCTGCAGCAGTATCTGATCGAGTTTCCGGGTGGCCGCCTCCAGGCACTCACTCTGTCGTGGGATACGCGACCGGCGGAGCAGGGCGGGCAACGTTGGTTCCACCTCTACCCGGAGGAAGAGGTCGGGTGGGACGACCCGCTGCACTGGACCGGGCCGTACCTGAACTGGAACTACATGTGCGCGGCCTGTCACTCGACCGATCTCAAGCGCGGTTACGATGCCGCGACGAATTCCTATCAGACGACATGGGAGGAAATCGACGTCGGTTGCGAGGCGTGCCACGGCCCGGGATCCGGACATCTGGCCTGGGCCGAGGAAGCGGCCGGGCCAGCAGCCGAAGCGGACTCGGCCGGGGCAGGGGGCGCAGATCGGTACGCAAGCGCCGCGGATGTGGGCCTGCTCGTGGACCTGGCCGACCGCTCCGGCGGAACATGGACGTTCGCTCCCGGTGACTCGATCGCCACACGCACGGCGCCGCGCTCTTCGAACACTCAGATCGAGACATGCGCCCCCTGCCACGCGCGACGCCGGGTCGTCGACCACGGCTTCGCGCCGGGCCGACCGCTCCTCGATACTCACCGTCCCGACATCCTCGAAGTCGGACTCTACCACTCCGACGGACAGATCCTCGAAGAAGTGTACGTGTACGGCTCGTTCGTGCAGAGCCGCATGTTCATGGCTGGAGTCACCTGTTCCGACTGCCACGATCCGCATTCGCTGCAGCGGACCCGCACCGAGGGGAACGCCGTATGCGCCCGCTGCCACCTCCACACCGTCTACGACACGCCCGACCACCACTTTCACGAGGCCGGCACCGCGGGTGCATCGTGTGTTGGATGTCACATGCCTCCTACGACCTACATGGTGATCGATCCGCGGAGCGACCACAGCATGCGGATCCCGCGGCCCGATCTCACCGAGTTGCTCGGCACCCCGAACGCCTGCAACTCGTGCCACGACGACCGGTCCGCCGCCTGGGCCAGTGCAGCGGTCGACGAGTGGTATGGGCCGGACCGGCCGTCTCACTATGGTGAGGTGCTCCATGCCGCACGTGCCGGGGCTCCGGGCGCCGACGCCGAGCTTGCCGCTATCGTCCGCGACCCGTCCGAGCCAGGAATCGTGCGCGCCACGGCACTCGCCCTTCTGCAGGGCTACGCCGGGCGGGTAGCGCTCGAAGCGATCGAGGCGGGAGCGTCCGATCCGGATCCCCTTGTCCGTGTCTGCGCCGCGTACGCCATGCAGCCGCTGGCCCCGTCGCAGCGACTCCGCCTCGGCCTCCATCTGTTCGACGATCCGCTGCGCTCCGTGCGCATCGAAGCGGCCCGCACCTTCGCCTCGATTCCACTCGATTCTCTCACACCTGAACAAGCCGTCACGATCGAGGGTGGAATCCAGGAGCTGGAGGAGGCGCAGCGCGTGAACGAGGATCGCGCCTTCGCCCATACGAACCTCGGGCTGCTGTATCAGGAGCGAGGCCGTCCGGGTGACGCGGAGGCCGCCTACCGCCGGGCGATCGAGCTCGAGCCCGCCTACACGCAGGCGTACGCAAACCTGGCCGACCTCTATCGCCTCATGGGAAGAGAAGCGGAGGGAGAGGATCTCGTGCGCCAGGCCCTCGAAGAAGTGCCAGACGACGGCGCTCTCCACCATGTGCTCGGGCTGCTTCTGGTCCGACAGGGGAGAATCGATGAGGCGATCGGGTCACTCCGACGGGCGGCTGAGCTCACACCCCAACAGGCCCGCTTCTCCTTCGTTTACGCGATCGGGCTCAACTCGAACGGAGAGACCGATCGTGCCCTCGCGGTGCTGGACGAGGCGCACGCGCGCCACCCGTACGACCCGGACTTGCTGCTGGCCCTGATTACCATCCACCGCGACCGGGGTGAGATGGAAGCGGCCGTCGAGTACGCAACGAAGCTGGTCGATGTGCTGCCGGACGATCTGGGAGCGAGCCGGCTACTTCAGGAGCTCCAGGTCCAGGCGGCGCCGGGGGGCGCGACGCCTTGAGGGTGGGGCGGCAATGAGAGAAAGGGGGACGGCGAGTCCGCCGTCCCCCCGATTCTCGCAAGCCGTCGCGGACCCGCCGCGACGATCGGGCCATTACTACATTTCGTCGTGTCCCTCGTGCTCGCCCTCGTGCTTCATCCCCTTCTGCACCAGCGGCAGGGACTGTGATATCTGGAGGTCGATCAGCAGATTCAGCTGATTGTCCACCTGCATGAACTTGGCTGCCGTTATCGGACCGACAGCCTTCTCGAACTCCTTGTGATACTTTTTCTCGAGCGACAGGCGCTGCTGATCGATATCGAAAGCACGCGTCATGAGTTCCTCGGCCTTCTCGTCGGTCATGGTCTCGTAGGCCGCCGCGTAATCCTTGATCAGCGCCACCCGCTGGTCGCCGATCTTGCTTCCCTCGTACTCGTAGTCGCGGTAGACCTCCCAGAACTTGTCGGCCTCCTCGCCCTGCAGCTGCATGACTTCGGTAACGATGGCGACTCGCTGCGTCTTCACGTCCGAGCGCAGGAGCTGCATGTACTCCTCCTGCGCGTAGCCGACCCGCGTGAACGAAAGCAGGAGGGCCAGAAAAACTAGCTTCTTCATGCTCGGTACCTCTCGACTGACTTGGAGATTCTCGAAAGGGCGGAACGCCCACTTAACAGTGTGAACTGTCAAATTGAGAGCCGGCGGGAACAGGGGCAACCACAATGTAACGGCTGATCAGAACGACCAGCCGAGGCTGGTCGTGATGCCGTAATCGTTTTTGGCCGCCCCCGACGGGGGTTCGCTGTCGAACGTCTCGAACCCGGCAAGGCCGAGGTAGAAGTTGTTGAACAGCTCGCGCTTGAAGTTGGTGTTGATCTGCACACGCACCCGACCGAGCGTGGTGAGGTTGGGCAGTACCGACACACTCGAGGTCCAGTTCGTTTGTAGACTACCGAACGTGTAGAGGGCGTAGTTCCAGGCCAGGATCCCCTGGAAGTTCACGCTCGATGCGGTGCCGCTGTACTGTTCGTCGCCGCCCGATACACCGATCCAGGCGCCCATCAGCGCCCGGCGTGTGTGGATGATCGTCCTGCCGCCGCCGCCTCCGATCGTAAGCCGGAAGTCGAGATCCAATTCACTGTTCTGCTCGTACTGCCCGACGCCAGTCACGAACCATGACTGACCGAGGAAGCGCTGATAGGAGCCTTGCAGCTCGGCCCGCGTAGTCGTCGCCGCCGAGTCCTGGCTCTGCAAAAAATTCGAGAGGCTGAGCTTGATCAGATCGTTTCGCGTTCGGTAGCTGGCCTGCGCGCTGGTGGACCAGTAGGTGGAATTGTTGGCCTGGGCGAAGTTGAATCCCAGATCCAGCGAGCCGTTCCAACGATCCCAGAACGTCTTCTTGACCTCGGCGATGTCCACGACCTCGGTCATGCTGACGCGAACCGTATCCGTCCCGAGAAACACCAACAGCTCGCCAGCGTCTCCCGGCCGCAAAGAGCCGAAGATCCGCTGCCCGGAATCCAGCTCGATCTCGAAGTCGTTGACGCTGGTCACGCTGGCAATCGAATCCCACTGAATCTGCACTGTTCCCATCGCGTTGGTGCTGTACTGAAGCAGCCCCCGGTTCAACGACTTCACCGAGCCCGTGATGCGGTCGCCGTTGGTCATTACGACGATATCCGTCTTGGAGGCGCGGGTTCCGCTGTTCGCACCGTCGCCTGCGGCGACCGGAATCGCGACAGCGGGTGACATCGACAGCGGAGACAGCGACGCGAGAACAACGAGAATAGCGCAGGAGCTGTCGCGCTTTGCGAACGGGACAAGCAAACGAAGACGTGTCGACATCGCCGCATCTCCGGGAGTTGAAACGAGGTTGAGAAGGCTACATGATGCTGCGCGTCGCGATGGCGATCAAACCGGCAGCGGGTGCCTAAAACGACCAGCCGAGCGTGCTGTCGACGCCGAAGTCGTTCTTCCGCGCGTCAATGCCCTGCGGGTTGCTGTCGTACGTTTCGAAGGCGCCGACTCCGAAATAGAAGTCCTTGAAGAACTCCCGCTTGAAATTCACGTTGAGGTTGAGGCGTACCCGGTTGTCGATCGTCAGGCTGGGGAGAATCACCGCCTGTGCCGTGAAGCTTGTCTCGTGTCGGCCATAGGTGTAAAGCGCGTAGCTCCAGGCGAGCACACCGTCAGCGCTATTGGTGGCCTCGGTTGCCACGTAATTTTCTCGCAACGCCGACACGCCCACCCACACCAGCATCAGCGCCTTCGGGCTGTGAAGGACGGACCGCCCGCCGCCAACCCCGACCGTGAAACGGGCGTCCAGATCCAGCTGGCTGTTGCGCTCGTACTGAACTGTGGTGAGCGCGAACCAGGTGCGCTTGAAGAAACGGGAATACGAGATCTGCGCCTCAGCGCGCTCCGTCGCCGAGACCGAATCCTGTGACTGGAGGAACGTGCTGCCCTTGGCGTCGATGAGGTTGTGGCGGTCGCGGTAGCGGGCATTTCCGCCCACAGACAGGTACAGCGCACTGTTCTGTTGGGTGAGATTGAATGCGAGCTCGATCGCGCCGCTCCACCGCTTCCAGAACCTCCGCTTCACCGGCGTAATCCCCACGATCGCCGGCTTGGCCAGCACGAGTGTGTCGGTCCCACCGCTGAGCTGAAACCGCGGCGTGCCCTCGATCCAGTTCAGCTCCCCGAACAGGCGCTCCCCCGTCGCGATCTCTACTTCGAACTGCTGACTGCTCGTGAAACCGGCCACCGAATCCCACTGGATGTAGATCGTCCCCGCGGGGTCGGTCTTGTACTTGAGCCTGCCCTGCCGCAGCGCCTTCACCTCGCCGCGTATCCGGTCGCCGTTGGTGAGAGTGACGAAGTCGCGCCTTTGCGCGGCCAGAGGTGTGGCGGCGCTGAGGAGACAGACGACGGCGAGGGCCAGCGACACCTGCCGGAGAGTCCGCGACGCGAAACGGAGTCGCGTCCCGGAGATCGGATGCGTAGTCACGTCGCGCGGTCCGGTCAGAGGTCCAGCACCTCCTGCTCGAATGGCTCGCCCATGTCACGTGCCTCGAGGCTCGATGCGAGGGCCTCCGGCTGCTCCCCCCGATCCGACTGTCTGCTCGCGCCGGTCCCGGCCGGCACTCCCCGGGCCGGGTGGACGTCAACGACTCGCCTGCCCCGCGACAGCTGCACGACTCGGGCGGTGGCGGCGCTCCGGGGGCGCTGCGCCATGCTCTGGACGGCCGTTATGACCAGCTCGCCGCTATCCAATTCCCACACGATCCTGTCGCCCGGGTGGACCTCCAGCAACCCGACGACCCCGCCCGCCTTCTCGCGCGACGACACGAGCATCTTTCCCTTGCCGGCGCGGCTCTGCGCCCGCAGCTCGGTCACGGCGATTCGCTTTGCGGTACCGGACGCGGTCGCTGCCAGCAGGTCGCTGTCACGGCGCGGAGCCAGCGCCGCGATCACCTCATCCTTGGCCGCCATGTCGATCGCCCGTACGCCCCGGGCCGTTCGCCCCATGGCCCGGACCTCGCTCTCGGGAAAGCGGATCGCCTGGCCACCGCCGGTAGCCAGGACAAAGCTGGCGTTCCCGTCGGTGATCGTGCCGGTCAGCACCCGGTCGCCCTTTGCGAGGCCAGTCGCGATGATCCCTCCGCTCCGGATGTGCGCGTATTCGGCCAGCGTAGAGCGCTTCACCTGTCCCTGCTCCGTAAACAGCACGAGGAAGCGCGACTCATCGAAGCTCTCGATCGGGAGCACGGTGGCGATCGAGTCGCGTGAGTCGAGCTCGATGAAGTCGCGCAACCTGTGTCCCCGCGAGCTCCGGGTGCCGCGCGGCAGCTCCTTGACCGGAATCAGGTGGGCGTGGCCGAGCCGCGTCAGCGCGAGGAGCGAGTCCGTTCCACGGCAAATGAACGCCTCGCGCACGAAGTCGCCATCTCGGCCCGCCATCGCGTCGGTGCCGGCCGTCCCCGAGCGGCCCCCGGCCGGCTGCGACTTGATGTATCCGAGGCGGCTCAGCATCACGATGGTGGATTCGGCACCGTTGCCGGCCGGCAACGGAAACTTCCCGCTGCCCTCGAGGATCTCGGTCCGCCGATCGTCGCCGTACGCCGCCCCCAGTTCCAGGAGCTCCTGGCTCAGGAAGCTCCGGCGCGCGTCCTCATCATCGACGAGGTCCTTGAACTCCGCGATCGCGTCTCGCAACGCCTCGAGCTCCGCCTCGAGCTTCCTGGTTTCGAGACCGGTGAGTCGCGCCAGCCTCATGGCGAGGATGGCGTCGGCCTGAAGCTCGGACAGCTTGAATTCCTTGCGAAGCTTGGACTTCGCGCTGTCGGGTGTCCGAGAACCACGAATCAGCTCGATGACCCGATCGATATCGTCCAGGGCCAGCATCAGGCCGTCCACGATGTGTGCCCGCGCCTCGGAGCGCTCGAGCTGAAACGCGGCGCGCCGCCTGACGACGTCGAGCCGGTGTGAGACGAAGCACTCGAGCGCCTGCTTGAGGTTCAGCATCTCCGGCCGCCCATCCCGGAGGGCGAGAAGGATCACTCCGTACGTCGCTCGCAGCTGGGTCTTCTTGAACAGGAAATTGACGAGCTTGCGGGTGTCCACCTCCCGCTTGAGCTCGATCACCAGCCGGATGCCGTCACGGTCCGACTCGTCGCGCAGGTCGCTGATCGCGTCGCCGCCGCGGCCTTTGGCCGCCTTGGTGATCTGTTCGATGATGCGGGTCTTGTTGACCTGATACGGCAGCTCCGTGATCACGAGCGCCTTCTTGCCCCGACTCGCCTCTTCCACGTGCACGCGGGCGCGCATGTCGATGAGTCCGCGGCCCTTCCGGTACGCATCCTCGATTCCTCCCCGCCCCCAGATGAAAGCGCCGGTCGGGAAATCTGGTCCCGGGACCAGCGCCATTAGCTCCTCCACGTCGCAGTCCGGGTTGTCGATCAGGTGCCTGGTGGCCACCAGCAGCTCGTTGGCGTTGTGGGGCGGAATCTTGGTTGCCATGCCGACCGCGATCCCGTCGGAGCCGTTGAGCAGGAGGTTGGGGAGGCGCGTTGGCAGAACCGTGGGCTCGGCAAGCCGGCCGTCGAAGTTCGGGGTGAAATCGACCGTGTTCTTGTCGAGGTCCGAAAGCAGGTCGAGGGCGATCGGCGCCAGTCGGGCTTCGGTGTAGCGGTACGCGGCTGCGCTGTCGCCGTCGATCGATCCGAAGTTGCCCTGGCCATCGACGAGAGGATACCGAAGAGAGAACTCCTGTACCATGCGCACCAGAGTCTCGTACACGGCGCTGTCGCCGTGCGGGTGGTACTTGCCCAGCACATCGCCCACCACAGTGGCGCTTTTCTTGTAGTCGCGCCCCGGTAAAAGCCCGAGCTCGTGCATGGCGAAGAGGATCCGGCGATGAACTGGTTTGAGCCCATCGCGCGCGTCGGGAAGCGCCCGCTGCACGATCACGCTCATCGAGTAGTCGATGAACGAGTCGCGCATTTCCTGTTCGATCAGACGGGGTAGAATTCTCTCGTGCTGGACGGCTTGCCGGATCACCACTCCTCCTCCTCCTCCCATCGCGGAATACAGTGCAGGTTCGGTACTACTTACACCGATCCGGCAAGGGACGACAAGTGTGGGGTCAGCGGCAGAGCAGGTCTCGGGTCGCGGTCTGGTGCCGCGATGGAGCATCGGGCACGGCGAGCAGGACCGTCGCTTGGTCGTCTTTGTCCGGCAGGTAGAGGGCCATAGCGCCCGCGGGCAGCGCTCCCTCGAGTGGAGTCGAGCGGCCGCTCGCGTCCACGCAGACCAGCCGACCCTCGTGCAGTTGCTCGCAGAGCCAGCCGCCGTACGAGATCCACTCGTCCAGCGCGTTGACGCTTCCGTCTGCGATCGACGGGACCAGCTCATCCTCGTAGCGCCGCACCCCGGCCTCGTAGGTCTCCGGCGCCGTCGCTTTGAGCTGGCGAAGCAGATCCCGGCAGGCTGGCCGCACATCGGCCACAGCCCGCTGAGCGAGCTCCGCGCCGTACCGCTCGTCGGCGGCTTGAACCGCGGCGGGCTCGCTCACGGCTACTCGGCCGCCGTCATGGAGTCGAGGAACTCCTTGTTGCTCTTGTGCCGCTTCAGGCGCTCGATCAGGAACTGAATCGCCTCCGCGGGAGGCATATCGGACAGGAAGTTGCGCAGAAGGTACATCCGATTCAGCTCGGTCTCGTCGAGCAGAAGCTCTTCCTTGCGGGTGCTCGAGCGGTTGAGATCGATGGCCGGGTAGATCCGCTTGTCGGCGATCGGACGGTCAAGGATCACCTCGCTGTTTCCGGTACCCTTGAACTCCTCGAAGATCACTTCATCCATGCGGCTCCCTGTATCGACGAGCGCGGTTGCGATGATCGTGAGGCTGCCTCCCTCCTCGATGTTCCGCGCCGCTCCGAAGAACCGCTTTGGCTTGTGGAGAGCATTGGCGTCCACACCACCCGAGAGGATCTTGCCCGAATGGGGCACGGTCGTGTTGTAGGCCCGGGCCAGACGGGTGATCGAGTCCAGCAGGATAACTACGTCCCGCTTGTACTCGACGAGCCGCTTGGCCTTTTCAAGCACCATCTCCGCCACCTGGGTGTGACGGTCGGCCGGCTCATCGAACGTCGATGAGATGATCTCGGCCGCCACGTGCTCCTCCATGTCCGTTACCTCTTCCGGCCGCTCATCGATCAGGAGCACGATGAGCTTAACCTCGGGGTGATTCTCGAGGATCGAGTTGGCGGTCTTCTGCAGCAGAATCGTCTTCCCCGCCTTTGGCGGAGACACGATCAGCGAGCGCTGGCCCTTTCCGACCGGAGCGATGAGGTCGAGGACGCGCATGGAGATGTCCTCGTCCTTCGTCTCCAGGTGAAGCCGCTCTTCGGGGTAACGAGGGCGGAGGTTGTCGAACGCAATCCGGTGCTTAGCCCGCTCTGGATCTTCCCCGTTGACCTCTTCGACCTTCAGCAGCGCGAGGTAGCGCTCACCCTCTTTCGGAGGTCTGACCTGGCCGAGCACAGTGTCGCCGGTCCGGAGGTCGAAGCGCTTGATCTGTGACGGGGACACGTAGATGTCGTCAGGGCCGTAGAGGTAGTTCCAGTCCTGGCTGCGGAGGAAGCCGTAGCCCTCGGGGAGGATCTCCAGGACCCCCTCGCCTCTCAGCACGACATCCGAGTCGAGCAGATTCTGCTCGATCCTGAATATCAGGTCCTGCTTCCGGAGGCCCGAGAAGTTGTGGAGATTCAGTTCCTCGGCCATCTCGTGCAGCTCGCCGATCGATTTTGATTTGAGTTCTGCGATGTCCACGCGTCTTGCTCTCCGCTACGTAGTCGGTTGGTCTCTGTGGGTGGGTGGCGTGCTCTATTCGCGCACTGTTACAGGCTCGACGCCTGTGTCATCGATGCATCTACCGGTTATGTTCGAAAATCAGTAGGCTTGGCAGTAAAGAGGTCGACGAAACAGATCGGGTGAGCCCTGTGGCGGTCGACCAAGCATACGTTTGGATTCCCTGCCGGTCAAGCCGGCGACGCCGGACGCTCACCCCTGTATACGTCAGCGCGAAGCCGGAAGTTCCGAGCGCGATAACGATCCCCGGGAGAGGGAACATGGCCCGACACAACCGCGATGCGAAGGGCGTCGATCAGCATGGTGACCTGTGGCACATCAGCTACCAGCCGGACTGGCTCCGACGGGTGAAGATCTCCCGTCAGCTGCCCCGGGGTGGCCGGCGATCAATGCTGACCCTGTTCGAGAACCCTTCCAGGCGCGCGGCCGCCGAAGCGGGCAAGACAGTCCGCACGCGGATCACGGCAGCGGACGGCTCGGCCGATTTCGAGATCAGCGTCGAGGACCGCTCGGATGTGGTCGAGTCGATCATCATCGAGACCCGCCGCAAGCGCGGTCGGCGCCGCGAACGCATCAAGTTCGCCCTCCACAACCGGATGCCGCCTCCCCGGGCGTGAGCTGCTAAAAAAGCTTGAAGCGCAACCACCGAAACGGGTCCGAGATGAGCTCGCCCTGCGCGCTGTCCACTCGGGCGCGGAGCAGACGTACCTGGTCGGCGAGCTCCGAGTCGTATTTGAAGCGTCCGGCAGAGCCTTCCGCGTTGTCGAATCGCTTCTGCAGCCGCTCTGCACGCGCCGCGATCGAGCCCAGCGCTGCCGCGAGCCGGGACTCCTCTTCGAGCCAGCCGCGTCCGGCGTGCTCGTCGAGAACGGCTCGAGCCCGCGCCGCGGAGGCGCGCAGCGAGACCTGCAGAGCCGTGTCCCGGCTCAGGAGGCTCAGGGTCCCGCCTGTCCCTGCAGCTTGTCGGATGTCGCGAATCTCACGCAGGCTACGACGGAGGTCGTCCTGAAGAGCCGTGTTGCGGCGCAGAGCCGCCGCTGTTCCGGGACCATCCGTGAGATGCTCGCGCAACGCTGCGACCAGTGGACGCAGGCTCTTCAGCTCGGAGCTCGCCGAGTCGGCCCTCGCCAGGAGTCTGCGTGTGGAAACGGGGATCGATACGTGGAGAGTGTCCCGGAAGTCGAATGGGGGAAGTTCGGGGCTGCCGGGGCTGACGTTGAGGACGTTGGGGGCCAGGAGCGCCGACCTTCGTACGATCGCGGTCGCGTCCTCGCGAATCACGCGGCCGACGTCCCGACGCAGGACCGCGCGGATAATCAGACGCTCACCCGGCGCGTCCGGGTCCAGGAATCCCACTTCGAGGATGCGTCCGGCCTGGGTGCCGGCGACCCACACGATGGATCCTGGCTCAAGCTCGCTGGCCCGCGGAGCGATGACCGTGAGCTCCGGGCCCTCGACCAGAAGCCGTTCGATGACGTCGGACACGAACACGCCACTCGCCAGCACCACCATGACACCGATCAGGGCGGCGCCTTTTCGTGCCTGGGAACGACCCGGAGGCCTCACGTCAGGATACACGGGCCCCCCGGCTCATCCGCTCGGTTCAAATGATCCGTCTCGGCAACATCGCATACAGCAACTGTTACCCCATTCACGCGGCGCTCTGCAACCCCGAGCACCGGCCACCGTGGCTTCGGGTGACGAGCGGGCCACCAACTCAACTCAACGCGATGATGGCCCGGGGCGAGCTGGACGTGGCGCCGTGCTCGAGTATCGAGATCGCCCGCCACTCCGGAGAGTACGCGGCCCTGGACGGTGTTTGCATCGGGAGCGACGGGCCTGTCGACAGCATCCTTCTCTTTGCGCGCGCTCCGCTCGACGAGCTGAACGGCGCCCGCGTCGCGCTTTCGCGGGCCTCCGCGACGTCACGGGTACTGTTGCGTATCCTGCTCGAGGTGAAGGCGGGGCTCGAGCCGACCTATTACGATTTCGATGACGGCGGCGACGACCCACTCGAAGGGAACGAGGCGGAGGCCGCTCTCTTCATCGGGGACGCGGCACTCCGACGCCGATTGCGACCAGGAGAGCGGGTGGTCGACCTCGGGGCGGCTTGGACCGAGTGGACCGGCCTTCCGTTCGTCTACGCCCTGTGGATGATTCGCGTGCCGGTGCTGGACAACCCTCAGCTGGCTGCCCTCTGCCGCGACATTCTAGAGGCCCGGGACCGGGTGGATGAGGAACTCCCGCAACTGGCTCGCGAGGCGGCCACGGAATTCGGAATCGATCCGAAGCGACTCCTCGCGTACTGGTCCTCCGTTCGCTACCGCTACACCGACTCGATGGCCGAGGGGCTGCGACGCTTCTTTCGGTACGCCCGCGATCTTGACGTGATTCCCGCCGTGCCCGAGATCCGGTACTACCGGCCCCAGACAGACGTCAAGCGATAGCAGCCGGTTAACGAACCGGTCGTCGCGACTCGACTCGCGGTCCGATTCGTCTATTCTGTGTGGTGCTGCGCCCAACCGAAACGTGAACCCGTACGGGAGAGAACGATGGCGCGCTCCGTCAACAGAGTCATTCTAGTCGGCAACGCCGGCTCGGACCCGGATATCCGGTCCACCGGGTCCGGAACGAAGGTGGCCCACGTGTCGCTGGCCACCGATCGAACCTTCCGGCTCAACGGCCAGGAACAGAGCCGCACCGACTGGCACCGACTGACTTTCTGGGGCCACGTCGCCGAGCTGGCCGAACGCTTTATCCGAAAAGGCACGAAGCTGTACGTGGAAGGCCGCATCGAGTATGGATCCTTCGAGCGCGACGGTATTTCGATCCCAACGGCGGATGTCATCGTGCAGGAGTTCCTTCTTCTGGAGGGCCGAACAGGTCGGCGGATTCCCGATGTCGAGGACGAGGAAGGCGCCGAAACGGAGAGCGAAGTACTGGAAACAGTACCCGTGTAGGTCGAGCTGGCGTTGCGTGCCCGCGGCGCCGGGTGCACATTCTCGGCGTCCACCCACCATCAGGAGCGGAATGTCCGAAGGGCGCGCGCCGCTTTTTCCCGACCCGACCTCCGACGACCAGACGCCGGTCGCGGCAACCGCTGAAGAGACGGATCCGCTTCTCGAGAGCCTGACATCTCCGCGCCGCGTGCTCGTTACCGGCGGGGCCGGCTTCGTCGGACGGCACCTGGTCCCTCGACTGATCGGCCGGGGACACCAGGTACGAGTGTTGAGCCGGAATCCGGCCGGCGCTTCGCCTCTGTTTGGCCCCAACGTTGACGTGCTCCGCGGCGACGTGACCGACCCCGCCTCACTGGAGGACGCCGCGGACGATTGCGATGTGGTGGTTCACCTGGTCCCGCCGATCATCAGGACCCCGCAAGGTCGCCACTCCGGCGGCTACGCGCCGGGGACCGAGAACGTCCTCCGGGCGGCCGAGTCGGCCGGCGTAAGCCGCTTCGTTTGCGTGAGCGCGCTGGGTGCGGACCCGAGCTCCGATGGCTACCTTCGCACCAAGTTCTACGCCGAGGGCGAGGTACTGCAGTCAGATCTCGAGTACGTCGTTTTTCGGCCGTCGATTATCTACGGTCCCGGGGATCACTTCACGACCGCGTTCGTGCGCCTCCTGAGAGGCTCGCCGGTGGTGCCGATGCCGGGACGCAACTCACTGGTTTCGGAGCCGATTTCGATTGAAGACGCGGCGGATGCGTTGAGTCAGGCCGTCGAGCGGGCAGACCTGGCCAATCAGAGCTACGAGCTCGTCGGCCCCCAGCGGCTCCCGTTGCCGCGCATCCTGCGTATCCTCGCCCGACGGCTCGGAGTCGGCTGCCAGATCTTCACCTTACCGCGCTGGGCGCACCAACCCGCTTCGCGCTTCCTGCAGTCGCGAGCCGGCCTCAACGAGGGGACGCTGGCCATGCTGAGGGCCGGAGCCATCAGTCATGGCGGTGTCGCGCCACTGCGCTCGGTATTTCGGATCGAGCCGCTACCGTTCCGGCACGTGATCGCAGATTACCTGTGAGCGACGCATCGCCCGACGGGGCGGAGGGGTAGCTGGTTGACCGAGCACGAGCTCTCGCACGATCCGGGATTCCTCACCGTATCCAACCTCCTTTCACTGAGCCGCATCCCCCTCGGCGTCGCGTTCCTTGCCGTCGATGGCCAATTAGCCCTGGCGATCGTGGCGGGGACCGGAGCTCTGACAGATCTGTTGGACGGAATGATCGCCCGCATGACCCGCACTGTGTCAGAGGTCGGGCGGCTTCTGGACCCATTCTGCGACAAGATCTTCGTCCTTCTCGGCCTCGTCTCGTTCTTGCCGGGAGCGCTGGACTGGGCCGGGTTTCTGATCCTCATCTTACGGGATATCTTCACGGCCGGTTCGTACCTGATAGGACGCCTGGTCGGCAAGACGATCCCATTCGAGTCACGCCTCGGAGGCAAGCTGACCACCGCACTTCAGGTACTTTCGCTATTCGCCCTCATCTTCTGGCCGGAGGCTATCGGGCTGTGCGTCATCCTCGTCGGTGCGACGTCGGTGTTTGCCATCATCGACTACGGCGAAGCGGCCATCCGCCTCAAGGCGCGCATCGCTGCCGGCTGATACCGTGAGTTCCGAGCTCGTCGACATCACGGTCATCGGGGGAGGACCGACCGGGTTGTACGGCCTCTTCTACGCCGGAATGCGTGGTGTCTCGTCCCGCGTCATCGACGCGCTACCCGAGCTCGGAGGCCAGCTCACGGCTCTCTATCCTGAGAAGGACGTATTCGACGTGGCTGGCTTCCCCAGGGTCCTTGCCAAGGACCTGGCCAGGAATCTCGTGGAACAGGCGATGCAGTTCGACACGGACTTGTGTCTGGGCGAGCGGGTGCTGCACTTACATCACGACGAGGACCATATCGTCCTCGAGACGAGCGGCGGTATGCGGCCCACACGTACGGTGGTGATCGCTGCCGGGAAGGGTGCGTTCAATCCTCGCAAGCTGGACGTACCCGGCTTCGATCGTTTCTTCGAGAACGGCGTGTGGCCGCACGTGCGCCAGCCGGAGACGTTCCGCGACCGCCGCCTCCTGATCGTGGGCGGAGGCGACTCGGCCTTCGACTGGAGCTGGGGATTGTGCGATGTCGCAACGCAGCTCACCCACATCCACCGCTCGGATCGGTACCGCGCTCACGCGCGCACGGTGAGCCTGGTCGCGGACGCGTGCGCCCAGGGGAAGATGGAGCTCCTGACCTACCACGAGGTGGTGGAGATCCACGGCGAGGATCAGGTCGAGGCGGTGACGATCCGCCACAACAAGACTGACGAGCAACGCACGCTGGAGGTGGATGATGTGATCGCGCTGCTCGGTTTCGTGCCCAAGATCGGGCCGATCGCTGAGTGGGGGCTCGAGCTGGAGGGCAATACGATTCGGGTCAACTCACGGATGATGACCAACGTCCCCGGCGTCTACGCTGCGGGCGATATCGCTACCTACGAGGGGAAGCTGGAGCTGATCTCGACCGGGTTCGGCGAGGCGGCGATCGCGGTGAACAACGCTGTCCACTTCATGGACCCGAGCGCCAAAGTGGACCCGGGCCACTCGACCAGCTCCAAGGCGTTCAAGGGGAAGTAGCCGATCCTCGGGCAGGCGAAGGCTCGACCCGCTCCGGTGTCGCGAGTTGCAAATCAGGCTCCACGTCGAGGTGGGTGAGAAGCCGCCGGGCCTGGGTGGTGATGACGATCTGACGCTCCCGCGCGACTTCCTGTAGCTGGGCCCATACCTGCGCCGCTCTCTCGTCATCCAGGTACGTGAACGGTTCGTCGATCAGCAGAGGTGCCCGGTGGCCGCTTCCAGCCAGGAAGTCCGCCGCGCCGAGACGCACGGCCAGCAACACGGCGTGCAGCTCGCCGAAACTGAGCGGCGGGGAATCCAGCGGTAGTCTTCGGTTGCCAACCATGACGTGGGCCGCCTCCAGGACGCTGTCGGTTTCCACCGGTCCGAGGGTTCCGCCGCTCACCCGTTCGAGCTGGGCCGACACGGCAGCCAACAGCCTCTCCTGATCGCTAGCGCGGAACTCGGTGTACGCATCGGTCAGTAGCTCGAACGCTGCCCGTAGCGCTTCGACTTCGGAAATCAGCTTGGCTTCCCGTGCGCGCAGACCGTCGAGCGCGTCCACCAGACCCAATGGACTCTCGCCGGTCTCCGCCTCGAGAAGTCGCCGGCGGAGCTCAGCAAGCCGATTGCCGGCATCTCGGTGAACCGCGCGCAGGCTTTCGAGGGTCACCCGAACCGCCCCATAGTCCGGCTCCACGCCGTCGGGTAGCCGAATCGCCACGGCCTCGGCGCGCTCGAGCTCGATTCTACGCTGGGCAAGCTCGGTCCTGGCTCTCGAGACCTCGTTGTCGAGGATCGGGGTCACGGCGACTGCGCGCTCGAGTTCCTCCGGGGTAGGTCGCTGCGAGAGCGGCAGCTCCCCCTGACTCGGCAACTCGATTTCGATCGTCGCCAGAAGCTCATCGACCGATGCACGGAGACGCTGCAGCTCCTCCAGTGCACTTCGCTGGAGGCGGAATCGCTCGAGACGGTCTGATGCTGACTCCGGGGTCAGAGTTTCACCGTCGGGCACGCCCTCGAGCTGCTCCGTGATCCGGGATGCGATGCGCGCGTGCCGAATCTCCGCTTCTGCCAGACGGCGCTCCCGGAGTCGCGCCTGATCGCGCCGGTACCACTGCAGGAAACCTCCCGCAACGAGGGCGACGAAGCCCAGAGCGGGGACCAGCGCGCTCAGCGGCCCACCGAGGAATCGTCCGCCGACCAGGCCGAGGATCCCGGCCACGATCAGGCCCACCGGGATACCAGTGCGGCCTTTCTGGCCCGAAACCTCGTTGGCGATCGCGCGGCACTCGCGGGCGGACTCCGACGCGTCTTCCCACAGCTTGTGCAGGAAGTCGAGCCGCGAATGGAAGTTGTCCGGATACAGCGGCTCGGCGGAGATCCGCTCCCACTCGCTGCCGGCGCGCCGAAGGCCCTCGAGGCGCTCGCCCAGCTGCTTTTGATGTCGTTCCAGGCGGTGCACGCGCTCGTCCAGGGTGAAGCTCTGGTCCCGCAGTTTCTCGAGCGTCGCGAGCGGGTCGAGGGCATCCTCGAGCACTAGGATGCTGGCCGTCAGATCCTGCTTCCGCCCGCTCAGATCACGTTCCTCCTGGCGCAGCGGCTGCCGATTACGCTCGACCCTTCGTGCGATTTGGAGTCGCGCATCCAGCTCACCGATCTCTTCTCGGATGACCTCGAGCAGTTTGTCCTTCGGACGCCGACGGTCGCCCGGTTCCAGTGGCTCGCGAGTCAGCGCGCGGAAGGTGGTCTGCAGCGTCTCTTTGGCCAAGTCGA
>JBFILW010000039.1:0-18217 GCA_041612005.1 Gemmatimonadota bacterium
CTGCGCGTAGGCGCGCTGCGGGAGGCCATCGCCGCCGACATCCTGAAGGGCGACCAACCTGTCGCCGTTGTAGCGAGCGCCGGCACCGTGGGTACCGGAGCGATCGATCCACTCGACGAGATCGCAGACGTGTGCTCGGAGCACGACGTGTGGTATCACATCGATGCCGCCTACGGGGGAGTGGCGGCGATGGTGGACGATTTGCGCCCACGCTTTCGCGGCATCGAGCGCGCCGATTCGATCGCCTTCGATCCCCACAAGTGGCTGTACACTCCGCAGTCCGGCGGCGGTGTCCTGCTCAGGGACTTCGAGGGCCTGTCGCGGAGCTTCTCTGTCGCCGCCTCCTACGTGCACGAGGACAAGGAGCTGACCGGCCGCGGAATCGATCTTTTCCCACGCGGCCCCCAATGGTCGCGGAGCTTCCAGGGACTCAAGGTGTGGATCTCCCTCCTCGCGCACGGCTGGAACGCGTATGAGCGGCGGATCTCGCACGACTGTGCTCTCGCCCGCTACCTGCACGCCTCGGCCGCCGCGCGTCCGGAGTTCGAGACACTGCCCCAGGTTCCGGAGCTGTCGATCGCCTGCGTTCGCTATGTGCCGGGCGATCTGGCGGTGGCACCGGAAGACGTGCGTGACCCGGTAACCGAGAGTTACGTGGACCGGCTCAATGAGCGACTGATGGCCGAGATCCAGATGCACGGCCGCGTGTTTCCCTCGAATGCCGTGATCGACGGGCGCTTCTGGCTGCGAGCTTGCATCGTGAACTTCCGCACCGAAGCCGCGGACATGGATGCCCTGCTCGATGTCGCGAGCGAGCTGGGCGCTAGGCTGGACCGCGAGATGCGCCCATCCGGATCGTCGGCACCCCAGGCTTAATCGATTATGTGACTTGCCCGCGGGTGTCCCTGTCAGCGAGAATCGGTCGCTCGATTCCCGATCGAGACGTTTCCCAACCCACCAGGAGAATCAACGATGGAGAACTTCGACGTCCAGGGACTAATGCAGCAGCTGAGCGCAATGATGTCCGCTTACGGACTCAAGGTAATCGGCGCGCTCGCGGTGCTGGTCATCGGCCGCTGGCTCGCACGCTGGGTGAAGCGCACGACGATACGATCCCTGGAGCGCGCCAATATGGACAAGACGCTGATCCCGTTCATCAGCGGACTCGTCTACACGCTGTGCATGGTGTTTGTCGTGGTCGCGGTTCTCGGGCTGTTCGGGATTCCGACCGCCTCGTTCATCGCCGTACTCGGCGCTGCCGGCCTGGCGGTGGGGCTCGCATTGCAAGGGACCCTCGGGAACTTCGCGGCCGGGGTGATGCTCCTCATCTTCCGCCCCTTCAAGGTGGGCGACCTGGTCGAAGTGGCGGGGACGCTCGGTCGGGTCAAGGAGATCGGCATTTTCGCCACCCACGTGAACACGCTGGACAACGTGCGGGTGATCATGTCCAACTCCACGGTCTACGGCGACAAGATCAAGAACTTCTCGACCAACGAGATGCGCCGTGTCGACCTCAGGATGGGCGTCAGCTACGGGGACGACCTTGAGAAGGCGAAGACCACGATTCTGGGTGTCATCAATGCGCACCCAAAAGTGCTGAAGGACCCCGCGCCGCAGGTTGAAGTGGTCGAAATGGCGGATTCCTCCATCAACTTCGTCGTCCGCCCCTGGTGTGCGACGGATGACTACTGGCGTGTGTATTTCGACGTCACGCAGGGCTGCAAAGAGCAGCTCGAGGCCGCCGGCCTCTCGATACCGTTTCCGCAGCGGGATGTGCACCTGTTCCAGGAAGCCAGCTAGGCTTCGGCCGTCGTGTCGTCGATCCGCATCGGTCTTCGCACGCTCGGCGCAAACAAGCTACGGACGGCGCTCTCCACCCTGGGTGTGGTCATCGGCGTCGCCGCGCTCGTCGCCGTCCTCTCGGTGGGAGACGGAGTCGAGAAGTTCGCGCGCGATCAGATCGAGCGGAACTCCGACCTTCAGACGGTCGCTGTGCGTGCGCGCGACTCCCGCGAGATGGACGGGATCCGGGTGCCGGTGGAGAACCCGGTCGAGTTCACGCCGGCGGACGTGGATGGGATTCTGGCGGTCGCGGTTGGCGTCGTGTTCGGGATCTACCCGGCGCTCCGCGCGGCGCGGCTCTCGCCAGTCGACGCCATCCGGCACGAGTAGCCATGTCAGTGCTTCTCGTCGCGGTCGGCGTCATGAGCCTGCAAGCCACTCCACTGGTCCTGGACCGACCTCTGCGTGCGGAGCCGGCCGAAGTGGGCGGAGCGAGGCACGTCGAAGCCGCGGCCGGCGGCTGGTACGTGACGAGTGATCGCGTGGACAGCATCGGCACGCCGATGCAGATCAAGTGGAACCTGGGCCAGGCGTGGCAACTGCGCCTCCAGACCGTGGGCATGATCGGCGCGGCGGACACGTGGCTGGAGTTGAGCGAGCTGCGCGACATCGAGGGTGGCGCACAGTTCCAGTTCATGGGTGCCGGAGCCGCCGCCGGGGCGAAGAGACAGCTCGATGGCGCGTTTCGTGCGCTTCTCGTCGGACTTCACGAGAAGAAACTCCGTGCGATCCTCACCGGCCTCATCGGGAAGCGCTGGCAACGCTCCGAGCTCGATTTCAACGTCGAGTTGTCGGTTCCGTTCAACGAGAAGTCGCGTGCCGAGATTCCGTTTACAGGCACGCTGGCACTCGGAGGAAAGCACTGGTTCACCCGGAACTGGGCCGCGGCTGCCGGATACGTGCTCGAAGTTCCGGAGGATGTGAAAGCGCGACACTTGATCGAGGGATCGTTCCTGTCACTGCTGTCGGGGAACTGGGTGATCGACGCCGGTGCCGAGTACCAGTTGGCTCCCTTAACACGCGTTATCTTCAAAGCGGGAGTGAGCTTCTATGTCGGCCGCCTCTAACACTCGAGAACATGGATGACAGTGTGACGAGCACGCCCAGTCCCGGAGGGTTTCCCGATCTCTCGGGCACGGAGGCGACTCGCGATACGCTTCATCTGTACAGCCGCGTGCTGGGCGCGGTCCGCCGGGCACACGCTCCGCCCCACCCGCGCTGGTGGCATGCGAGCCTCAGAATCAGGCCGCGTGGCATCGTGATGCCGACCACGCCAGTGCCCGGCCATGCCGACGCCGGATTTGGCATGCGGCTAGACCTCGTCGAACACAGGCTGATTGTCGAGGCGGCCGATGAGGAGGTAGCGAGCCTCGATCTGCGTGAAGGGGCAAGCGCTTCAACACTTGGCGATCGCGTCGTCTACACCCTGCGCGGCGCCGGAGTCGACGTTGCCCCCGATCGGGATCGCTACGCGAACGAGACGGGCGCGACGTACGATTCAAAGCACGCCGGTGTGTGGCTGGAGGCGTTCCGTGCCGCGCAGCGAGCCCTGGACACGGTCCGTGAACACCTCGACGAAGAGCGAGGCCCGATCCAGCTGTGGCCGCACCACTTTGACCTTTCCTTCGAGTGTTTCGGGACGCGGCGCGTCACCTATGTCGAGGATGGCGACGAGCGCGAAGCGAACTCGCAGATCGGCTTTGGGTTCAGTCCCATTCCAGCCGCCGTGGGGTGTCCGGAGCCGTATTTTTATGTGACACCGTGGCCATTCGATGACGCTCTCGAACAGGCAACGCTACCCGGCGAGGCTGCCTGGGTGACCGAAGGCTGGCAGGGGGCGCTGCTTCCGTATGCGGAGGCTCGCGCCCGGGGAGAGAAGGTCGTCGCGGAGTTTTGTATCGCCGTGTATGAGCTGAGCCGCTCCTGCCTCAGCTAGCTCAACGGACCTGACAGGTGATCAGCGGTCGCTGGCTGTATCGGAGGCCCGGTCGGTCGGTCGATTGGGTCGGTGGAGCCTCGGTCGGACTCGAGCCCTTGTATTGTCTCGGGAACGGTTCAGTCGCTGCTGTCTGAACGCGCGTTGCCGCAGCAAGCGCTGGCGGCTTCGGTCTCGCACGATCTCGCGCTGGTCGATCGTAAGCGTGTTCCAGTACTGGGAGCGCAGTCGCGCCCTCTCGGACCTCGTTGCCGCATCTCTGTCGCCGCGCGCTCCGGGACGGCCTCGAACCTCGGCACGTCGACGTCTGAACCGATCGTTGATCGACTCGAGCGAGCTCTGTTGAGGTTCGCTCAACTCCAGCCCTCTGAGGGCGTCATCTTCGAGGGCGAAGCTCTCGATGTCCGGTGGCGATACCGCAACGTCTCCTGGCTCCTGCGCGACCGCTACCCGGGCCGCAACCAGCACCCCGATCGCGACCAGCAACTTGATCCCTTTGCTCGGGCCCTTCATCATCCCCTCCACTGTGTACCCGTCTATGGCGACAGCCGGCCGCTGTGTCGATGAATCCGACTCGAACCGGCACTCGTGGATTAGACGACGTCAGGCAGGTTGGCGTTAACCTGCCCCCCTCGAGACCCCGGCCAGGATGGTATTGATGAGACGGAGAGTGTTCGCTCCTAGAGCGGTCGTGGCTGCGATCTTCACGCTGACCGGCTGTGCATCCACCGGTGGTACCGGCGCCGCCGCTCCCGAGGTGGTCGTCGAGGCGCGACCGAATCTCACCCCGGCGGAAGCGGTCAACACGATCACGGCATCGCAGACGCAGGCGCGCATTAATTACCTGGCCTCCGACGAGATGCGGGGTCGCGACACGCCGAGCCCGGAGCTGGAAGCGGCCGCCGACTACCTGGCCAAGGAGTTCGAGGCCTTCGGCCTCAAACCGGCCGGCGACGCGGGCGGGTATATCCAGCGCTATCCGTACACGAAAGTCATGATCGATCGCGGCTCGATCGAGCTCGAGATGATCGCCGGAGGGACGGCAACGCCATGGGCTCTCGGTTCCGACTTTTTCGCAATCCCGTCCACCGTCGCCTCCGCGCAGGCAGAGCCGGTATTCGTCGGGCCGATGCGAGCCCTTTCCGCCGGGCTCTCTGACGCCGTCGCCGGCCGCATCGCGGTCGTGACCACGCCGCCACAGCTCGGTCTCGAAACGCTATCGGCGATCAAGGCCGCCGAGGCCGCCGGCGCAGCGGGGCTGGTGTTCGTTGTGCACCCGTCGCTTAACGAAGAAGTGATCGGCCAGATCACTGGCATGTTGCTGGGTGGCAGCGTGCCGGTCCAGGCGATTCCCTCCGCGGGCCTGCGACACGACGCGGCCCGGGCGGCCTTCGAAGCGGCGGGCCTCGACCTCGGAGCCCTGGCGACCGGAGACTTGCCGCATCCGGTCCCACTGTCCGGGGTCGAGTTTCTCCTCCAAGCGGTCACCAGCGAGGTGGAGCACCACCCGCCCAACGTGGTCGCGCTCCTGCCGGGGAGCGATTCGATTCTGGCCGCGGAGTACGTTGTTTTCTCGGCTCACTTTGACCACGTAGGCGTGGGTCCGCCGGACGCGAGCGGCGATTCGATCTACAACGGGGCGGACGACGACGCGTCAGGAACCTCGGTCATGGTGGAGGTCGCCCAGGCCTTCGCGTCGCTGGAAACGCCGCCCGCCCGCTCGCTTCTCTTCTTGGCCGTGAGCGGGGAGGAGAAGGGTCTGCTCGGCTCTCTCCACTTTTCGGACCATCCGACCGTGCCGATAGAAAGCGTGGTCGCCAACATCAACATGGACATGGTGGGCCGGAACGCGCCGGATACCGTGATCCAGGTGGGTGGAGAGCACTCCAACCTCGGGGCGCTGGCCGCTCAAATCGCCGCTTCTACGCCGGGGATCGACCTGGTGGTAATGCCGGATCCGGACCCGTCGGAGAACGCCTTCTTCCGAAGCGATCACGTGGCGTTCGTGCGGCATGAGATCCCGTCGATCTTCATCACGTCATGGTTGCACGACGACTACCACCAGCCGTCCGACGAACCGGAAACGATCGATGGCGACAAGGCGGCACGCATCGGCAAACTCGTGTTTCACCTCGGTTACGCGATCGCCAACGCGAAGGCTCCGCCGGCCTGGACCGATGAAGGTCTTGCCAGCGTGCGCGAAGCCCTGAATCAGCTGCCGTTCTGAGCTCGGCGATGAACGCCTCGAACGCGCCAGGCGCCAGCCCGATCGCCAGGTCGGGGGGGCTGCTCGGTTTCGCGCTCCCATACCTGGAACGGGCGGCCAAGACGGCTCCGATCCCGAGACGCGCCGCCTTCGGAGTCGCAGACTACGGTTCGTGGCGCAGCCGCAGCGCGATCCTGCCGCTGCGGACCCTGGTGCGGACACTGCGCCGGCGGTCCAAGGGTATGCCCATATCGATCACCCACACCGACCTGCCGGACAGCGACTTCAACCAGCTTATCGCGGAGCTGCACACTTCGGAGGACAGTTACCTGGCCGGTACCGACCATCTGTTCAGCTACGTAGAGGGCCGTTCCTTCTATGAGCGCCTCTTTCCGCCTGCGACGATTTCGGTTGGGTGGAGCGCCCTGGCCATTCAGTGGCTGAGCTCTCCGGCGGGCGCGATCGCGGATCATATCTGGTCGCCGCGAGCCAACGGGGCGCTCTCATCGGCACTGGCCGCGCGGGCCGCCAGTGACTGGGCGGGATTCCTGGATCACCGGGCCCACGAGATGCGGGCCGCGGGGCGGTTGATCGTACTGGGCGGCGCCTCGGATCAGCACGGAGAGAGTGGGGCAGATGGTCTGATGGAGATGGCCAACGCCTCCCTGCAAGCGATGGTCGATGAACAATGGCTGAGGTCCGGCGAGTACGAGCGGATGATGATCCCCACCTATCGCCGGACGCCCGAGGAGTTTCTGCAGCCCTTCTTCGGTCAGGAGGTCAACGAAGATCTGGAACTGGAGGACCACTCTCTGGTCATACTTCCCGACCTCCTGCACGAACGATACGAGGAGGACGGTGACGTGGACGCATACGCCTCAGCGCGGGCGGAGCAGTTCACGACGACGTACGGCGCAGCCTTGTTCCGGGTCTTGGACCCGGACCGTTCGAGCGACGATCGTCGCTCGTTGAAAGAACGCTTCGTGCAGCAATTGACGCACCATGTGAGGGAAGCCCCGGCGGACGCCGAGTGCAACTGGCGCGTCTGCCAGCTGCTGATCGCGAAAGCGTGGTGAGTCCGGACCGGCGCCTGACTCAGCGGGGTTGGCGAGGGTGGCTCAGTCCGCCCGCTGGAGCTCGATCGTGACAGTCTGCTTGAAGCCGTCGGTGATCACCCTGGCGGCTGTTTTCGCGGGGTCGTTGTTGTAGCGCAGTCGACCGCCCACATAGAGGGCAGCCGAGATGCCGTACCTTCCACCTCGATCAATTCGGTTCGGGTCGTAACTCAGGCTGAAGGCGACAGGGTCTTCCGCCAGGTTGAGGATCCGCTCCTGAGCCAGCACGCTATCGGTTGCGACCTCGACCAGGCTGATGAGGAGGACCGATCCCTTGGGCGGGACCGAGTCACCAGGAAGATCAACGGTCCCGAAGACTCTGGAGCTGATCGCACCCTGCGTCTGCGGCATGGTGGAGCAAGCGGCAGTGGCGAACAGCATGAGCGGCAGGGCAATCGCGGTATATGGCTTCATCGTGCCGGACAGTCCGTGGCTTAGTAAACGAGCCTGTGCCTGTTTCCCTCGCTTGTGGGTCAGGCAGAACGTATTAACCTACTCGAGCTCGTCCCCGGGGCAAAGCCGTGGTTCTGGCATCGGTGTTGTCGGGGCAGGCTCGAACGGCTAGACTTCCGCCCCCCTCGAAAATGCGGCAGGAACCTGGGGGGTATGACTGGAAGGCAGCACCGCGCAGAAGGGTGCTGACAGGCCGAAGCGCCGATCGCCGGAGCCACTGAGAACGCAGGATAAAGTGAGGGCATAGCAATGAAGACGGGCATCCATCCAGACTACATGGTAGCCAAGGTCACCTGTGCGTGCGGTCGTGTGACCGAGACGCGCGCGACGGTGCCGGAGCTCCACGTCGACATCTGCTCCCACTGTCACCCCTTCTTTACTGGCCGCCAGAAGCTGGTGGACACGGCCGGCCGCGTGGAGCGCTTCCGCGCCAAGTACGGCAACGGCGAAGCGGCGGAGACCGAGGACCCCCTGGAGGCCGCGGCGGCTGAGCCTACTGCCGCCGCCACGGTCGAGGCCGAGTTGGCCGTCGAACACGAGGCCGCGACCGACGCGGTCGCAGACGCCGCGCCGTCCGAGCCCGAAGAAGACAAGCCAGCGACCGAGTAGTCTCCGACGACGCCTCCCTCTCGGGAGGTTTTCCCGCTGCCCTCATCCCGCGTCGAGTCATGACGCCGCGGCGCAACTTTCGACCTCCTCGCGCGCTCGCGGACGATACGGCAAGTTGTTGCGCATGAATGAGCCCCGCGATCTTCTGCTTCGGCGCCTCCGTGCCCAGCTTGAGCGGTACCGAGAGCTGGGGGAGTCAATGGGAAACCCGGCTGTGATCGGCGACCCGGCAAAGATGCGAAAGTTGGCGCAGGAGCACGCCGACCTCCGCGAGAGCGCCGAAGCGGGACAGGAGTTCCTCAGGCTGCTGGACCAGCTGGAGCAGGCGGAGGAAGTCGCTCGGACCGGCGGCGATCCCGAGCTGACGGAGCTGGCGACGGCGGAGGCGGAAGAGCTCAGCGCGCAGATCGAGGAGAAGGAAGAGTCGCTGAGGTTTCTCCTCATCCCGAAGGACCCGCTCGATGACCGGCCCGCCGTTGTCGAGATTCGCGCCGGAACCGGGGGCGATGAGGCGGGCCTGTTCGCGGCAGACCTGTACCGGATGTACTCGCGCTACGCGGGCGACAGGGGCTGGAAGATCGAGGTGCTTTCGAGCAGCGAGGGCGTCCTCGGCGGTCTGAAGGAGATCATTTTCACTGCGAGGGGGAAAGAAGCGTTCGGTCAACTGCGATATGAGTCCGGCGTGCACAGGGTGCAGAGGGTTCCCGAGACGGAGAGCTCGGGTCGCATCCACACGTCGGCGGCCACGGTGGCCGTACTGCCCGAAGCCGAAGAGGTCGATGTCGAGATCGACCCCAGCGACCTCAAGATCGATGTGTTCCGCTCCTCCGGTCCCGGCGGGCAGTCGGTGAACACGACGGACTCGGCGGTTCGCATCACGCACCTGCCCACCGGGCTCGTGGTGAGCTGCCAGGACGAGAAGTCACAGCATAAGAACAAGGCGAAAGCGCTCAAAGTGCTGCGCAGTCGGCTACTCGATCGTGAGATAGCCGAGGCGGAATCAGCTCGGGCGCGCGAGAGGCGGCTGCAGGTTGGGACGGGCGACCGTTCCGCGAAGATTCGCACCTACAACTTCCCGCAGAACAGGGTCACCGATCATCGAATCAACTTTACGAGCCACCGACTGGAGTATATCCTCGGCGGCGACTTGGACGAACTGATCGACGCATTGCGGGTAGCCGGTCAGGAAGAGAAGCTGGAAACGGCGACATCCTGATGCCTTTGGAACCAAATCCTGGAGAATCGAACATATGACGATGAGGAGGAGTCTCATTCTGTTGGCTGTGGCCGCCGTCATTCTGGTCGGGGTCCTGTTCACCAGGCGCGGCGCGGAGCCGACCGGTGAAGCCGCGCTTACAGCGGAGGCTGGCGAGCAGGTGGCGGCCGCGCCGGTCGCGGCGGCCGTGACCCCCGGAACGGAGATGGTCGTCTACAAGACGCCGGCTTGCGGCTGTTGCGAGCTGTGGATCGACCACGCGGACGCGGCGGGATTCACGGTGGTGACCAAAGACGTCACGGATCTGCGACCGCTCAAGGCGGAGCACGGCGTCACGCCCGAGTTGTCGTCCTGCCATACGGCGCTGGTCGAAGGCTACGTGATCGAGGGTCACGTGCCAGCGGATGTCATAGCGAAGATGCTCGATGAGCGTCCGGATATCCGCGGGCTCGCGGTCCCGGGGATGCCGATCGGCTCGCCCGGCATGGAAGGGGGAACCCCGGAGCCGTACGACGTGGTCGCGTTCGACCGAGACGGCAACACGAGCGTATACGCTCGCCGCTAGTCCATGGCCAAGCGGGAGCCGTTTCCCTTCGGGAGTCTGCTCGCGCAGGTGGAGGCGACCGCCCGGCAGGCTGGCGAGCTGGGCGCCCGCCTCAGCGACCGCCAGCTTGCCTGGTCGCCTCCCGAGGGTGGGTGGGGTGTAGGACAGTGTTTCGAGCACCTCATCGTCGTCGCTGACGATTACGACCAGAGGCTGACTCCCCGACTCGAGCGGGCCCGCGCAACCTCGGATACGCCATCACTGCTCGGTTACCGCCCCACCTGGATGGGGCGCATGTTCGTGAATGGAGTCAAACCCGCGAACCCGAGGCGCTTCAAGGCGCCACGTGCGTTCGCCCCGCCGCCCGAGCCGAGGCCCGGCGTGGTCGAGGCTTTCTGTGACCGGCAGCAGCGAGTGGGTGAGTTGCTCGAAGCCGCGCGGGGCATCGACCTCTCGGCTCACACGATCACCTCACCTGTCTCGAGGCTCATACGCTTCAACCTTGGCGATGCGCTTCTGATCCTGGTCTACCACGCCGAGCGTCATCTGAACCAGGCGACTCGTGTGACCGAGCACCCGGAGTTTCCTCCCGGCTAGTTCGCCAGGGTCACGCTGGTTGTGATCTGGGCCATTCCCGACGCCTCGCCATGGAATGAACGAATACGATCCCGAGTCTAATGACCGTGAGCACGCAGCAGGTACTGTTGAACGCACCAGACAGGAGAGGCAGACGATGATGTGGTTCACGGGGAAGACGAGCAGGGGCCGGTATGGCTTGGCCGGCGCCGCGTTCATGATACTGGCGGTCGGGCTCTCGGCGTGTGGCGATGAGTCGGTGACCGAAGCGACGAGCGCGGCGGTCGGTAATTCGGAGGCCAGCGCGATTCTCTCCGACATGACCGGGGATCTGGGCCTGACCGACGACCAGAGGTCAGAGCTCCGGGCAATCGCCCAGGAGTACACGGGCCGAATGGGCGAGCCGGGAGTGACCTGGTACGTAGCGGCTGACGTGCAGGCCGTGCTGACTAGTGAACAGATCACCCAGATCGCGGCGCGCCGGCAGGAGTTGCGCGAGAGGATCGCTGACCGGAGGGCCAGCGCCAGTGCGGGCGGACAAGGTGGCGATGGGGCCGGCGTGCGCGGACGCGGCATGCGACAGCGTCGTGGTGAAGGCCCTGGCGTCGGAGGGGGTCCGTGGGCGGACCTCGATCTGAGCCAGGATCAGATCGACGCGATTCAGGACGTGCTCGAGAACTACCGTCCACAGATGGAGTCCATTCGCGATCAGGTTCGCGACGGGAGTCTCACCCGAGAGGAAGCACGTGAACAGGTCGGCCCGATTCGGGATAGCATTCGGACCGAGATCGAGGCGCTGCTCACGCCCGAGCAGCTGGATGCGATCGACGATCGTAGGATGGATCGCGAGAATGCCCGCGAGGAGGCACAGGCCACGAGAGCGGATGCGCTCGGTCTGACGGCCCAGCAGCAGGCGCAGATCGACGCCCTGCGCGATGCTCCGAAGACGGAGGGAACGAGGGAAAAGATGCGTGAGGCGCACCGTGCCGCGCTGGAAGCGATTCTGACCGGCGAGCAGCTGGAGATCGTCTCGATCCACGAGGCGTTGCGGGGACACGGCATGCTGCGTCGGTTCTCCGGTGGCCAGGGCTTCGCCGAAGGCGCCGGTTTCGGCCCAAGAGCCCGAGGTGCCATCGGACGCGGTTTCGGCGGCGGCAGCTGATCAGCCTCCCGTCGGCGCTGCGGGGGTGCGCCGCGGTCTCGCAGCCAACTCGATAGCATGCGATCGCCTCGCCGGTTGGCACGACACCGGCGAGGCGTCGCACATTCACGTGCGGGAATGAAATCGGTCGGTCACGGATCTAAACGACGAGGCAGTATGGCCCCGAGCCGCCGACCCGGCGGTCCAAGTCAATCGGATGAGGAGTTGCTGCGGTCCGCCCGCGAGGGCGATGATCAGGCGTTCCGGTCTCTGGTCGAGCGGTACGAGAACCAGGTCGCGGCGACCGTGATCGGTATGCTCGGCCCAGGTGATGAGGCGGAGGACGTGGGCCAGGAGACGTTCATTCGGTTTTACCGGGCCATGGAGAATTTCCGCGGGGATGCGAAGCTAGGGACGTACATCACTCGGATCGCGATCAATCTGTCGCTGAAGTCGCTCAAGAGGCGTCAAACATGGATGAAGCGGTTCGTGAGCCGGGACGATGAGGCGACGGTTCTGGCCGAGCCGGCCATGGACGGGGAGTGGGACGTTGAGGCACGCTCGCGGGCCGAGTTGGTGCACCGCGCAGTCGCAACACTGAAGCCGGAGCAGCGGGCGGTCGTGGTCCTTCGAATGCTCGAGGGCTACTCGACAAGCGAGACGGCGGAGATACTGAGTGTGCCGCAGGGGACGGTGATGTCACGGCTGTCGCGGGCATTGGAAAAGCTGGAGGGGCTGCTGGGCCCCCAATTGGGTCCTGAGGGATGAGAGGTGAGATGAGCGAACATCGTGAGGCCATGATTCGCGCCCTGACCGGCGAGGCGGAGGAACAGGAGCGTGTGCGGCTTCTGGCACGCCTGGAGCGGGAGCCGGCGCTTCAAGCCGAGTATGACCGGTTGGAAGCCATGGGGCATACGCTTTCGGGCGGAGAGAATCCGACGTTCGGGCCGTTCTTTGCGGTAAGAGTGATGCACCGGCTCGCACGCGAGCGGAAGGCCGCAGTCTCGATGTACGAGTCGTTGCGCTGGACGTTCGCACGGGTCGCGTTGGCGGGGCTGGTGGCCTGTGTCAGCCTGGGTGTGTACAACACTATCATTGCATCGAACGCCGAGATCGGCAGCTCGGCAATCGAGTCGGCCCTCGGCGTTCCGGCCGAGAACCTCGAGACCGTCTACCTGCTGGCGTCGGAGTAAGAGATGACGGATCGCACCAAGTCGGCGCTTCTGATCGTCGCCACGCTGGTGATCGGGATGGTTCTCGGCAGCCTCGTGACCGGCGCGATAGCCAACCGGCGCTTCGACTCACTGGCTGAGGCGCGTGGGCGGATGTCTGCCTTTTTTGCGGACGCCATCGAGCCTGAAAGCGAGGAACAGGCCGAGGCGATCCGAAAGGTGCTGGATGGAGCCGCACCACGGTTCAAGGAGATCTTCGAAGCCACGCGCGGTGAGATGAAGCGCCTGAGCGACTCGGTGATGGCGGAGCTCGATCCGATCCTTACCGACGCGCAGAAGGAGCGACTCGAGAAGCGAATGCGATTCCGCCCGCGGCGACCGCCTCCACCGGGCATGCGTGGCCCGCGGGGCGACTCCGCTGATCGTGTCCGCCACAACCGGATCCAGGATGCTGCCCCGCGCGACACGGTCCCGATGGATGCTGCGGAGACCGGGAGCTAGCCGGCCTCCAGTCGAGACCTCCCCACCGTCATGAACGAAATAACGGAGCCGATCAGGCCTGTGAGCCCGGACGCGACTGCGCCGACCGGTAGAAGGATCCAGGACTGATCGCCGAGAAGGATACCCACCAGGATCCCGATCACGGCGGGCACCAGTCCGATAATGAAGCCACCCCCGGCTGCCCCGACCACCGTCTTGGGCTCTACGGAGCCGAACCAGGCGCCGATAATCAGCGGGATGATCGTACCGAGCACTGCGGAACGGTTCAACAGAGCCTCGGAGAAGTGCCCACCGCTGACCATGAGTATCTGCAGCACCGTCGTGACCGCGAGATATTTGCGCATCACTCTCCCTGCGGGTTGGGTGAGTCGCCACCTCGATTCGGCTTCGTCACGAACCGTCCAGGTGACACGTTCTGCTCTGAAGGTAGTATACATGGTTGTGCCGGAATTGCTGTAGTAGCTTGAGCGCGTGAGGATTCAGATGATGTCAACGAAGGGACTTCCGGCCAGACGAATCGCATGGCTGGCTGCACCGCTCGTCCTCCTGGGCTGCAGCGAGTCCACGCAGGAGCCCGACCCGCCACCTGATAGCGGTCTGGCGATCACCGTAGTTCGTGGTCCGATCAATCCGGTGGAGCAACCGGGCGTCGACAATACGGCTCCAGTTGCGGATGCGGGTATCGCCATACTCAACTCGGCCGGTCAGGACCTTTTCCTGGCCTCAACGGGCTCAGACGGTACCGTCCGGATCGCGCTGAGTGTCGGGCAGTATGGCGTCGAGGTCCGCAGCTGTCCCGGCGCCCTTTCCCTCCCGCCAAGACTCCCGGCGGCTGTCATCGAGGACAGCTTCACGCCTGTCCGGCTGGAGTGCGACACGGGAATCCGCTCGCCGACTTCGGGTCCCTAGTCGGGCCCCCGGGCCCCGGGGCGCAGGCCGTCGCTCGGCCCCTCGCGAACCCGGTTGCTTGCTGGCTCATCCTGCCGTTCCATATACTCGTTTTCCCTCACACGCAGCGATCGGCGGTAGCCAGGAGAAGTAGATGAGCTCGGACGGCTCGACGTTTCTGCACAGCGTCAATCGGATGTTCGATCATGCGGTGGCGCTGATGGACATCCCTCCCGGCCTCGCCAAACAGATCAAGCTCGCCAACTCGATCTACAACGTCCGCTTCCATGTTCGCATCCGCGGGGAGTACCAGGTCTTCGAGGGCTGGCGGGCGACCCACAGCGAGCACCGTCTGCCCGTGAAAGGCGGGATCCGTTACGCGCTCAACGTGGACCAGCAAGAGGTCGAGGCTCTGGCCGCGCTCATGACGTACAAGTGCGCCGTGGTCAACGTCCCCTTCGGCGGCTCAAAGGGAGCCCTCCGCATCGACCCCAAGGCCTACTCGCGCGCTGAGCTCGAGGCCATCACACGCCGCTTCACGCTCGAGCTCGACAAAAAAGGCTATATCGGCCCTGCTCTTAACGTCCCCGCGCCGGACCTGGGGACGGGAGAGCGCGAGATGGGCTGGATCGCCAACACGTACCGCCTCCTGAATCCCGACGACATCAACGCCGGGGCGTGCGTGACCGGCAAGCCGGTGGAGGCGGGCGGCATCGCGGGCCGGGTCGAAGCCACGGGTCGTGGGGTCCAGTTTGGTCTGCGCGAGTTCTTCCGCCACCCGGAGGATATGAAGCTGGCCGGACTGGACGGCACGCTTGACGGAAAGCGCATCGTGGTGCAGGGGCTGGGGAACGTGGGCTACCATGCTGCCCGCTTCCTGCAGGATGAGGACGGGGCGCAAATTGTCGCGATCATCGAGCGGGACGGAGCGGTGATCGATGATGATGGCCTCTCCGTCGAGAGCGTCCGGGATTACCTGTCCGAGACCGGGGGAGTGAAGGGCTACCCGGACGGCCGCTACGAGGAGGATGGGACAACGGTCCTCGAGCATGAGTGCGACATCTTGATTCCGGCTGCGCTCGAGAATCAGGTCACCGCTGACAATGCCGGCGCCATCCAGGCTCGCCTGATCGCCGAGGCCGCCAACGGACCCGTGACCTACGAAGCCGATCAAGTTCTCCGCGACGCCGGTCGGGTGGTAATCCCGGATTTCTACCTCAATGCCGGGGGAGTCACCGTGTCATACTTCGAGTGGCTCAAGAACCTGGCCCACGTGCGCTTCGGGCGCCTGCAGCGACGGATCATGGAGACCCGCATCGAGTCGGCCATCAGCGCGATCGAGGAGCTGGTCGGTCGAAAGATATCCGAGGAACACGCGAAGATCCTGAGCCAGGAGTATGACGAGCTCAACCTGGTCCGCTCCGGCCTCGACGACACGATGCGCGAGGCGTATCAGAAGATCCGCGAGCTGTTTCACGCGCGGGCGGACGTGCCCGACCTTCGCACGGCCGCGTTTATCGTCTCGATCGACAAGCTGGTCCACTACTACGAAGAGTACGCGCTTTAGCGACCCGCTGGCATGGCTGACTACGACCATTCCCCGATCGATCTGCCGAAGGAGCCGATTCACCGCTTTATCGCTCCGATCGACCGCTTCATGCACATCGAAGCGGCGAGTGGCGTCGTTCTGGTGCTCGCCGCCGCGGCCGCGCTGTTTCTCGCCAATTCCCAGTTTGCCGACGCGTTCCTCGGGTTCTGGCATACGGAAGTCGGGTTCTCGATCGGGTCGGTCGATATCCACCACTCGCTCCAGCATTGGATCAACGATGGACTGATGGCGATCTTCTTTTTCGTCGTCGGCCTCGAGATCAAGCGCGAGCTGGTCACCGGGGAGCTGCGAGACATGCGGCGGGCCGCTCTTCCGCTCACGGCGGCGATCGGCGGCATGGTCGTCCCGGCTCTGATCTATCTGGCGCTCATCGGTTCAGGAGCGGGGTCCCACGGTTGGGGAATCCCGATGGCGACGGACATCGCTTTCGTTGTCGGCTGCATGGCGCTGCTCGGCAAGCGAGTGCCGCTCATCCTCCGCGTGATGCTGCTCTCGCTGGCGATTGTGGACGACATCGGAGCCATCCTGGTGATCGCGATCGGCTACACGGATCACCTCAACCTCACCGCCCTGCTTCTGGGCCTCGTCGGCATCGGAATCGTGTCCGGCGCCGCCCGGGTAGGGATCCGGAGCTTCCTCGTCTATACGATCCTCGGCCTCGGCGTCTGGTTTGCATTCGAACAGTCGGGTATCCACGCTACGATCGCCGGCGTGATCCTCGGTCTTATGACACCGGCTCGGAGTTGGGTGGGCGAGGGCCTGTTCTCGGAGATGCTGGACCGGGCCAACGAGATGATCCACGGCGGTGGCATGGCCGCGATGACGCATCGGGCGTACAAGGTGCGCCGTATCCAGCGAGCGGCCCGCGAGACGATTGCACCGGTCGAGTACCTCGAGTCGGTCCTCCACCCCTGGGTCAGTTTCGCGATCATGCCACTCTTCGCGCTCGCCAACGCCGGGGTCCCCATCCAGATGTCCTATTTCGGAGAGCCGATCGCGCTCGCAGTGATGGCCGGTCTGGTGATCGGGAAACCGATCGGCGTCGTGCTCGGGAGCTGGATCGCCGTGCGCGCCGTGCTCAAGCAGCTTCCCGAGGGACTGACTTGGGGCGGAATTTTCGGTGGCGGCGTCCTGGCCGGTATCGGTTTCACGATGGCCCTCTTCATCGCCGAGCTGGCCAAGCTGGGCAGTGAGCTGGCGGCCGCGAAAGTCGGTATCCTGATGGCATCGACCATCGCGGCCATCGCCGGGATCTCCATCCTCCTCGCCGTCCTGCCGAAGCCGGGCACCGAACCCGAAGAGTGAAAGGTCCTGCCGGACCCACCCGGCGTGAAGCACGAGATGGCGCGGCAGCGGAGCTACGCCAGGCCGGAATCGAATCGGCAGAGCTCGAGGCCGAACGGTTGCTGGCCCACGTGCTCGACGTGGAGCGCGGCCGGCTGATCCTCGAGTTGGACGCCCGGCTCGCCGCAGCCGAAGCGGGGGCGCTGGCCCGGGCGGTCAGCCGTCGCCTCAAGCGCGAGCCGCTGCAACATATCGAAGGCGAAGTGCACTTCCGCCATCTGCGCCTCAAGTGTGACTCTCGAGCGCTTGTCCCACGCCCCGAGACAGAGCAGCTCGTCGATCGCGTGGCAGGCTGGCTGGCGGGACGGACGCTGGACATCGTGCTGGACATCGGAACCGGCACCGGAGCGATCGCGGCGTCATTAGTTGCGGAGGGCCTCGCGGCCCGCGCCGTAGCGACGGACGTTTCGGCAGGGGCGCTGGCTCTAGCGGCCGAAAACTTGGACCGCCTCGACCTGGCTGAGCGAATCGAGCTCCGTGCCACCAGGGGTCCGGTGTGGGAACCAGTCGGAGACACCGAACGCTTCGGCTGCATCGTATCGAACCCACCGTATGTCAGCGAGGAGGAGAGCCGCCATCTGCCGCCGGAGGTAGCGGGCTTCGATCCCCGCGAAGCGCTGGTGGCCGGCCCCGAAGGCCTCGATCTGATCGACGAGATCGCGGCCGGTGCGGCGCCTCGCCTTGAGGCGAGGGGCGCCCTTTTCCTCGAGATCGGAGCCACCCAGGGCCTCGCGGTGCGGCGTCTGTTCGCGGCGCGTCCCGAGTGGCGTCGGGTGCTCATCCAGCGCGATCTGGCGGGCCTGGACCGCTTCGTCCGAGCCGAGCCGAGTTGAGACGAGTCGCGGTGCTCGCCAGCAGGGACGGGCTCGCCTATCTTCTCAAGTTTCCCACTGATACGCATGGCAGGCGCGCTCCCGGCGGGAGTGCACGACGGGCACGGAATCACCACCAACACCGACATCGGAGTCGAAGACATATGGACGATCCGCGTGAGGCCATCTTCGAGAAAGCGAGGGATCTGGGGAGACTCATTTCTCAGACGGCGGAGTTCTCCTACCTGAAGGC
>JBFILW010000040.1:0-18197 GCA_041612005.1 Gemmatimonadota bacterium
GAGCCTTTCCCGGGCGTCGGCCTCGAGGTCGATCGTCGGTTCGGGCTCGGGAGCGGTCACCGGCTCAAGCTCGCGGGCGGGCGTCGGTTCGGGCTCGGGAGCGGTCACCGGCTCGGACTCGAGTGGCGCCGTTGCTTCGAGCTCGGCTTCGCTGACAGCGAGGTCTTCGTCCAATACCTCCGACAGGACAGCCGCCTTCTCTACCCCCTGCGCCGCCGCCTCCTGGATCATCTCGAACCGCAGCCGCTCCTTGTCGATCTCCTGCGCCATGAAGTCGTTGGCGAGCTGCCGCTCCCGCACCTTCTCGCTCTCCAGCCGACGCGTGTGATGGTCGAGGACGGGGTTCGTCCCCAGCAATCCCTCCACGATCGCGTCCTCTGTCCGAAGGGTGGTCCGCGTGACCCCGAGAATGACTCCGGGAACCTTGATGCCGGTGGCGCCTCCCGGTGGAAGGATGACCTCGGACTCGATCTGCCCCACTCGCCAGAACTCGTCCTTCTGCTCGACGAGATTCTCGGTGATGACTCCGCGGTAGTCGGGAATCCGCGCCAACACCCGCTCGAGTATCGTCTGCTTGATCTCGGCGCGGGCGTAAGGGAGCACGAAGCTCTCGAGCAACAGGTCGATCTGGTGAAGGGGCGCGACCGCGGTTGGTACGCCTCCGTACCCGACACCGACTCGGACATCGGTGAAGCTGAGCGCCGATACGTACTCCTGGGTCAGCTGCCGAAACACATAGTGAAGCGTGCGGCCCTCGTTCGGGTTTCCGATCGACCGACGCCCCGTATCGATGGTTCCGGTGTTCGTCCCGTGACTCCCGGTCTCGATCCGAAGCGTCCGACGCGCCGACGCGCTGGCGACGTGCTTGGCGAGCGCCGCCAGGACTTCACGACTGAATCTCTCTCTCGCGGCGTTGACGCGGGCGATGCCCGCGCGGACGGTGTCGCTCCCGGGACGGGCGATGCGCTCGAGCTTGCTGGATCCACTGGCGCCGGTGACCTCGGCCGCGAGAGCGGCGGAGAACGCTGCCTCCGATTCCGGCCCACCGGAATCGAGGATGCACTCGACTCCGGCTGCGTCCCGCCGGTGCGCGCCCGCCGCCTGGATGCGGAGCTTCGTCTCTTCGCCCGGAAGGAGCGAGATCGCGCGGAGCACGCGACCGGCGCCGAGCCGATACGGAGTCGAGGTGAGCTGATACGACTCTTCCAGAAACAGGTAGGGCGCCTCCGGCTCCGCGGATTCGAAGCTGTAAGTCGACTCCCCCGTCGACGAGTTCTCGCGCACGATGAGGCGGTCGCCGTTCAGGTATCGCTGCACAAACGCGTCGGCCGTCATTCCTGCGAACAGCTCCATGACGAGCGCCTTCTCGCCCTCGGAGACGGGTGGGCGCACGCCGCTGAACACGGCTTCGTCGAGCTGTCCGCGGCTCCGCGCCTCGACGAACGCCTCGCGCAGCTGCCAGTAATCACGATCGCGGCGCAGGTGCGCGGCCCGTGGACGCGTCGATTCCCTCCAGCGCGGCTCCCCTACCAACCGGCCCGGCGCGATGGGCGCTTCGCCTTCCACGCTCTCATCGATCAGGTTCGGGATGCGTCGGTCCGTCGTCGGCGTGAAATCCCAAACGGCTACGAGCCCGGCCGGCTCCTGGACCTCGTACATGTTCTGGTGAATGGCCTGGTGGTCGAGGGTCCGGTCCCAGAGCCTGACTTCGTCGATCATCCCCTGGAAAAGGTTCTGGCTCCGCTGCTGCGACGAGTGGCCGCCGATGTACCACGGCAGCTGGTTCGGCTCGAGCGGCGGGACCTCGACCGTGCCGGTCGCGCGACCGTTCACGTACAGGGTCGCCCAGCTCGTGTAGGCGCTGTAGGTCAGCGCCACGTGATACCACCGGTTGACCGAGTAGTAGCCGTCGCCTCCGATCGGAATCCACGGCTCGCCGGGCACGCCCGGGTGCCAGAGCGCGCGAATCAGTCCGCCGCGGTACTCGATCAGGAACGGATAGTGGATGAGGACCCTGTGCCCGCCGATGCGGCTCTCAGGCCGGAACCACACCTCGCACGTGAGCTCGTGGGTGACCGCGTCCAGGTACTCGCTTCCCTCGACTTTGACGTAATCGTCGATTCCGTCGAACGCGAGCCCGAAGTAGTGCTGCGGCTTTCGATAGAAACTGCTCTGGCTGAACAGCGTCGTCAGCTCGATGCGGTGCGTGAGCGACCGGGAAATGATATCCGACATCTGGTGCCGAAGCGTCACCAGGTCGGGACGCGGGTCCAGGTCGGGACCGGCATCGTACTCGACCAGCTGCGGACTCGGCTCGCCGAGGAGTCGGGGTCCTGCGTCATCGGGACGCTCATCGATCGTAAACGACATGGCGACGTCTCCTCGCTATACGGCCCACACACCCACCCGCGCGTCGCGATGCGAAGCGGAGCTCTGGTGACTTTTGGAGAGGGGGAACGGTTGACCGGGGGGTCTTACGGAACAGGGCGTCGGTGGTTTTGTGCTAGTCACCGCGTATTGGTAGAGGGTTGAAATCCACTCCCTGCGCTTACGCCAATATACAGCACGCACCCCGAGTAAGGTAGACGCGACGGGCGGACGAGCGCCCGCCGCGCACTGTCAGTGGAAGTCTGACACTTACTGCGCCAGGCCCAGTACCTCACCACCCTTCACGATCTCGTAGCTGCGTACGTACGGCACATCCAGATCGTCCGTCCAGGCCCCGTACATCATGTCGTCTCGCATGATCATTGGCTGGAACGACTCGGGCGCGGGCACGCGGCCGAGAAAGGCGCCGTCCGGACTGAACACATCGAAAGCGAGCAGAGCTCCGCCGGTAAAGCCACCCGAGAAATTGAGCGACTCCGCGTTCGGCGACGGAATGCCGACCCACATGAAGCCGCCCGGATCGGACACCCAGACGCTGGCGATGGCCGGTAGCACATCCGCGAATTCGAGTCGACTCAAGAACTCATCGATCGCGTTGTCCGGCGCTCCCTGGGCGATGCCCAGCTCGCGCATGCTCTCGATCGCGGCTTCCTTCATCTCCTCGGTCACGGCCACGGCCTGTCGCTCGAGCCGCACGATACGCTCGACAGCGAAGCCTCCGCCTTCCGGCGCGGTCTCCATCGCGGCGGCCGGAGCGTACGTATGGATCTCATACGCGCCACCGGGTGATGCGGCGATCGACCCTGCCGGACCGAGCGCCCACACCCATGAGGGCTGAAACACCGGCAGCGGTTTGCCGACCTCCCACGGACGCACCCAGCTCGCCACCGTGTCGGCGACCTCGCCCGCCTCGTTGACGGTGGCGATAAAGCTGGGGCTGCCGCCCTCACCCTGGGGATCGAACATACGGATCAGAATGCGCGGCTCCCCATCCGCGGTGATCTTCCAGTCGCCGAAGAAGGCGATGTCGGACGGCCCCTCCATCGCATGGCTCTCGATCAGCTCCCCTTCGGTGTCCAGAACGTGCAGCTTGGGTGGGAACGCTTCGCCGACCATCACTACGTCATTGCCGACGGCCTGCACGGTCGTGGCCCGCGTGAACTCGCCGGGTCCCCCGCCCTGTCCACCGATCTTGCGCAGCAGATTCCCATCCGCGTCGAATACGAAGATTTTCTGCTCCTGGAGATCGAGGACGTACATGGTACCGTCGGGTGCGATCGACATCGAGCCGATGTTGGCAAACGACGCCTCGCCCTCCATCTCGCCGATCGTGAGCTCCGGCTCCAGGCGCCAGGCGTCGGTCTCGCCCCATCCCTCGCCGACGTTGGAGACCACGACCATACCGGCGGAATCCGTGCTGGTCGTCGTCACGTTGCTGGAGCCGCGGGAGCCGTCGGAGCCTCCGCAGGCCGCGAAAACCGCTACTACGCCGAGCGCCGCCCAACTGCGCGGCGCGAACAAGTCAGTACACATGATCTCAGTATCCGGGAATCGGGGGATTATGCCTTGCGCGCTACGAGGTACCGGTACGCGACGGGTATCGCGACGAGTACGAAGAGTGTGCTCGAAAGTAGCCCGCCGATCGTGGCAAGCGCCAGCGCGTTCCAGATGTTCTCGTCCTGTGACGAGGCGAACAGAACCAGCGGCAGGAGGCCGAACACGGTCGTGAACGTGGTCATGAGGATGGGGCGCACCCGCTCGAGCGTGCCGGTGATGATCGCCTCCCGGATCGGGAAGCGCTGCCGCAGCTCTCCGATGTGGTAGACGATGAGGATCGCATTGTTGACCACGATCCCTCCCATCATAATGGCGCCGATGTACGCCGTGTCCGTAAATGACGCGTCCGTGTAGAAGAAGATCAGGAACACGCCGATGAGTGCGAGCGGCAGGGTCAGCAGCACGACCAGCGGCGCCATCAGCGACTCGAAGAGCGCGGCGGCCACCATGTAGATCAGGAGCACCGCAAAGATGAGCGCCAGCACGACCTGCTCCTTTTCCTCCGCCGGCCAGTCCCACTCGTCGCGCGCCTCGAGCCTGTAGCCGGGCGGGAGCACGGTCGCCTCGAGACCGACATCGCGCACCGCGTCGCCCAGCTTACGCGGTCCCCGGAACTCCCACGCCACGCGCCGCTCGTACTGCTGGTTCTCACGGTTGATGCTCGAGAGCACCTTGCGCTCCTCCACCGACGCCACGTCCAGGAGCCGAAGCTCGCGGTCGGAGCCGGCTGGAAGACGCAGATGCTCGAGCCGCTGGAGGTCGAACTCGTCGTAGCCGGCCAGCTTGACCGCATACGGGATCTCCTCACCGCCGATCCGGAGTCGGGTGGACGGTGTGCCCTCCTGGATGTTCGCCGACACGGCTCGTAGCAACTCCTCGACGCTCACGTCGTAGGCCGCCAACGCATTGCGGTCGACGGCCAGGAAGTACTCGAACTCCTTGTCGCGCTCGAACCAGCGCTGGCCGGCGTTCGGGTCCACGTCCTGAATACGGCCAAAACGTTCCAGCCGCGACGCCATGTCCTCCGCGATTTCCTTCACCCTCAAATAGTTGTAGCCGAAGATGCGGATCGTGTAGTTGGGCGGACTGTTGCCGCCGCCGTAGAAGCTGGGCCCGTACCCGAACACGCGCACCCGGGCACCGGTGAACTGGTGACTGTACGCCACCATCTGCTCCTTGATGGCGGGCGGAACCGCGGAGTTCTCGAGCTCGTCCGGGAAAGTCACTCGGATGAAGGCGTACTGGTCCATCACGGTCGTCTCGAAGCGGTCGACCTCCGCGATCTGACTCAGCCTTCCCTCGAACGATCGGGCCAGCTCGTCCGTGCGGTCGAGACCCGCCCCGCGCGGAAACTCGATGTAGATGCTGATGTAGGTCTGCTGTCCCCAGAACGAGGCCCAGCGCACGTTCTTGTTCACGTGCTCGTCGAACAAGTGCCAGCTCCCGGCCAGAGTGGCGAGGCAAACGAAGCCGACCACGAATGGATGGGCGAGCGCCCCGTGTAGCAGGGAGCGGTAGCCGCGGATGTAAGCCGGCTCCGACGCCCCGACCGCTGGGCCCGCAGTGGCCGTCGGTTCGCTTTTCACTTTCCGCGCGAAACGCGCCGTCATTGTGGGCACGAACGAGAAGGCGACGAAGAGGCTGGCCACGATCGAGAATCCGACCGCAAAGGCGAGCGGCAGGTAATAGACCCGCAGATCTCCCTGCAGGAAGAGGAACGGCACCAGCACGATCGCCGTGGTTGCGGTCGCGGCCAGGACCGGCAGAACCACTTGGCGAGCGCCCTCCCGCGCTGCCTGGAGCGCGGACTTTCCGAGCGCGCGGTGCCGCTCCACGTTCTCGAGCACCACGATCGAGTTGTCCACCACCAGCCCAAACCCCCACGCCAGCCCCGCCAGGGTGAGCACGTTGAGCGAGAAGCCGCCCAGGTACAGGAAGTTGATCGCGATCAGGACGCTGAAGCCGATCGTGGCGAAGATGACCAGCGCCGAGCCGAGCCTGCGCAAGAAAAGGATCAGCACTAGAAAGATCACGACCCCGGCCGCCATCGCCCGCAGCCGCAGATCGGTGAGCTGGGAGCGGATGTCCTTGCTCTGGTCGATGTCCACTTCGAGCGTCGTCCCCACCGGCAGGTCCGGGCCGATCGCCACCGCTTCCGCCTTCACCCGGTCGGCGACCCGAACCGAGTTCACTCGCGGTTGCTTCGTGATGTCGAGCGTGACGGTCGGCAGCCCGTTGATGCGGAAGTACATGGTCGGGTCAGCCGTTCGGTCGCGGACGCGGCCGACGTCGGAGAGGCGGACCGGGTTCTCGGGCAGCGGGTCGATGACGAGGTTGCGGAGCTCGGACACTTCGTCCGCCCGGGTGCGGACGGAGAGCGCCACCTGCTGCCCCTCCAGCAGAACCGAGCCCGGCGCGACCAGTGTCTCCAGTTCAGCGATCCTCGCCTGGACCTGGGCCGCCGTGAGGCCACGCGCCTCCAGCCGACGCGGGTCGAGCTCGATCAGGAGCTCGCGCCCCTCAGCGCCCCGCACGCTGACGGCGCTCACTCCGTCGATGGCCAGAAAGCGCTGCTTGATGCTCTCGTCCGCCATCTCGGCCAGGTAGCCGAACGTGTACGGGCCGCGGAGCTGGAAGGTGAGGAAGCCGCCGGCCTCCTCCGAGAATTCGGGCGGCACATACGGAATCACGGTCGGTCGCACCCCGGGCGGCAGCTCGTCGCGGAGGCTGGAGACGCGCTCCCGGAGCTCGAGCTCGGCAAATTCCATCCGCGCATCGCGAATGAACTCGATTTCGATCTCGGCCGTCGAGCCGGTGCCCTGGCGGTTGGTGCGGGTGCGCGAGGTGATCTTGCGCGCATCCTGGACCTGCTGCGCCGCCGCCTCGAGCGGCGCCGTCACGAACGCCTCCATCGCTTCCGGTGAAGCGCCCGACCAGCTGGCGGTCAGTGTGAGCCGCGGGTAATCGACGTCCGGAAGCAGCTCGATCGGAATCAGCCGGAAGCTGTAGGCACCAAGCGCCAGGAGCGCGATGTAGATCCCGGCGGTCGCGACGGGCCGGCGGACGGAGAGATCGATCACGGAACGGCCTCCGGGGCCAGCTCGGGCTTGAGCGGCTTCATCGCCGCGCCGTGCGATCGTACACTCTCCCCGGGCGAGACCATGAGCGAGTAGACCACCGGCACCACGATCAGAGTGAGGAAGGTGGCCGAGATCAGGCCGCCGATCACGGCGACGGCCAGCGGTGCCCTGAGATCGGCGCCAGCGCCCCAGCCGAGCGCGAGCGGCAGCAGACCGAACACGGTGGTCACCGTGGTCATGATGATGGGGCGCAGCCGAAGCCGTCCGGCCTCGAGGATGGCGGCGCGCTTGGCGGCGCCCGCCGCGCGTTGCTGGTTGATGAAGTCCACCTTGATGATCGCATCGTTCACCACGATCCCGATCAGGATGACCATGCCGATGGCGCTCATCACGTTTAGCCCGTCCCGTCCGATCCACAGCGCCAGCACGGCGCCGATCCCGGCCAGCGGCACGGACACGAGCACCACGACGGGCTGGATCAGCGACTCGAACTGGGCCGCCATGATCAGGTAGACCAGGAAGAGTGCCAACCCGAAGGCGAACAACAGCGAGCGGAAGCTCTCGCGCATCTCCTCGTTCTCGCCGCCCACCTCGATCGTGGTGCGGGAGGGAAGCTCAAGTCCGGCGAGCGCGGCGGTGATGGCCCGCTCGGCGCCGTCGATGCCGCCCTGCCGCACATCGGCCAGAACCTGAACGGTCCGGTTCTGGTCCTCGCGCCGGATCTCCACCGGTCCGTAGCCCTGGCGCGTGTGCACGAGCTCCCCGATCGGGACGCCCTCGAGCTGCAGGTTGAGTACCTCGCCGAGCTCCTGGCGTGATGCGACCGGTATCTGAAGGCGGATGTCCACCTTCTCCGCGAACTCGGTGAACGGGCGTTCCGCTTCTGTGCCCCGCAGATACGCCTCGATCGCTTCCGCAACCTCGCGTACCGTCAAGCCGTAACGCGCCGCCCGCTCCCGGTCCACCTCGATCTCCAGCTCTGGCTGTGTCTGCTGCATGTCGAGCCGTACGTCGGCCAACTCCGGCAGCCCGGCGATGCGGGCGGCGGCCGAGTCGGCGATCGCAAGCACCGCCGGGAGGTCCTCGCCGCGTACGCGGACGGCCAGATCGGCTTCGCTGAGCGCGATCGCCCGGCCGAGCGAGGTGGCCCGGCCTGTCTCGATGGACACGAAGCTCGGATCGACGCCGGTCTCGGGGAGTCGGGCCCGGAACCGCGACACCGCATCCCGCACGGGCGGACCGTTCGCGGCCAGCCGCACCTCGAACGCGGCGCTGTTGAGTCCGCTGAGCTCCTGGGACGCGAGCTCGGTCTCGCGCGCCCGGCCGACGCGGGTGAACACGCCTTCGACACCCTCCCCGCCCAGAAGCAAGGCCTCGAGGCGGGCCGCGGCTGCAGCCGTCGCATCGAGGGGGGTACCGACCGGCAGCTCGAGGTCGACCCGGAACATCCCTTCGTCCACCTCCGGCATTAGCGACCGCGGGAGAGCGCCCCCGATCAGGATGGCAAGGACAAAACCACCGCCGGCGATGCCCAGCACTGCGCCGCGGTTCTCGAGCGCCCACGCGAGGAGACGCTCGTAGCGGGCGGCGAAGCGATCGTAGGCCGCATCGAATCTCCGGAGCAGCGGACCGAACAGCGTCGAGGCGACGCGAGACGAGAGTCGGCCGAGGCCGACGACGAGCTCCTTGAACGTGAGCGCGACGGACTGGGCGACAAAACGAAGACCTCGACCGATGAGATCTCCGAGCCGCCCGAACAGCCGCGCGAGCCATGCGATCCACCGCCCCACCAACACGAGCGGCCGCGTTACGGCGCTGCGGACGCGTCTGAGCCTGCCGCCGGCATTTGCCGTGGCGCCGGCTCCCGCGCCGTCCGTATCGGCATCACCGGGTGAACCGATGCCCGGTGCGCCTCCGTGCGCCTCCGCGCCCGCCTCCACTTCCACGCCCCGGACTCCGAACCGCGCCGCCATCATTGGCAGCAGCGTGAGCGCGGTGAGCAGCGACGTCGCCAGCGAGAAAGCAACCGCGAGCGAGAGGTCGCTGAACAGCGCGCCGGCCACACCTTTGACGTAGAGGACCGGGAAAAAGACGGCGAGGGTGGTGAGGGTCGAGGCGGTGATCGCGCCCGCCACCTCGCGGGCTCCGATCGAGGCCGCCGGCTTGGGCGCGGCGCCTTCCTCCTCACGGTGGCGGAAGATGTTCTCGAGCACCACGATCGAGTTGTCGACCAGCATCCCAACGCCGAGCGCCAGGCCACCCAACGACATCACGTTGAGGCTGACGTCGAACAGGTAGCAGAGGCTGAAGGCCGCCATCACCGAGATCGGGATTGCGAGGCCGATCGCTACCGGGTAGCGCGGATCGCGGAGGAAGAAAAAGAGGACCACGAAGGCGAGCAGGCCTCCGAACACGAGCGCCTGGATGACGTTGGAAATCGCGTCCCGGATGAAGTCGGCTTGGCTGGCCGCGACCTGGATCTGGACCTCCGGGAACTCGCCGCGCAGCTCTTCGACCACCTCGTTGACGCTGTCGGCCACCCGCACCGTGTTCGTGCCCGACTCCTTGTAGAGCTGGAGCCCGATCGCCGCTTCCCCGTTATAGAGGGCGATCGTCTCCTGCTCCGCGACTCCTTCCTGAATGTCCGCCACGTCCCCCAGCCGCACGATCGCGCCCCCGGGAGGTCGCGCGATCACGACCCGAGCCAGCTCGTCGACCGCCTGGAACTCACCCAGCGTCCGGAGGCTGTAGCGGTAGCGCCCACGCAGGATGCTGCCGCCGGGAGCGCTGAAGTTCGCCCGGTCCAGGGCGTCCCGGATCTCGCCGATCCGCACACCGTGAACCTCGAGCTGATCGGGATTCACGGTCACCTGGATCTCGCGCTCGGGTCCGCCTGTGACCGCCGAGAGGGCGACACCGTCCAGCTGCTCGAAGCGACGCTTGAACACCGCCTCGGCCAGGTCGCGCAGATCGCGCAGTGCGCCACCCGTCACGGCGAGGGTCATGATGGGCTCGCTGGTCGGGTCGGAGCGGAGGATCGCCGGCCGCTCGGCCGACTGCGGCAGCGCTTCGGTGAGGTTGTCGAGTCGCTCCCGCACGTGCAGAAGGGCGAACTCCATGTCCGTGCCCCAGTAGAACTGAAGCCGCACCAAGGACTGGCCCTCGCGCGAGCGCGACGACACGTTCCGCACCCCGGGCACCTGGCTCAGCGCCTCCTCGATCGGCTCGGTGACGAAGCGCTCGACCTCGGCCGGACCGGCGTCCTCGTACGTCGTCCACACCGATAGGGTCGGAAAGGCGACGTCGGGGAGCAGGTCGATCGGCAGCCGCATGAACGAGACGACGCCGATTACGCCGATGGCCACGAACACCATCGCGGTGGCGACCGGGCGCCGGATCGAGAGGTCGGCCAGCGCCATCAGACTCTCGCCGCGGTCGCGTCGGTCATTAGGCGCCGGGAAGCGTCAGCCCGGACCACTGCCCACCAGCCGTTCGAGCTCGGCCCACGCCCGCAGGTAGTCGTAGCGCTCCTGGAGCAGCGACTGCTCGGAGTTCGTCTGCTGGGTGATCGCGATCAGCAGGTTGTCGTACGGAAGCGTGCCGAGGCGGTACTGTTGCCGCGCCAGCTCCACGCGCTCGCTGTCGAGCCGAAACAGCGTATCGAGCAAATCGATCCTGGCGCGGCGGCGCTGAATCTGGTCCACGAGGTCCCGAATGGCCCGATCAGTATCGTGGCTCCGCTGAGTGTAGTCGGCTCTCGCCCGTCGCAGGTCGCTGCTGGCGCGCGCGTTCTGCTCCTTGCGCGAAAATCCCGAGAACAGCGGCCACGAGGCACGGATGCTGAAGGAGTTGGCCGTATTGTCTGGGTAGATGTTGAACAGGCTCTCGTTCGGCCCCAGGTCCTGACCCCGGTTGAGATTGTACCCGAGGCTCACGGTCGGGATGTAGGTGGCCCGCGAGGCCCACACATCGGCCTTCGCTGCGGTCTGATCTTCAGCCAGGGCCAGCAGCTGCGGGTCTGTGGCGGCCGCGCGGGCGACCAGCGATTCCGCGTTCAGGCCGGTCGCGTCCGGGAGCGCGTCGATGTCCGCGAGCTGCATGTCGAGGCTGATCTCTCCCGGTCCGTAACCCATGTTGACCTGAAGCTCTCGGATCGCGGCCCGCGTCGCATCGATCCGATCGAGCAGAGTGAGCTCCGCCTGCGCCACCTCGCCCTGGGCGCCGAGTAGATCGCTGCGGGTGACGCCCGCGATCCGGTAGCGCTCTTCCGACACCCGGAGGTCCTCCTGGCGCGCCGAGAGCTGTGATTCCGCCACTTCGACCAGCCGCTGCGCCTTGAGCGCCTCGAGGTAAGAGACCTTTACGTCCCGCACCACGACCCGCTCCGTTTCGCTCAGCCGGTACTCGGCGGCTCGACTGCGAGCCGCACCGGACTTCACGGCCGCGATATTCTGTCCGCCCCGGAACACATTCCAATTGAACGAGAGACCCAGGAAGCTGTTCTTCCGCTCGCCCTCGATCGGCGGGTCAGCCGTCTGTGGAACACCCTCCGGTGAGAGGAACGTGAGGGTCTTGAAGTCGGTCTGACTCAGATTGAGGCTGAGGTCGGCGGATGGGATGAACGCCCCCCAATCGGCCCAGCGCGAAGCCTGGGCGGCCGACGCGCTTGCATCCGCGGACTCGATGGAGGGATTGCGCGAGAGCGCCGTGCGAACGGCGCCTTCGAGATTCAGCGTCTCGGTGGGGGACGGAGATGGGGCTGCAGCTTCCTGCGCGTGCCCCACCCGAGGCAGCACTGCGTGAACAGTCAGAATCCCAAGCGCGGCCAGCGTCGGCGCCCCGAGTATTCCGCGGCGCGGTCTGACGCGACGCGGACTGACGCTCATGATCCCGCCTCCGCCTCCTCGTTCGTCTCGACTTTCACCCGAGCGTCGTGGGCGAGGGTCGTGTGGCCATCCACGAGGACGATCTCGCCTGCGGCCACCATCTCGGTTTCCTCCGAGGGGACGATCTCCACGTAGCGGTCATTCTCGAGACCCGTCGTCACGTAGCGCCATTTGGCGCGGCCGGTATCCGAGCCCTCCTTCTCGGGCTCGAACACGAACACGACATCGCGCCGGTCTCGCTCCACGATCGCGTCACGCGGCACGAAGGTGCGGTCCTCGTACAGCCGCCCCGCGATTCGCACCTCCGCGTACATGCCCGGGAGCACGCGGCCGCCGGGGTTGTCGAGACGGATGGTGACGCGGGTCGTGTGGCTCTGCTCGTCGACCATCGGGTTGATCGTCACGACACGGCCGGCGAACACTTCGCCGGGGAAGGCGGCGAAACGGACTTCCGTGTCTCTACCGATCTCGATCGAGCCTACTTCGCTCTCGAGCACGTTTACGTCTACGTCGAGGCGCGAGAGCTCGATGACCGTGGCGACGGTGTCGTTGAGGCGAACACGAGCGCCGGGGACCACGGCGACGTTGGCGACCTGTCCGCCGAACGGTGCTTTGACTCGTGTGCGCTCCAGGTTGCGACGCGCCCTTTCCACTTCGCTCTCGGCCGCCGTCAATCCGCTCCGGACGCGGGCCAGGCGCTGGCGCTCGGTCCGCAGTTCCGCATCTTCGATCCGCTCGTCGCCGAGGGTGAGGTCCTGGTACTCGGCCTGCGCCCTCTCGAGCGCGCCCTGCGCGTCGCTGAGGTCGAGCTCGTAGTCAGTGGGATCAATCTCCGCCAGCAGGGCCCCCGCGCCAACGAAGCCCCCCTCCCGCGCCGGTACCGAGTTGATCGGCCCTGGGACTTCGGCCAGCAGGGTCGCCTGCCGCACAGCCTGCGCTCGCCCGCTGGCCTCGACCCAGAGGACAAACGTGTCCTGTCGCACCGCAGCTCCACCGACCGGGACCGCGACGCCGGTCGCAAACGCCGTCGCGGCCGCCGTGGTCTGGATGATGGAGTCGGTCGCGGACCGGTCCTCACTGCCACTTTCCCCCTCCTCGGCCGCATCGGTGGCGCGGAGGCGGAGGAAGATCCCCGTCAGGAGAGCGGCGGCGACCAGCACTACGATCAGGGTTACGACGTGTCGAGCTTTCATAAGCTGTACCTATAACCCGGGTGTAGCCCGAAATGATGAGGCGACGACGTCATCAGCGCGTCAACGGCCGTCGTGGGAAGGGTCAGCCGACGCATCGTCGGAACTTAGACCCTCGGACCGTGATCAGAGTTGTCCACCACTATTCAGATGCCGGGTGGCAACAGAATCTTACAGCCATGCGGGCCGGGCGGGAACCAACGTTCGGAACCCGAGCGTTTGCCCCGTAACTCAGACCGGGAGGTAGTAGAACGCCAGCGCCAGGATCGCGTATACGGCAAGCAGCTGCACCCCTTCCATCCAGTGCGATTCCCCGTCCTGGGCGATGAGGGCGAGGATCCCGACCGAGATCCCGACCGAGAACACCTCGAGGCCGGTAAAGCGGAGGTCCATGGGCGCGGGCCCGATCGCGTAGCTCAGGAAGACGAGCAACGGCGCCACGAACAGCGCGATCTGGATCGATGAGCCGGCCGCGATCGCGAACGCGATGTCCATCTTGTTCTTGGCCGCCATGAGGATGGCGCTCGAGTGCTCCGCCGCGTTTCCGACGATCGCTACCAGGATCACCCCGATGAACACCTCGTTCATCCCGAGCACGTCCGCGGCGCCCTCGACGGCGCCGACCAACTGTTCGCTCATGAGGGCGATCACCGCCGCCGAAGCGATCAGGACGATCAACGATGTGCGGGTCGACCACACTTGTTCGCCGGCGTGCGCCGCCTCGGCGTCGGCGTCGTCCGCCACCGGCCGCGTGTACAGGTGGCTGTGGGTGCGGAGCGTGAAGAGCAGGCTCAGCAGGTAGCTGGCCATGAGAACGATCGCGATCTCGAGCGACAACGTCTGCTCATCCAGCGCCTGCTCCGTGCCCGCCAGCATGTGGAAGATGGCCGGCACCAGCAGCCCGATCGCGCTCAGCACCAGCATCGTCGAGCCGAGGCTCGCCGCCGTACGGTTGAACTTCTGGACCGGAAACCGGAGGCCGCCGACCAGGGCGCTCAATCCGAACACGAGCAGGATGTTGCCGATGATCGACCCGGTGAGCGATGCCTTCACGAGGTCGTAGTAGCCGGCGTTGAGAGCGACCGCGGCGATGATGAGCTCGGCCGCGTTGCCGAACGTGGCGTTGAGGAGTCCGCCCAGCCCTGCTCCTACCCGGTGCGCGAGCTCTTCGGTGGCGCGGCCCATGAGGCCGGCGAGGGGCACGATCGCGATCGCGGACGCGGTGAACACCCATACCGCGTCGGCGTGAGAGACATGCTCGAGCCAAAGCGCCGCGGGGACGAAGACGAGGAGGATAAGCAGCGCGTTCGAAGATGTAATAAACCGCTTCAAGCGCTCACCGTAAGCTGTTGGAATGACTCCAAAAAAGGCGCCGTCCGGATTCGAACCGGAGTAGGGGGCTTTGCAGGCCCCTGCCTAGCCACTCGGCCACGGCGCCGTACCCGCCGCTGCTGCAACGACAAGGCAGCGCGGCGAGGCGCGCTGCCGCCGACAAACTAGCGCCAGCGGGGCGTGGGGCAACTCGCTTGTGCCGGCTCCGCGAGCCTCTCTATACTGGCGCCATGCCCCTCACCCGGACGCGGCGTTTCCGACCGTCGGTCACAGCGACCGCGCTTTTTCTGGCCCCGCTCTTGTTCCCTTCAGCGGCGGCAGCTCAGCTTCAGCGATCCTACCAGATGCAGATCGAGGACGCGCGCCTTCCCGGACACGGCGAGTTGCGTGTGCAGGTGTCCGCCAACTTCGAGAACTGGAGCGATCAGTTCGCCCGTGACGATGCGAACTGGGAGAACGGCCAGCGACGTCCGCTGTCGGCCGACTATGACGGGCCGATCACGGCCTCGTATTTTCCGAGCCTCGCGCCGGTGCTGACGGACTTGAACAGTGACGCCGGGGCACTCGGCTTCGATCCGATCGCGCCCCCCGACTTCCGGCAGGGCAAGCTGCAGTTCGGAAGCCTCACGGCGACCCAGAACACGTTCTGGCTCAGCTTGTCGGTCGGCTTGCTGGATCGGCTGGCGCTCGAGGTCGCGGTGCCCATTGTCCAGACGACGGCGGATCCGTCCTACGTGTTCAATCCGATCGGCTCCACCATGACGTCGGCGGCCTCCGCCGTACCGGACTCGATCACTTTTTTCGGAGATTACGCGTCCGCGCTCGTCCAGCTCGAGGCGATCATCGACGGCGGCACGCTGTCGCCGCCGGACCAGATGACTGCCGAGGCCCTGCTCGCCACCGCGCTTGAGTTCGGTCAGGCGCTCACCCGCCGGGTGCGGGGTAATCTGGTGCTTCCCCTGGGCGGTACGCCGGCGGGCGATCAGGTGGACGGGCGCTACTCGAGTCTCGAGAGCGGCTTCATGACCTACGGCCTCACTCTACCCGAGTTTCTGCTCCCGTCCCAGACATCGGGCGCGGACCTGGTCGGATTCTTCACCCAGTCGCTGCTCATCGCGGAATTGGTCGCCCAGACCACGCAGGGATATTCCCTCGCCGAGATCGAGCCGGCGCTCAAGGTCGGGCTGCTGGACACGTTCGACGAGGATGACAAGTCCGCGCTCGGGCTTCGCACCGCGGCCCAAGCGCTGGTGAGAATCCCGACCGGCGCGGCCGACCGCGCCCCCTTCATGAACCCGAACAACTTCGTCTCGCTGCCGATCGGGGATGGGCAGTGGGACGTCGAGCTGTCGCTGTTCCAGGACGTGGGGGTTCGTTGGTTCCTCTTCAACATCGCGGCTCGTTACGGCAGGCAGCTCTCCGACCAGCTGACGCTCCGGGTTCGGTCCTCCGGGCTGCGCTTCGCGCTCGCGGATCAACAGGCGACCGTGAACCGGGACCTGGGTGACTACTTCAGCCTCCGGCTCTCACCCCGCGTCAGAGTCGGGAAGGTGGTGACGGTGGGCGCCGAGTACGACTACTGGCGAAAGGGCCGCGATTCGTACGTTCTGGTGGCAGCCGGGAGCGCGGTCGGCAGCGCCGACCCGCTCGAGATTCATACCGGCCAGACCCGGCACCGGCTGGGGGTCAGCGTCACGTACAGCACGCTGCAGAAGTATCGGGAGGGAGCCGCCAACTTCCCGGTCGAGCTCTGGTTCGTGTACCAGGGCTCGCTCGCGGGCGGCGGCGGCCAGACACCCGCCTCCGAGCTGGCGAGTCTGAGCCTGCTGTTTCCGATCAGACTCTTCTAGCGCCGCCGAACAGCCTTCGCGTCTTTGGCGGCCTGACCGACCTGCCCCAGCATCTCCTCGGCGTGACGCCGGGACAATCCACTGTCGGGATCCCCACCCAGCATGCGTGCCAGTTCCGCCACACGGTCCTCTCCGTCGAGCCGCGTGACACGCGCCGCCGATGTCCCTCTGGTGGCGGCCTTGTCCACCCGCCAGTGTGTGGTCGCACGAGCCGCGATCTGGGGCAGATGGGTGATCGCGAACACCTGGTGTTCCTTCGCCACCTCAGCCAGGCGATCCGCGACCTGGTGCGCGATCTGTCCGCCGATTCCCGCGTCGATCTCGTCGAACACCAGGGTTGGAACGCGGTCCACCGCGGCCAGCTCCGTCTTGAGCGCCAGCATGACACGGCTCAACTCACCGCCTGATGCCACCCGGGCGAGCGGCTGCGACTCGAAGCCGGCGTTGAGGCGGATGCGGTACTCCGCCCGCTCCGCTCCCGTCGGCCCGGTGTGCTCCAGTGGCTCGAGTACGACCTCGAAACGTCCGGCGCTCATGCCAAGGTCGGGCAGGGCCTTCGATACGGCCTTGCCGAGCCGCCGCGCCGCCCGCTTCCGAGCGGCACTCAACTCCCCGGCAACCGTGGCCAACTCGTTCTCGGCATCGACCCGTGCCGTTTCCAACGCGTCGATCTCGAACTCGCCGCTCTCGAGACGATCCAGCTCCGCGCGCGCCGACCTCCCGGCCGCGATCACGTCGGCGATGGCGCCGTCGTACTTGCTCTTGAGGCGGAACAGCCGATCCTGGCGCTGCCGGAGCTCTTCCAGGCGGCCCGGATCGTGGCTTACTGCTTCGTTGTACCTCTGAAGCTCGCGGCCCGCTTCCTCCAGCGAGTGGCGCGCCGTGTCGAACAGCCGTTCCAGCTCACCAGCTCCGGGGTCGATAGCAATCAACTCGTCGAGCTTGCGGCGGAGGGCCCCAAGGCGGTCCACGACCGACTCCTCGCTCGCGTAGACAGCGTCGTAAAGGGACCCTGAGAGCGCGAGCAATTCCTCCGAGTGTTCGAGGCGACGCGCCTCGCCCTCGAGACTCTCCTCTTCGTCCGGCCGCAGCTCGGCAGCCTCGATTTCCTCCGCCTTGAACCGCAGGTAGTCCGTGCGCTCCCTGATTTCCGCCACGGCCCGGCGCGCATCTTCGATCGCCCGGCGCGCCTCGACCGCCGTCGAGTGGGCGGAACCGACTCCTCCCCGTAGCGGGTCCGCGCCCGCGTAGGCATCGAGAATCGCGAGTTGAGCGGCGCGGCGCAGGAGGGTCTGATGCTCATGCTGGCCGTGAAGGTCCACCAACTCGGCGCCGATCTCGCGGACGAGCGCCGCCGTAGCCGGCGAGCCGTTCACCCAGGCGCGGTTGCGCCCCTCACGCTGTACTTCGCGACGCAGGATGAGCCAGTCGTCCTCGACGATGATGCCCGCGGCCTCACACTGCGCAACGACGCCGGGAAGCGCGCGCACATCGAACACTCCCTCGACCAGAGCACGCTGCTTGCCCGACCGCACCACGGCGGACGATGCGCGCTCGCCCAACAGAAGCGAGAGTGCCCCGACGACAATCGACTTGCCGGCGCCGGTCTCGCCGCTGAGCACGTTGAGACCCGTGTCGAGCTCGAGCCGGAGCTCATCGATGACGGCGTAGTCGCGGACGTGGAGCTCTTTGAGCACTAGGCTTATTCAAACAACGGAGTGATGTCGAGCGCTAGGATGGACCGTTGGCTGGCCGGACGTCCCCCCACTTGAGCTTTTGCCTCAGGACCGAAAAAAAGCTCTGGCCGGGGAAACGAATCAGGCGGACCGGGTGCTCGGCATTGTGCGTGACGACCACGTCGCCGGTATCGAGTCGCCCACCGCCGCGTCCGTCCACGGTGAGCACCATTTCGGC
>JBFILW010000041.1:0-17870 GCA_041612005.1 Gemmatimonadota bacterium
CCAACAACCTGCAGACGGTGGCCCTGCTTCCGTGGGCATTCTGGTGCTGGTCCCGCTTCCTCACGAGCGGCAACCTCCGTGACGGCCTCCTGTTTACCGCTGCCTGCGGCATCGCGTTTCTGGGCGGAGAGCCCCAAATGCTCGCGTTGGGACTGGGTCTGCTCCTGCTGCACGGACTCCTCAACATTGAGGGAATCGAAGCGGTCGGGCGGACCCGACAGCTGGTCTCCTTCGCAGCGGCGGGTGCATTGGCTGCGGCGCTGGTGGCGGTGCAGCTGATCCCGTTCGTCGAGTATCTCGGACAGTCGGTGCGCGTGCTCGAGTTCGATTACGATTTCGCCGCTCGCAACTCGCTGGCTCCCGCCGCTCTCGTCCAACTATTCGTTGCCCCCGTGCTCGGGGGTGGGCCTCACGACTTCAGCACCCGGTTCCTGACCACGGCCGACGTCCCCTGGCTTCTATCCGTCTACCCGGGCGCCCTGGTGCTCTGTCTCGCCGGCCTCGGGCTGGCGGCGCCTCGATCGCGCCGCTGGGCGTGGTTCTGGGGCTGCGTGGCCCTGTTCGGCGTGCTCCTCGCCATGGGCCGCTACCTCCCGCTCCATCGTGCGCTCTACGATCTGGTGCCACCGTTTCGGCTCTTGCGCTACCCGGAGAAGTTCTATTTCCTGGCCGCCTTTGCCTTCGCCGTGTTGGCGGCCGGCGGAGTGAGCCGTTGGCTCTCACCCGGAGGGTCGGATACCGCCGAGAGCGCCGAGAAGAATCAGACTCCCAGGTCCGTCGGCGTGGATCGGACCGCCCTCGCGATCTTCGGAGTCGGGCTGCTGTTGTTCGCCGGCATGGCGACGGTTTCCGTTCTCTGGAGCGGCCTCACGGCGACCTTGTGCGATGCGGTTCTCTCCGCGATGCGGCTCTGCGCCGATCCATCCGGCGCTCAGGCGGCGTACACGAGCCGACTCCTGCTGGTCGCCTCACTCGTCGGCACGGCCCTGGCCACCGCCTGGCTCGTAAGCCGCCTGCGCATCTCCCGAGTTGCCGCGGCCCTGATCCTGGTGCTACTGAGCGGCATCGACCTCGTGGCTGCCGGGCGCCACCTCAATCCCACCGTCACCTCAGACATTTACCGAACGCCTCCCTGGGCCGCCGGGGTTCTCGATCTCCAGAGCGACGGCACGGCCGCACCCTTCGACCGTGGCTTCCGCTACCGCGGCACGCCGCTGCAGGCCCAGATGGGGAGCACGGTCATCGTTCAGGGTGCCGAGGATCTGTCGAACCTGTTCCTGTGGTACGAGGTGCTCGGGCCCAACCTGGGGCAGGTATTCCGCCATCTGACCCAGGACGGGTTGCAGGGAGTGGAGCTGCTGGGCGTGGCCGAGATGATCGACCTCACCCTCGGCGCCTCATCGGACGAGGCCGTCCAGTTTCTGCGTGCGACCAGCGTCCGCTACTACGCCGACGCGACGGCGGCCGCAGATACGATGCCCGGTCTCACGCTGTTCGCCCGGCACCCCGAGTTGCCGGCCCGGATCTTCGAGGTCTCCGATCCGAGCCCGCGCGCGTACCTGGTGAGCAGATTCGAGGTGGTCGGAGAGCCGGCGGCCGCTCTGCGGGCCACGATGGATCCCTCATTCCCGCTCTCCGAGTCGGTTGTGCTCGACCGGCGCCCGCAGCCTGCTCCGGTTCCGGAAGCCGGCGGCCGGGTCGCGCGTGCGGACTTCGGGCTGAACCGAGTCGCAATTACCGCCGAGGCGGACGATGCCAGCCTGCTCGTCCTCACCGATCGACATTACCCCGGCTGGTAGGCGACGGTGTACGGTCGCCCGGCGCCGATCTACCGGGCGGCCGGCTATCTGCGAGCGGTCGCGGTGCCGGCGGGTCGCAGCGAGGTCGTCTTCCGCTTTGTCCCGAAAACCGTGATGGCGGGAGGCATCGTAAGCGCGTGCGCCCTGCTGCTGGTCGCCGGGCTTCTGCTGTTGGACCGCCGATCCGGAGCGACGCCGTGAACGAGCCGTCGCTGCGGCCCCGTAGACTGGCTCTGGCATCCGGCGCTCTGTTCGCCACGGCTGCCTGCCTGACCGTGCTGACTCTGCGGGACTACGGGATCGCCAGCGACGTTCCCAACTACTTTACCAGCTCGCTGCTGCAGATCGAGTGGGTGCGCGCCCTGTTCGGGGTCTCGGCCAATCCGGAGGCCGGCTCGGCCATGAGTGCCGAAGCGATCCAGGCGTACTGGCGCTGGTGGCCCGTGCGGGTGCCCCATCCTCCTCTCTCCAGAGAGCTCGGCGGGCTCTCGTACGCGGCCTTCAGCCGGCTCATCGACCCCCTGAGCGCGTATCGGATCGGAGTCGCGCTCGCCTACTCCCTGCTGGTGGCCGGTTGCGGGACGTTCGTCGCTTGGTCGAGCCGTTCACTCGTGGCGGGACTGGCAGCCGGGGCTGCCGTCCTCACCGTACCCGCCCTGTTCGCGTACGGTCACCTGGCCCTCACCGACATGTACCTTGCCGCCTTCTGGTTCGGCTCCGTCGCCGCGCTGGAGATCTACCTGTCGAACGGGACCCGTGGCTGGATCTGGGCGTCGGGCCTGCTCCTGGGCGCGGCGCTGGCCACCAAGTTCACCGGCCTTCTCCTTGTTCCGGTGCTGCTCTGCTGGCTCGTGATCCGCCAATCGCTGCGCTTTCGTAACGCACTCCCGCTGGTGATCGGGGCAGCCGTCCTATTCGTCGCCGTAAACCCGGCGCTGTGGGTCGAGCCAATCCGCGGAGTGCACGATTATCTGGGCTCCGGGTTCGGACGCGTGGACGACGCGGGCACGCAGCTCCAGACGCACTATTTCGGCCGAGTCTATTCCTTCCGCCCACCCTGGCATTACGCGTTCGTTTGGACCGCCGTCGTGATCCCGATTCCATGGCTGATCGCTCTCGGCTTCGGTTTCACGCGGGTGCTCCGGTCGAGGCTCGTGCAGCTGGCGCTGCTCAACCTGGTCGTCGTGTACGGTGCTCTGCTACTTCCTTCGGCACCGCTTCACGACGGAATCCGTCTCTTCCTGCCCGCGTTCCCGTTCCTGTGCGTAATCGCCGGGTTGGGCGTGAAGACGGCGGCGGACGCGATCTACGCGCGCCTGCCAGCCGGACGCCGAGTGACATCCGACGCGGTGGAGGTGCTCGTCCTGCTCGCCTTCGTCGCACTGCCGGCGTACCGCACGGGACAGGTGCACCCGCACCAGCTCTCATATTTCAACGGGCTGGTTGGCGGGATACGCGGCGCCCAGGCACGAGGTCTCGAGGTGACGGGGATGAAGGAAGTCCTATCGCCGTCGGTTCTGAACGATCTCGAGGAGGCCATTCCCCCCGGGGCGCTGATCGACGCCGGCTTCTTCATGGAGGAGATGTGCTTTTACCAGGCGGTCGGGATGGCGCCGCGGGCCTGGCAGCTCGAGAGCGAGCTGTCGGACCGGGACAGCGGCGAACCCCAGGCCTGGGTATGCCGCTCCGAGGATTCGTTCGTCACGATCAGACTGCCCCGCCCACCGCGCGAGAGAGAGTACATGTTCGTGCTGAACCGGCCGGGCCAGTTTCGAGCCCTCGAGCGGGCCCTCGTCGGTCACGGTGGCCGTCCCTTCTACCAGCTGAGCGTAGAGAACGTGCCGCTTTTCATGGTCTACCGACTGGGCATCGATGACTAACGCGGGAAGTGGCCGAAAAGACGCCCTGTGGCGAGCGCTGATCAGCCTGACGGCTGCCGTGCTGGCCTTCATGTGGGTCAGCTCGGACGCGGCTGAGGTCGGGCTCACATGGGACGAGCCCCCCTACTTTGCTTCTGCCGTGCGGATCCAGGACTGGGCGGCGGAACTCATCAAAGGACCCGACCGTGCCAGCGTCGTAAGTGCCGAGAGGATCGAGGAGGTGTGGAACTGGGGTCGGACCTGGAATCCACACCCTCCCGTCTACAAAGAAGCGATGGCCCTCACCGGGTGGATTGCGGGTGACAGGCTGGGCTCGGCTCGTGGCTTTCGTCTGGCGCCTCTCCTCTTCTTCTGCATCCTGATCGGTGCGGTGGCCTGGGTCGGTTCGAAGGAATGGGGCCCGGTTGGGGGGAGTGTCGCTGCCGCTGCCCTGTTGCTGATGCCGCGCGTCCTGGGTCACGCGCACATCGCGGCCACCGATGTGCCGGTTACCGCGCTTTGGTTTCTGGCCACAATAGGTACGGTGCGCTTCATCGAGCACCGGTACTTCGGTGCTTTCGTCCTCGCCTTCATCACTTTCGGGCTCGCGATCAGCACGAAATTCACCGGCCTGCTGATTCTCGCACCGATCATCGCCTGGGCACTCGTTTACCGCCGCCGGATAAACACGGCGACCGCGATCCTGGCCGTCGGAGCGGCGGCGCTGATCGTCGCCTACCTGGCGAACCCACTGTTGTGGCACGACCCGGCGGAGGCGCTCTGGGAGCTGGTGAATGAGAGCGTCACGCGCGGGGATGTCGTACCCATCGCCACGTATTACTTCGGGACGAGCTACGCGTTCGAGCTTCCCTGGCACCACGCAATCGCCATGACCCTGGTGACCGTCCCGATCGGTATTCTGGTGCTCGGTCTGTGGGGCGCTGGCTCGGCGCTTCCAAAGCTCCGCCGCGAGGCGCTCTCCGGGCTCTGCTTTGTTGAAGTCGTCTTCTTCTGGACGCTATTGGCGCTGCCCAACTCGCCCAACCACGACGGGGTCCGGCTCTTCCTGCCGATGTTTCCGTTCCTGGCGCTGCTGGCGGGGCGCGGCGCTGCCGAGGTCGGGCGGCTCCTGCGACGAAGACTCAGCGGCGCCGAGCTCGGGCTGGTCTCCGCGAGCGGGGCGATCGTCTTCCTCATGCCGGCGTATCTGCAGACCGTGGCGATATCGCCATACTATCTCTCGTACTACAACGAGCTGATCGGAGGAGTGCGCGGGGCCGAGCAGCGCGGCATGGAAATGACCTATTGGTACGACGCGCTGACTCCCGCGTTCTTTGAACGGCTCAACGAGATTCTGCCGCCGGATGCGGAACTCGCGACCTTCCCGAGCCAAGACTATTTCCTCGCTCTGCAGGGTCTGGGTCTGCTCCGCGGCGACGTCCGAATACACGATACTCTCCCGGCTCAGTACTACCTGATCTATGGCAGGCGGGGCATGTTCACGCCGATCGAATGGGAGATCTACCGAAACGTTCAGCCCCTTTTGGCAGTCGAACTAGAGGGGGTGGAACTGGCAGGACTGTACCAGTACCAGCCACCGAGCCCCGCTGAGGGAAGCGGAGATCCGGGACCGAGAGAGGCGGAGTCGGATTGATGCTGCCCGACGGTGTCGAGGGAGGAAAGCAGCGATGGAACTAGCGAGCGCGACGACCACGGACTCGCAGGCAACTGTCGAGACGAGACAAGTGCGGCGGCAGGGCCGGTCGGGCCTGCGTACGCTGGACGTCGTCGTCCCGATATACAACGAGGCGCGGATTCTCGACGAGCTTCAGCGCCGGCTGCGAACGGTGCTCGAAGGCACGGCACCCGAGTGGCGGATCATCTACGTCGATGACGGGAGCAGGGACGCGTCACCCGCGATGATCGCGGGCTTCTGTGCCGATGACAAACGGGTAACCGCTGTCCACCTGTCCCGGAACTTCGGCCAGCAGCTGGCGATCGCGGCCGGACTCGACATCGCGTCGGCCGACGCGACGATCCTCCTCGACGGTGACCTCCAGGATCCACCGGAGGTGATCCCGGAGTTAATCAAGAAATGGGAGGACGGGTACGACGTCGTGTACGCCGTGAAGAGCAAGCGCAAGGAAGGACGTGTGAAGCGCTCCCTTTTTGCCCTTTTCTACAAGATCCTCCGAGCCTTGAGTCCGCTCGACATTCCTCCGAACGCGGGCAACTTCTCGCTCATGGACCGCTCGGTCGTCGAGCTCATCAGCGACATGCCGGAGCACAATCGCTACGTGAGTGGCCTGCGGGCCTACGTAGGCGGTCGGCAGATCGGGGTCGAGTTCGAGCGCGCGGCGCGCTACGCGGGCAACCCGAGGCAGTCACCCCTCAAGCTCCTGCGGATGGCGCTCGACGCCTTTTTCGCCTTCTCGGAAGTGCCACTGCGGATCGCCACCTTTGCTGGTTTCACGGTGTCCGCGGTGGCGTTCCTGGTCATGCTGAACGTCCTCTACCAGAAGCTCGTGTCCGGACAGGCGATCACAGGCTGGGCATCGACCATGACCTCGATCCTCTTTCTCGGAGGCATCCAACTTGTCGCTCTGGGCATCATCGGCGAGTACATCGGCCGCATATACAACGAGACGAAGGGCCGACCGGCGTTCATTGTGGCGCGTTACCGGAACATGTCTCCGGAAACCGCCGATCATCGATCGCTCTCCCTGGCAGGGGATGTGAGCGAGAAGTAATGCGCCGACTCGCGACACGCGCCGCCACGGCTCTCTTTTCCCTGTTCATTCTCGCCGCCGCGGCCTACGCCACGGTACGCGTGATGCGTTCGGGCTGGCTCTTCTTCTACACCGAAGGAAACGTGATGGCCAGCATCGGGGCGCTCCTCGAAGCCGGGTCCCTCGCCGCCATGTATCCGAACGACGGCTGGGCCACGGCCCCGCTGATCATGACGCTGTACCCGCCGGTCTATCTCGTCATCGCCGCCTTGCTCGCGGCCGTATCCGGCACGCAGTCCACCCTGTTGATGCCGAGGCTCATCTCCATCGTCGCGATGCTGCTTGTCGTGGTCGTACTGGTGCGGCTGGCGCGTCAGAGAGGCGTTCCCGCTTGGCTGGTCGCTGTTCCGCTCGGCGCGTTGTTGCTGGCGCCACCCGTGTCCAATTTGCTGGGATCGGCGCAGGTGGACGTCCTGGCTTTGTGCTGGACGGTGATTGGCGTGACGCTCGTCGCGCTCGCGGACAGAACACCCTCGTCCCGGGTCTGGATCTCGCTCCCGTTCTTTCTCCTCGCTTTCTTCACCAAACAGAGCTTCGTCGCCGCGCCCGCCGCGCTGATCGTCGCAATGTTCTTGGGCGGCCGGCGATCACTGGCCCTGCAGTACGGCGCGGTCCTCGGCGTCGCTGCTGCCACGGGTCTGCTGCTGCTGGAACGGGCGACGGGCGGCGGCTACCTGATGAACACCGTGGGCGCTCTGACCAGCGCCACATCCGGTGCCAACCTCATCACTACGCTTGTTCAGAGCCGTCCGCTGCAGTGGCTTCCGGTTGTCCTGCTCCTGATTCTGTGGGCCGCGCCCGGCTTCCGTCCGGGGGTTCTCGAGCTGTGGGCCCTGACCAGCTGGTTCCTGAACGTGGCTGCCACGGTCAAAGTCGGCGCCAGCGTCAACTACCTGCTCGAGCCGTTGTTCGCGCTGCTGGTGCTCGCAGTCGTACGCCTTCCGGCTCGGGCGGCAGATCACCCTGCCGTGGCGGTACGTCCGCGGGTGATGGCGGTGGTGACCGCATCACTGGTGGTGTGGGCCGCCGCCGCAACGGCCCCGCGCGCCAGGCAAGCGGCGGGCGTCGCACGAGCCATGTGGGGTCAGGAGTGGCAGATTCGCCTCGATGGTTTCGAAACCGGCTATCCGCTGGTCGATGCCCAATACGTTCCCGCCGTCCGCCACGAGGGCACGCTGCCGTACCTGAACGACACCTACGCGTTCGGCGTTCTGCTCGAAGTCGGACGCTGGGATGCGGCGCCCCTTCTCGATGCCCTCCGGGACCACGAGGTGCCCTTTATCCTCACCGACACGGATCTCCGCATGGGAACGCGGCCGCAAGGCATCGCTCCGGGCGCGGAAGGCTTCGCTCACTTCTGGCGAATTCCATCGATTCAGCGAGCAATCCGCGAGAACTACGAGCTGACCACCGAAACCAGTCCATGGGTGTGGCGCCCCCGAGCCCCGGTTGATGGCGAATAGCCGAAGGACGGTAGGAAGCGCCGGCGGGGGACTCGCGAGGGCCGCAGGCGTCCTCTTGATCGTGACTCCCCTGCTGCCGCTCCGAGCGATGTTCGGAGAATTGGAGGGCGCCTCTCTGCTGGTGCCGCCTATGGAATGGATTTTCGGCTTCGCCATCTGCCTGGCGCTCGCGTGGCTCCTGGTCCCGTTGATCGAGACGGCTCGCGCTTCGCGGGTGCGAGTTCCCCGGCCGAGGATCTCTTCCCGCATCCAGGTGATCATCGCCCTGCTGGTCTTGTTCGCCGCCCTGCTCCTGGTATCCCGTGTCGTCTTTCACGGGCGCCCACACCTCGTTGACAGCATCGCTCAGCTGTTCCAGGCTCGGATCTTCGCCTCCGGGAACCTAACCGCCGCCGCTCCGGCGCTACCGGAATTCTTTGCAACTCAACAGATGTTGATCGATGGCTCCAACTGGTATGCCCAGTATCCGCCGGGCCACGCGGCGCTGCTCGCGGTGGGTTACGCGCTCGGAGGAGCGTGGTTGATACCTGTACTGCTCTCGGTCGGCACAGCGTTTTTCCTCTACCTCTTCGCACTCCGAGCATACGACAGGACGACAGCTGTGGTCACGCTGCTCCTGACTCTGGTCTGCCCATTCTTCCTTTTCATGAGCGCCAGCTTCATGAACCACGTCTCGGCCCTCTTCTTCATCGCCCTGTTTCTTTATCTGTTCGCCTCATGGGAAGCTAACGGCTCGCCAACGTTGGCCGTGCTGGCCGGGGCGGCGCTCGGCGGGGCCTTCCTGAGCCGGCCTCTGACGGCCGTGGCGGTCGGGGCCGTGTTCGCGATCGTCGCCGTCCGCGTCGGCCCTTCGGCGTCCTGGCGCTCCCGCATCGCGGCCGTGGCCGCGTTTCTCGGCATCGCTTCGCTCTACCTCCTCTACAACGCCGCCACGACGGGAGACCCGTTCGTTGCCGGCTATTTGAAGCTGTGGGGTAGCGATCACGGCCTCGGCTTTCACGCCACACCCTGGGGGCGCCTGCACACGCCCCTCTCAGGTCTCAGCAACGAGCTGCTGGATCTGTCGCTGCTCAACCTCGCCCTGTTCGAGTGGCCGCTGCCGGCGCTGCTGCCGATTGGTGTCGGCTTCGCGGCAGGCTGGCTTTCGAATACCTGGGACCGGAGGCTGCTGGCCGCCTTCCTCGTGATTCCGGCCGCCTACTTCTTCTACTGGCACCGGGACGCTTTCCTGGGCCCCCGCTTCCTGTACGCGGGCCTGGCGATGCTGCTGCCGCTCACGGCGCGCGCAATCATCGCCGGCTCCCAGCGGCTGAAAGGACGCGAGATTCGACTCGGTGGTCCGATTCGGCCGGTTCCGGCCGCGACTCTCGCCGCTGCGGTCATGACGCTGTGCTTTGGCTATTCGCTTCTGTACGCGATTCCACAGCGAGCCCGTGTCTATGCATCCGGTCTGCGCAGCATGAAGCTGGATCTCGTGGCGGAGGCCCGGGCGGCGGGGATCAACGAAGGCCTGATTTTCGTGCCGGTCAGCTGGGGGAACCGCCTGATCGCGCGCATGCACGGTCTGGGTGTGGCGGCGTCACTGGCCGAAGTAGCCTACCGGAGAGTGGACCACTGCCGACTGCAGGAGCTGGTGGACCGATCCGTCCTCGACCGGAGCGACGCGGCCGAGGTGGAGGCCGAGCTCAGGGAGTTGATCGATCGCGGAGAGCCGCTCATCGCCTCACCGCTGAATGGGGATCCGACCCTTCGGCTCCGATCCGGCGCGGAGCTTACTGAGGCCTGCGTTCGGGAGCTTCGACGCGACGGCGAGGGCTACACGATCTTCGCGCCGCACCTGCTGGTGAACTCACCCGGTCTGGATTCTCCCCTTCTGATCGCGCGCGATCTCGGCGATCACAATGCGGCGCTGCGCGCGGCCTACCCGGGCCGGCCAGCCTTCCTGTACCGAAGCGGCGGATTCACGCTCCTGCGCTGACCGATCGCACCGCCGACTCGTCTGGAACATGGCAGCCTGCATGGCTCTGATTGGCCGCAGCTGCAGAACGGACGTATATGTTTTGCCTTAACGCCTTGAAAATACTAGGGTTAACACAACGGCAGAGCGCAGGCACGCAGGTTGCTGCGCTATTCGGATTCGGAAGCCCTGACAGATATCGGAGTGGATCCTAAAGCCTGGCTGATCAGGCCGGCGGGCGACACGGAATGACGACAAGGTCGGCTCAATCCCGGATGCATGGCTTCACGCTCATCGAGCTGTTGATCGTGGTCTCGATCATCGGCTTGCTGGCCGCACTCGCCATCCCCCGAGTCACGAGTCTCAAGTCGCGCGCAATCGACTCGATGCTGCGTTCGGACCTGCGGACGCTCGCCGCGGTTCAGGAGACGTACTACGAGGAGAACCTGGTGTACGCGCCTGACGGTGCGTTGACCACGGCCCAGTTTCGACCCAGCGAGAATGTCACCGTAACGATCGACAGCGCCACAGTGTCGGGTTGGGGCGCCCACGCCGATCACCCGGGGACCCCGACAACGTGCTTCATCGCCTACGCCGGTGCGAGCAACGCCGCGGTTACCTGCAACTGAGCCGCGCCGACACCCGGTCGCTCCCCACATATCCCCCAAGGGGACTTCGTACTCCACCGACACATCGTCGTTGAGGTGTCGATGAGTCATCGCACGAATCTGTCACACGGACGGGCATGGTGTCCGGAGCTGCAGATAGTGGAGAGCAGACGTGCGAACGGAAGCATCCCCGAAAGACGGTTTCACGCTCTTGGAGCTGGCGATCGTGCTGGCACTGTCCGGCTTGCTCACCGTCGTCGCGTTCTCGGGATTCCGGAGCTTCGCTGATTCGGCAGCGATCACCAGTGCAGCACGTGCGGTTCGTGAACATGTCACACGTGCCCGCTTCACGGCCATCTATCGCCGCGAACGGGTGCGCTTGCTGCAGAGCCCGATGGCCGACCTCACGCTCCGGGACGATAGAGACAGTGTTCTGGCCAGCCTTTCGCTGGCGATGACGGGGCCGTTCGCGATCGACTCTGTTCGATTCCGTCCCGCGACCCTTCGATTCAACCCGCGCGGTCAGGCCGCTCCCGGGAGCATCTACCTGTACCGGGCCAGGCGGGGAGCTCGCATCATCGTGAACTTCCTCGGGCGAGTCCGCGTGCAGCGATTCTCGGTCCCGTGAACGCGAGCCGCACCGGATTCGGTCTGGCGGAGCTGCTGGTCTCGATCACGATTCTGGGGATCGGCATCGTTGCCGTGGCCGGCCTGGTTGTCAGCACCGGTGACCGCACTCGTGCCTCAGCCTGGCAAACAGATCAGATCATCGTTGCGCAACAGGAACTCGAGCGCGCGGCCCGCCTTCCGTTCGACTCCCTCGTATCGGCGACCGACTCGACCGCGACGAGCATGGGATCGTACAGACTGGACCGCTCGGTCAGTCCGATCGGGCTTCGTCTCAAACAGTTGGACGTCACTACGTCGGGTCTTGGGACGACGCCCTCCCTCGTCCTGACGCTGGTAGCGGTCCGGCCCGCCCGGTTGCCGTGAGCGGACGAGCGTCTGCACTCGACGTCACCGGAGCTGGACACGGGTCGGGGTTCTCGCTTCACGAGCTCCTGATCGCAGTCACAGTCGCCACCGTGCTCGGGGCGGCGCTCATCTCTCTGATCCGCAGTCAGAGCGAGTACTATGGCCGCCAGGAAGACGCGGTGGTTGCCCAGCAGAACATCCGGGCCGTTTACGATCTCATGGGAACCGAGATCCGTCCCGTATCCGGCGCCGATCTGCTACTGGCCGGACCGGACTCATTCGCTGTTCGCTCCGATGTCTCGCGGGCGGTCGTGTGCGACTCGGTCGGACCGGACGAGGCGGTCGTGTTCGTATACGACAGCGTGTTGGCCGCCAATCTGCCCCCGAGCTTTCGCGGCGTCGCGATCTCCCGGCCGTCCGACTCGACCTGGGCTTTTGCGGACGGAGCCGCGCTCACCGTGCTCGAGACCGGCAGCCGGCCGCGCGCGATCTGTGCCGGCGCCGGAGCTCCGACCGGCGCTCCGGATGACCGCTATCGGCGCCTGGCTCGCTTCCTGAGCGCCTTCCCGGCCGGTGCTCCGCCCCGTGGCACGCTGCTTCGCGTCTATGGGCGCCTTACGTTTTCTTTTGTGAACGGTCCCGCTCGATCCTCCCTGCGTCGCAACTCGCAAGAGCTGGCGACACCATTCGGCAGAGCTAGATTCGGTTATCGTCTGTCCGATGGAAGCCTTCACGTCTCGCCCCCGCAGATGCGGTTATTCGAGGTCGCCGAGGTGTTGGTCAGCGGGACGACGTTTGGTACAGCGACTACTTCTCCGCATGCCTGGAGTTTCAGCCATCGAATCGCGCTGCGTAACGCTGGTCGGGTGCCCTGAGGGTCCGTCGGTCGAACGACGCACCGACTTGAGCGCCTCCCCAGTTGCAAAGCAGGGGCACAAGTCGCACCTTTGAGTCCCGTGGCGCCTAGGTACAGGTCTTGTGATGACGACGAGGGTGGAGGAGGTTGCCCGGTGGTTCCGCCAGCTCAGGTATGCTCAGTGGTAGGCCCGAGCCCCCCGGCGGAGTCCTGATGGCTCTGTTTCAACTCGGCAAACCGAAACAGACAGTCGGACTCGATGTGGGGAGCGGGCTGGTCAAGGTCGCGGTCGTCGACCATTCGAAGGACTATCCCCGTCTCGAAAAGGTGGCCGTCCGTCCGCTCCTCGCGGATGCGATCGTCGAAGGCGAGATCATGGATCCCGGCCTCGTCGCCGAGACGATCCAGTCGATGTTCGTCGAGGAGGACATCTCGAATCGCGATGTCGTCACCAGCGTCGGCGGCCGCGACGTGATCATCAAGTCCGTCCAGATGGATCGGATGGACAAGTCCGCGGCGCGCGAGGTGATTCGCTGGGAAGCGGAACAGCACGTCCCATTCGACATGGACAGCGTCCAACTCGACTTCGAGGTCACCGATCCGGAGGGCGAAGGGCTCCAGATGAACGTCCTTCTGGTCGCCGCAAAGCGCGAGCTGGTCGACAACCGGATTGCGCTGCTCCAGGAGGCGAGCCTCAACCCCACGATCGTCGATGTCGACGCATTCGCGCTCCACAACGCGTTGGAAGTGAATTACCCGACGGCGATGGAAGGAATCAGCGGACTCGTCTCGATCGGACACGACTCGACGACCGTCAATATCCTCGACGATGGCATCCCGGTACTGACGCGCGACCTCACGTTCGGCACCCGCCGCCTGACGGTCGACCTCCAGCGCGAGCGGGGCATGACGGAAGACGAAGCAGCAACGGCCCTGCGCGGCGACGCGGCTCCGGAGTTGCGGTCCTTCCTGTTCGAGCGTTCCCAGGACGTGGCCCGTGGCGTCGAACGCGCTTCCGCCTTTCTCGAGACTCGCGAGTTCGGTGCCACTCTGAGCCGGCTGTACCTCTGCGGAGGCGGAGTTCACGTCCCCGGTCTCGCCGAAGCGCTGGCGGATCGACTCGGAATCGAGACGGTCGTCGCGAGCGCCGTTGAAGAGCTGCAGGTCAAACCGGAGGCCTTCGATTTTATCGAGAGTAACGATCTGTCGCCGCTCATGATGCTGTCGGTGGGACTCGCTCTGCGACGCGCCGCCTGATGATCGAAGTCAATCTCAATCCGGATGCCGGACGGAAGAAACGGCGCCGACGCGGGCTGCCATCGGGTGGTGCGCTGGCGTCGTTGCGCGCCGGTCTGGGTGGACGCGATCCCTGGATCACCGCCGCAGTCGCCGTTCTCGCCGTCGTGTTGCTCGGCTCCGGGTTCGTGTGGCTCCGCCAGAGGTCGGCTGCATCAAGTATCGCGGAGCGGCTGGAGGCTGCTACCGCGGATTCGATTCGCCTCTCCGATCTGCGGGAGCTCGGCGATAGCCTCGTCGCACGGCGGCAGGAGATCAACGATCGCCTGTTCCTCGTGCAGCAACTCGACGACGGCCGTTTCACGTGGCCGCACATCCTGGACGAGGTGAGCCGCGCGCTTCCCGAGTACGCATGGTTGACGTCCATCAAACGTGTGTCACCGCCGCCAACCATTCGGGTCGAGATTCAAGGCGTCGCGGCCGCGCCGTTGATCATCACCGACTTCATCCAGCGCCTGGAGAACTCGGCATTCATCGATGATGTTCAGATACGAACTACTTCCCTGCAGGAGATCGACGGTTTGGCGGCACAGGGCTTCACGCTGCAAATCGCTTACAAGCAGCCGGCAGCGTCGACCGCCGACTCGCTGCCCGCCGTCGGAGCCAGCTCGTAGGTATGGGCCTGCTTCCCGATGATCCGCGGAGCCAGAAGGCTCTGTTGGGCATCATCGCCGGCCTGGCGCTCGGCGCCGTATTCTACCTCTACGTGTACTCACCAAAGCACGACACGTTGGAGGAGGAGGAAGCCCGGCTCGAGCAGCTGGACTTCCTGAACCAGCAGGCCAACGCCCGGATCGGGAATCTCGATGCGCTGCGCGATGAGCTCAATGACACGGAAGCTCAGCTCGAGCTTCTGGAACGTCTCGTGCCTTCGCAATCCGAGATGCCCGCGATCTATCGTTCGATCGCCAGTGAAGCCGAAGTGCTCGGACTCAAGCTGATCTCGGTTACACCGGCGGCGCCGGTCGCCGATACCGCCGGATACTTCATGCGCCAGGACTGGATGATGTCGCTGGAAGGCGAATACCACCGGATCGGAGCCTTCATCACGCACGTCGCGTCTTTCGACAGGATCGTTCGCCCACAGATCGTAGACATAACGCCGGCCGGTCGGACTCCGAGCGGGCGGCAGCTGGTGACCGCGGTGCTGAGTCTGGAGACATTTGTCCTCCAACAGCCCGCTCAGGCGGACGACCAGGGCGATGAGGATGGATAGACTGGAGTTGAGAGCGCTGGTGTGGCTGGTACTGAGCGTCTCGCTCGTAGCATCTCCGGCGCTCGCGCAGGAGGGCGGCACGGGGGCGGGGTCCGATCAGGCCGTGCCGAGCGATTCGATTTCGGCCGGCGGGTCGGACGAGCAGTCGAGCGTCTTCGGCCGCGAACGGTTCGTGTACCCAGAGGGCCCCGACCGACGCGATCCATTCGCTCCACTGGCCGCGGGAGAGGAGATCGGTCCGCGCTTCGCCGATCTGGAGTTGAGCGGCCTTATCTACGCTCCCGACATCGGGAGCGTGGCGGTCCTGACCGACCGGACGACGCTCAGAAGGTACCGGGTACGCGAAGGCGATTGGTTGGGAGATGCACGGGTGGACCGGATACGTGTTGATGAAGTGGCATTTACAGTGGCGGGCTTCGGTCTTTCCAGGACTGAGGTGCTCCGGGTGGCCAGGGAAGATCAGGAGTAGGCGAATGAGCACTCAACAGATAATCCCGTTTCTCGCAGCGATGTGGGCGCTGACCCTTCCGGCGATGGTGGCGGACGCCGGGTCGGCCGGCGATGACCAGGTACCTCCGGCCTCAGTGGTCGAGGTCCGGATCGTTCCGTCCGGCGGCGACACCGAGATCATGGTGCGCACGGAGGGGGCGGTGTCGTATAGCGAATTCGCGCTCAGCAATCCGACGCGCCTGATTCTCAACATCGAGGGCGCGCGCCACGCGCTGCCTCGCTGGAGCTATGAGGAGATCGCCCGCGGCGGAGTTATCCGGCTACGCAGCAGCCAGTTTCGCGATGACGTCGTGCGCCTCGTGTTCGATCTCACTGTCGTGGACGGGTACGAGGTAGTCGAGAAGGAATACGGTGTCAGCGTTCGGTTTCCGAATCCCGGCGCCGCATTCGACGTCTGGAGCACGGAGCTCGATGGTGCCCGTAAGGCAATGGCGATGAGCGCCGCCAAGACAGAGAGCGGAGTCAACGTCTCGTCGATGCCATCCCTGCTCGGCCCGGAGATGCAGGAGACTGAGCAGCCGCATATTTCGGTGGCGTATGACAGCGCCAGCATGCTCGATGTGCTGGCGGGATTTTCGGAGTTCAGCGGGCTCTCGATCGTGTCCAGCTCCGCAGTCGCCGAGCTGTACGTAAAGGGAATCGAGATCCGGGACCAACCGTGGGACCTGGCGCTTGACGCCATTCTCTCATCGCAGGGCGTTGGCTGGCGCCGTCGTCCGTCAGGCATCATCGAGGTAGACGTGCTCGAGGGGCTCCGCGCGCGCGACACGCTCCAAACCGAGACGCGCGTGTTCCGGATCAACTACGCGAGCGCCGACTCGGTTGCTGCGACGCTGTCTGAGCTGGCGACCCCGGACCGCGGTCAGGTCGTCGCGTACCAGGGCACCAACTCCGTCATCATCACCGACGTGCCCACCGTGGTCGAGAGAATGGATAACCTCGTCCGCGAGCTCGACCGGCGCACGCCGCAGGTGTCGATCGAGGCCAAGATCATCTTCGTGAATCGGACGGACGTCAACGAGCTCGGAATCATCTACGATCTCAAGGATCGCCCCGACGCCATTTTCCAGGGCGAACAACAAGGGAATGCGCTCAACCAGATCGTCCCGGTTCCGGACCCGACGCAGCCGCCGCAGCTGGTCGATCTGAACGGGGATGGAATCCTCGACCCCTCGACGGAGGCGTTCTTCAAGAATACGAGTTCGACGATCGTAGACCTGTCGGGCTCCTCGGTGGCTTCGTTGGCCAACGCCAACGACCGCGTCGTGGGTCCGGCGCTCAGTATCCTGACCGCAATCTCGATTGGCGACTATCAGTTGTTCGCCTTCCTCGAGGCGCTCGAGTCGCATTCGCTCTCCGACGTGCAGGCGGCGCCCGCCATCCAGGTGGTCGACAACCACCAGGCACGGATTCACGTCGGCGAGAAGACACCGGTGAGAACACTGGAACCCGGCGCCCAAACGGAAGCCGCCGAGGTAACCGTGAGCTACGAGGACACCGGGATCATCCTCGACGTGACGCCTCACATCACAAACAACGGCCAAATCCTGCTTGACCTGCATGCCGAGCGCTCGGCCCTGCGGGTCGACGTCTCGGACGTCGGCTTCGTGTTCGAGAAACAGGTGGGCGAGACGCGCCTCCTGCTCGACAACGGTCAGACGGCGGTAATCGGCGGCCTGACTCTGAGCGAGGTGTCTCGAAGCGTGAGCGGAATTCCCGGCCTCATGAACATCCCCGTCCTGGGGTGGCTGTTCAGGACGACGAAGGACAACGAGAGAAAGATCGACCTGATTATCCTCGTCACGCCCCACATCGTGGAGTCGCAGGCCTTCACCAACGTCAACTTGAACTAGTTCAGTTTCTCCGCGACCTGCTACATTGGGGCCCGGCTCAGCGCCGGGCCCTTTCGCATCAGGGCGACTGGGTGCGGCGAGCGCAAAGAGAATCGATGCTCCGTCACTTCAATTTCACCACCGCGGGTGAATCGCACGGCAAGGGCATCCTGGTAGTCATCGAGGGACTCCCGGCCGGTGTGCCGATCGAGCCGTCCGACATCGCCGGGCAGCTGGCTCGCCGGCAATTGGGCCACGGCCGTGGCAGTCGAATGCGGATCGAGCAGGACGCCGGCGAGCTGCTGAGCGGAGTACGGCTCGGAGAGAGCCTCGGCTCGCCGCTGTCCGTGTGGATCCCGAACCGCGATTTCGCCAACTGGGACCTGGCCATGGCCATTGAGCCGCAGCCGCAGGCGAGCGACGCCGACCTGCGGCGGGTGACGCTGCCCAGGCCGGGGCACGCGGACCTGGTCGGGATGTTGAAGTATGACCGCTCCGATGCGCGCGATGTGCTCGAGCGCTCCAGCGCGAGGGAGACGGCGGCGCGCGTGGCCGCCGGGGCGATCGCGAGGCGTCTGCTCGCCGAGTTCGGTGTCGCCGTGGGCAGCCACGTGGTGCGGATCGGTCCGGTCGAGGCCGACCGCGCACGACTGCCCGACGACTTGAACGAGACCGCGGATCGATCGCCGGTCCGCTGCCTGGACGCCGAG
>JBFILW010000042.1:0-17597 GCA_041612005.1 Gemmatimonadota bacterium
GGTGACGAACCGCAAGGCGCGCGATGCCCTGGGCGACGATTCGCACCGCGGCGCGATGCGTTCCAGCTTCGTGTACCGCGGCGTCGAGGGTCGCGTTTACAAGATCGAACGTCTCGACACGGAGCTGGGGGTGATCACGAACATGGCCGTGGAGAGGCGGGGAAGCGGCTACGACTACCCGACCTACCAGGCGGCTGCCGCCACCGCGCGCTGGGACAGCGCGGCGAGCCGCTGGGTCCTGGAAGATGGTCGCCTCGTTTATCTCCCCGAGAGCGAACGCAATATTACGTTTCGCTTCGCGGAGCTGTGGCAGCAGCATTTCACGGAGAAGCCGCGCGAACTCCTGGCCCGACCAAAGGATCAGGAAGAAATGCGTTACGCCGAGCTGGGCAAGTTCATCGAAGCGATCCAGCGCTCGGGGGGCAAAGCCCGCAAGCTGGAAGTACAGCGGGCGTTGCGGCTCGCCTTCCCTTTCGCCTGCTTCATCATCGTGCTGTTTGGTGTGCCGCTCGCCAATTCGACTCGCCGCGGAGGAACACCGGCGTCGATCGGTATCGCACTGCTCACCACGATTCTGCTCCTGCTGCTGGCGCGAATATCGGAGGCGCTGGGAGTGGGTGGCGTCATCCCGCCCGTAGCAGCGGCCTGGCTCCCCAACGTGGTCTTCCTCGGGGTTGGGCTGTGGCTCATGGCCACGACCCGTACCTGACGGGAAAAGGGACGCTTCCGGTGAGGTCGAGCTAGGCGCCGCGGCGTCGCAAGCGGGACCAGAACGACCGGAACTCGCCCACCGTCTCATCGCGCAGATGTACGAACTCCGCGAACTCGCCCGGATCGTGGGCGCGGGCGCCTCTCAGGAACTCTGACGTGACGGCGTAGAGCACCGCGACCAACAGTCCGATGATCGCGGCTAGGACGGCCTTGAGAATGAGGTTTCGCTTGTCCGGCCGGGGAGGAAGTGCGGGGTGATCGACCATCGTGATCACCGGAGTATTACGAACTTCGTCGATGCGGGCAGTTTCATAGCTCTCGGCCAAAGAGCCGTGGATGGCCTCCCGAAGCGCGACCTGGCGCTGAAGGCGGCCGTACTCGAATTGCAGCTCGGGAGACGTATCCCAACCGCGCCGATTGCCCGCCAGGAAGCGGGACATCCTGTCCTCGGCCTCCTCCAGCTCAATCCGGGCCTGCTCCAGGCGGCCCTCCACGAAGCGCCGTTCCTCACCCGCCTGCGACTGCCGCGCGCGGAGGTTGAAATCGTTGACCCTCTCGATCACGCGCGCCAGAACCTGCTGCGCGAGATCCGGGGAGCGTGACTCGTAGAAGACCTGTACCATGCCGACCTCCGTCTGCACCACCGCCCGCAGGTCCTCGCTCAGGCGCTTGCGCGCCTCGAGTAGCTGCTCCGGCCGGGAATCCGCTCCGATCCGGTAGAAGTCGATCAGCGTGCCCCGCCGCTCTGTGGCTCCGTCGTCCCCGGCGATCACGTAACTGTGATCGACGGTCGAATCGAGGAGCTCGCGGGATGAAAGAAGCGCGACATAAAACTCCGGCGACTCCCCCGACTCACCAGCCGGGATCCTGAAACCGAGCGAGGCCGCCAACCCGGAGAGCTGCGATACGCTCGCGTTGTCTGACTGCGGGAGGAAAGAAGCGGTCGACGTATACGTGGCGGGAAGAATCAGCGTCACGACCACCGCGATGACCGCGAACACGAGCGGCAGCCTGAGGATGGCTCGCCGGTGTCGGAGGAGGACGCTTCCGAGGCGGACGAAGGATACGCGTTCCTCGTCGGCGTCGTACGGCAATTCTCTGCGGAGCGGCTCGGTTTCTGACATTGTCGGAGTAAGGTTAGTCGGGCCGATATATGGGCACAAGCAAGCGCGGCTGCGCTCTCCCACGGGCCTCCGGCGGCCGTCAGCCAACGTCGCGGACCTTGCGCCGTTCGGGTGACCGGCGGAGAATGGGCCGCCATGAGCCTTTCCCGCTGGTTTCCTGATCAGCTTCCGGAGTCGGTCGGACAACACGCAGACGACCTCTACCTGGCGGCGGACGCCGCACTGCGCGGCGGCGATGCCGCGATGCGATACTACGGCGTCACGTCGCTGCAAGTGAGCGACAAGGGTCACAACGATCCGGTGACCGAGGCGGATCGGGCCGCGAATCGGGCTATCCTGAAGCTGTTGGCGGCTGAGCGCCCGGACGACGTTGTCCTCAGCGAAGAGTCGCCGCCGCCCGCGCCCGAGAAGCGTGGTGGCCGCCTCTGGGTGGTGGACCCACTGGACGGCACGAAAGAGTTCATCGCGCGCAACGGCGAGTTCTGCGTGATGGTCGGCCTCGCGGAGGCGGGGGGAGCGAGGCTCGGAGCCGTGTATCAGCCGGATCCGCGGCTCCTCTACCTCGGGACCGTCGATGGGGGTGCGTGGATGGTGGACCTCGGGGAGCCGGAGCCCGCGGCTCACAGTCTGTCCGCCGCGACCCGCGGACCGCCGCCGCTTCGCCTGGTGGAGTCTCGATCGCACCCGGACGAACTCCTGCGTCGACTGGAGCAGGAGCTTGGCGAAGTCAGGGTTGTTCAGTCCGGCTCAGTGGGGATAAAATGCGCTCTCGTGGCGCGTGGCCAAGCTGACCTGTACGTCCATCCGGTTCCCTTCCTCAAAGAGTGGGATACCTGCGCCCCCGAGGCGATTCTTCGCGGGGCGGGCGGACTCGTCACCGACTGCGCCGGCCAGCCGCTGGAATACGGGAAGGTTGAGCCGCCGCAGCCTGGCGGGATTTTTGCTGCGTGTGCCGACGTGTGGGTTTCTGAAGCGCCGATTGTGCGGCGCATCGCGGCCCCGTTATTCGCGGGCGGGAGCGGTCATTGAGGCCGTAACTCGTTAACTGGAGAAGAGTTGTGGGAGACACTAAGTCCAAGAATATAACCTGGGTGGAGAGCCACATCGGGCGGGAGGCACGCGAGGAGAGACGTGGCCACCGGGGCGTTGTGCTGTGGTTCACCGGCCTCTCGGGAAGCGGCAAGAGCACCCTCGCCTTGGCTGTCGAGCGATACCTGTTCGAGCGCGGCCATTTCACGTACGTCCTGGACGGCGACAACGTTCGACATGGGCTAAATCGTGACCTCGGTTTTTCGCATGAGGACCGCACCGAGAACATCCGACGCATTGGCGAGGTCGCCAAACTGTTCGCCGAAGCCGGCGCGATCGTCGCCACGGCGTTCATCTCGCCGTACCGTGAGGACCGCGACAGCGTGCGACGCATGATGTCTCGGGACGGCGACTTCAGAGAGGTGTTCGTTTCCTGCCCGCTCGAAGTCTGCGAGGAGCGCGATCCGAAGGGCCTCTACAAGAAAGCGCGCGCTGGAGAGATCCCGAACTTCACCGGCATCGGGGCTCCCTATGAGGCTCCGGAAGTGCCTGAGCTGGTGCTGAAAACGGACCAGCATGACGTCGAGTCTTGTGTCCTGCAGGTCGTGCAGCACCTGGAGGACAACGGCTACATTACCGTGCCTGAGAATGAGGTCGCGACGGAGACGACGGGGGCTGCGGTCTGAGTTAGCTCGTGCCCGGCGCGGCACGACGCCTTTAATCCATCGATGCATACACAGAGTAGAGTGACGATACGATGACTATCGCACCGTATGGTGGTACGCTCATCAACCGCCGGCCGGATAGCGGCGGTGCCGAGCGGCTCCGAGCGGAGGCGGCGGACATGTCCGCCATCGCGATGAGCGAGCGCCTCATGAGCGACCTCTATCTGATCGCCGTCGGGGGGCTGTCGCCTCTCACCGGGTTCATGGGGTCGGCCGATTATGAATCCGTGCTGGCCGACATGAAGCTGGCCGGCGGCCTCCCCTGGGCGATACCAATCGTGCTCCCGGCTACCGCGGAGGAGCTCGAGGCGCTCACCGTCGGCGATCGCGCGGCCCTGGTGGCGCCGGATGGCCAGGTCGCCGGCGTGATCGAAATCGAGGAGATCTTCGATCGCCAGCTGGAGCGCGAGGCGGAGTCGGTATACGGCACGACCGACACGGCGCACCCCGGGGTGGCCGCGATCCATCGCATGGGACCGCGCTATGTCGCGGGAGCGATCCACTACCTGTATCCCGGCGACATCAGCGGCTTTCCGAAAGAACACCTGACCCCGGAACAGACGCGGGCACGATTCGATGCGGCTGGTTGGAAGACGGTCGTGGCGTTTCAGACCCGTAACCCGATCCACCGGGCGCACGAGTATCTTCAGAAGTGCGCGCTGGAGATTGTCGACGGCCTGCTGCTGCACCCGCTCGTCGGCGAGACTAAGAGCGATGACATTCCGGCTGATGTTCGCATGGAGTGTTACCACACGATCCTCGAGCACTACTATCCCAAGGACCGGGTGCTTCTCTCAGTGTTGCCGGCGGCCATGCGCTACGCCGGACCACGGGAGGCGATCCATCACTCCATCATGCGGCGGAACTACGGGTGCACGCACTTCATAGTAGGGAGAGACCACGCGGGCGTGGGCGACTACTACGGCACCTACGACGCGCAGGACATCTTCGACACGATCGATGCGGATGCACTCGGCATCCAGCCACTCAAGTTCGAGCACTCCTTCTGGTGCAAGCTCACGGGTCAGATGGCGACCGACAAGACCTCTCCGTCCGGGCCGGAGAACCGTGTGTTCCTGTCGGGCACCAAGGTCCGGGAAATGCTGTCTCGAGGCGAGCGGCCGCCGGCGGAGTTCACCCGCCCCGAAGTTGCGGACGTTCTCATTCGAGCGTACACCAGCTGACCGGAAGCTGACCGGTGGCCGAGCGGCGAGGCCGCGAGCGCAGAGCCGCGCACGACCATCCCCAGCGCCATGATCGCTGACGCAACACCATGAGCGCTGACGCAGCGATCACCCTCGCGGTCGTGTTGATCACCGTAGTGGCGCTCGTGCGCGAGATGTACTCGCCCGATCTGCTGATGTTGGGGGCGCTCACGGTTCTCTCGCTGGTCGGCGTGGTCACCGTCGAGGAAGCGCTGGCCGGCTTCGCAAACCCCGCCGTGGTGACAATCGCCTCGCTGTTCGTGGTGGCGGCCGGGCTGCGTGCCACCGGGGCTCTCGAGACGGTCGGCGGGCTGCTGTTCGGCCGCGGGGGCTCGTTGCGCTTGGTGCTGATCCGACTCAGCGGAATCACGGCCGCCGCATCCGCCTTCCTCAACAATACGGCGATCGTCGCCATGGGGATCCCGACGCTCCTCACTTGGTCTCGCCGACGCAGCATCTCGCCGTCGATGCTGCTGATCCCCCTGTCCTACGCTGCGCTGCTCGGCGGCATGTGCACGCTGATCGGGACAGCGACGAATCTGGTGTCCGATGGGCTGCTGCGCGCACACGGTCTGGCCGGGCTCGAGTTCTTCGAGCTGGCCTGGGTGGGGATCGCCTGCGTGGTCATTGGGACGCTGTACCTGGCGGTGCTCGGGCCTCTCGTCATCCCCGCGCGCATCCGTGCGGACGAGGGGACGCAAGGGGCCCGGGAGTACACGATCGAGTTCTGGCTCTCGGCACCCTCGCCGCTGATCGGAAAGCCTGTCGAAGCAGCCGGCCTGCGCAACCTCCCCGGTCTTTTCCTGGTGCGGATTGAGCGAGAGGAAGACGTGATCTCACCGGTGACGCCGTCGACCGTGCTGCGAGAAGGTGATCGGCTTTCGTTCGCTGGAAGCGTCGATACGATTCTCGACCTACGCCGCTTCCGGGGGCTGGAGCCGAGCGTGCGAACGCGACCATCCAGCGCCGCTGATGACTACTTGCAGCTTCACAAGGCCGTCGTCGCGCGTGGATCGTCCCTGGTCGGCTCCAGCATCCGCGATTCCCACTTTCGGGCCCGCTACGGGGCGGCGGTGATCGGCGTGCATCGGCACGGGGAGCGAATAGATGGACGAATCGGAGACATCGTGCTCCGGCCGGGAGATTTGCTGGTTCTCGAGTCGACGGCGGGTTTCGTCGAAGCCTTCCGGAACTCGCCCGACTTCTACCACGTGACCTCGGTCCGCGACAGCGAGCCTCCCCGCTTCGAGCACGGAGTGCGCGCCATCTTCATTCTCGCCGCGGTGGTGGTGGCGTCCGTGCTCAATCTCCTGCCGCTGGCTCTGGCCGCCGTGGCAGGCGCCATCGCCATGGTGCTGTTCAAGTGCGTCTCGGTGGGCGAGGCTCGCCAGGCGGTGAACTGGGGCGTCGTGCTCATGATCGCGGCGTCTCTCGGTATCGGCGCGGCGCTCGAGACCAGCGGTGCCGCCGGGCAGGTAGCGGATGGCTTGATCTCCGTCGGTCAGCAGTTCGGAGCACTGGGAGTTCTGGCCGCCGTGTATGTCGTGGCGCTCGTGCTCACACAACTGATCATGAACGCGGCGACGGCGGCCCTCATGTTTCCGATCGCCGTCTCGGCGGCTGCCACGCAGGCGCTCGACCCGAGGCCCTTCGTGATCGCGGTCACGGTCGCCGCCTCCCTATCCCTGGCCACACCAATCGGCCACCAGACCAACCTTATGGTGTATGCACCGGGCGGGTATCGTTTCTCGGACTTTGCCCGGGTCGGACTGCCGTTGCAGATCGTGCTGGGCGGCGTCTGCGTGGCGCTGATTCCGTTCCTGTGGCCGCTGACGGCAGGGTGAGCGGCGGGAGGACTCGACAAACGATCGGGAAAGAATGCACTGTGAAGGCGTGATGAAGAGCGGTGGGGTGCGGAATCGCCGGCACGACCGTGGCGCGGGGCTGATGATGGCGCGATCGCGCCTGCTCACCTGCGCGTTGTTCATCTTTCCGCTTTTCGCTGACGAGTGCCCGAGTCAGCGGCTGTACGTCGTCGGACACCTGCACCGCTATGAGGATACCGGCTCGGGAACGATGAATGACCGTTCGGAGCGAATCGCGGCGATCGAACGGATGGGCTTCGGGGGAACGAGGCTCGCCTTCGAGTGGGGTCAGTTGGAGCCTGTGCGCGGGGTCTACGACTGGGCCGAGCAGGACCGCATCATCGCGCAGCTCGAGGCAGTCGGAATCGGTACCTACGGGATGATCGGCTACTCGCCCGAGTGGGCCCGGCCCGCCAACACGCGCCAGACGCACCGGCCGATCGTGGATGGGTCGGCCGCGCGTGGCGATACGGCCTTCGCCGTCTTCGCCGCGGCCACGGCCCGCCGATACAGGGGGCGAATCGACCGCTGGGAAGTCTGGAACGAGCCGAACATCCTGCATTTCTGGGTCCACCTGCGGGGAAGCCGGAACCTGGGCCCCGACCCGCTCGATTACGCCGCCCTGTTTCAGCTCGCGGCGGACTCCATTCTGGCAGCCAACCCGGACGCCGTGGTCTCGATCGCGGGACTGGCTCCCGGCCCCAACCGGCGCAGCCGTAAGGCGCGGGCACCGGCCGGCTACCCGGCCGCCATGTATCTGGACTCGCTCCTGGCCTTGGGACTCCGGCCCGCGGCTGTCGCGATCCATCCGTATACTCGGCGTCCGCCCTGGCTCAACGTATCTTCGGCAGCAACCCTCGTGCCCTCCAACAGGGTGTTGAACGCGACACTGGCCGTTCTCGGAGCGTACGGGCTCGACGAGACACCGCTGTGGGTCACCGAGTGGGGGGTGGACCTCCGCGACGCCCGCGGCGAAGCGGACGCGATCACATGGTTCGCCGCCGAGCTGCGGTATCTCCTCTGCCACCCGCGGGTGGCGTTCGCGACCGTCTACGCCTTGCAGGATCGGGGAGGTTCGAGACAGTACTCGCTCCTCGGACGTGATGGCTCGCTGACCGCCAACGGCCGCGCCCTGGCGACGATGCTGAGCAACTGGACCGACTGCTAGATGCGAACGAGGGCCGCTGATTGACGGGCGGACCGCTGGGACGGCTGGACGTCCACATGCGCGAGATCGTGCGAGGCGCCAGTGTCACGTTCTTCGTCCGAATCGGCGGCGGACTGCTCAGCTTCGGTCTCAACGTCGCGGTCGCCCGTCTCCTCGGGGCAGACGGCGCGGGTATCTTCTTCCTCGCTCTCTCCGCCGTGACGATCGCCAGTGTGCTCGGACGCGCCGGGCTGGACAACGCCGTACTGCGTTTCGTGGCCGGACGTGCGGCGCTCGACGACTGGGAAGAGGTGAAGGGCACCTACCGCTTCGCGACCCTGTTCGGTGCCTGCACCGGCCTCGCGTGTACGGTGCTTCTCTACCTGAGCTCTGCCTGGCTCGCGGTTCAGCTCTTCGGCAAGCCGGAGCTGGAGCGCCCACTCCAGATAATGTCGTTCGCCGTCATGCCGCTGGTCATGGTGAGCCTCAACGCGCAGGCGCTCAAGGCGGTCAAGCGCATCTTCCTCTCTCAGGTCGCCAACGGCATCCTCGTGCCCGCCCTCACACTGTGTGGGCTGCTCGCTCTCGCCGGTACATACGGTGTGGATGGCGCGGTCCTGGCCTACGCGCTTGCCGCAGTGGCCGCGGCGCTGCTCGGCTACATCTTCTGGCGCTCCGTCACTCCGCAGCTCCGCGGAATCGCGCACCGTTCAGCCGCCCGCGGGCTGTTGCAGAGCAGCCGGGCCCTCCTCGTCATGTCGGCCCTTGTCCTCGTAATGCAGTGGACAGCCACGATCCTGCTTGGACGCTGGGGCACGACCGCTGACGTGGCGGTGTTCGAGGCCGCGCGCCGGACCGCGTTCACCACCACCCTGGTCCTGACCGCCGTCAACAGCATAGCGGCGCCAAAGTTCGCCGAGCTCTACGAAAAGGGAGACATGGATGCGCTCGGGGCTACCGCCCGCAACTCCGCGCGCATGATGGTCCTTTTTGCAGCCCCGGTTCTGTTGCTGTTCACGGTCGCGCCCGGTTGGGTCATGGGGCTCTTCGGGCCCGAGTTTACGACTGGCGGTACAGTTCTGCTCGTGCTCGCGCTCGGCCAGTTTGTAAACGTGGCGACTGGATCAGTGGGATTCGTTCTGGTGATGACGGGGAACGAGCCGCTGGCGAGAAATACGACGGCACTCGCGGCCGGAGTCGGTCTCATCCTCAACATCGCGCTGATTCCGCCGTTTGGTGCGGTCGGAGCCGCAATCGCGACTGCGGTCAGCATGGCTTCCCTCAATCTGCCCGCGGCATATCTTGTCAAGAACCGACTGGGCATTTCGATGCTCCCTTTCGGGTCGGGGGAGTAGGCGGGCGAGGGTCTTCCTCCGGCTTCATGCGAGAAGACAAGTGAATTCTGACATCCACGAGTTTGATAACGGCGTAAAAGTCTACGACCGGCACCTGATGCCGGGGCAACGGGCTCGCTACCGAAAGACTAACGTGCACGAAGCGGACGAAGAGGGCATCTTTACGGCGTTGATCGAATCCCTCCCCGCCAACGGACGGTTCGTCAGTATCGGAAGCGCGATCGGCTACTATCCCATCCTGGCCAAGCGGCTGTCACCAGATCTGGTAATTCATGCGGTCGAGCCCCTGCCCGTTCACCGTACCTATTTCCTGGAGAACATCGAGCTGAACTGCCTGCAGCCGGATGACTTCGTGGTCCATCCGAACGCGATCTCCTCGTCCGAAGGCAGCCAGACGTTCGTCGAGGCTCGTTATGGAAGCCGCATTGTCAACCAACGGCGTGCCCTGACGTTACTCACCATGTGGGTCAAGAGGCTGATCAAGCGACCGAAGGCAGGAAACGGCGGCGGGAAGTGGCCGATCGCGAGCGAGATCAGAACCGTCACTCTCGATTATCTGATTCGCGATGTCGGCGGGTACGCCGATCTACTTCAGATGGACGTCCAGGGTCTCGAGGCCGATATCCTCGCGGGAGGCGTCGATGCGCTTCGCTCGGGATCCGTCGCCACCTTTCTGATCGGGACGCACGGTGCACGGATTCACCGACGGTGTGTGGGCTTTCTGAGGGAACAGGATTATCTGATCGAGGTCAGTCGAAAACGGGCCGTGGACCAGCCGGACGGCATCATCGTGGCCAGCAAGGGTGTGAAGCGGCTCGGTGGCTAGCTCGGCGCCGAGAGACCGGATCGTCGTTCTCTATATCGCCGGCGCGGGGCGCAGCGGCTCCACTCTTCTCGACCGCATGCTGGGCACCCTAGGAGCCACTTCGACCGGGGAGTTGAATCGGTTCTGGCGTCACGGAGTGCTACTCGACCACGGCTGCACGTGCGGCGTCGCGTTCAGCGAGTGCGACTACTGGCGGGAGGTAGTGGGGCTGGCGCTGGGACACGACGCCAGGGCGACGGCGAGGCGCGCCATCGCCCTCCAGGAGTCGGTCGGCCGGTCGCGCGACTTCATTCGCCTTCACGGTTGGTTTTCGAGCGCCTCGTTCCGCTCGGCCGTTGAGGAGTATCGCAGCCTGCTCGGTCGGCTCTATCTGGCGCTGGCGCAGGTTTCCGGCAACGACGTCCTCATCGACTCCTCGAAGATACCCACTGAAGCGCTGCTGCTTGCTGGAATACCGGAGCTCGACGTTCGCGTGATTCACCTCGTCCGGGACCCGCGAGCCTGCGTTTACTCGTGGCGTAGGCATCGAGTCGATCCAGGGCACGGCGGCACGCAGGGCAAGCAGTCGATACAGCGCACCGTCGCGTTCTGGAACACACGCAATCTCCTCGCGGGTTGGCTGTCTCACCGACTGCCGTACGTGCGTGTCACGTACGAGGAGCTGACCGCCAATCCGGTCTTGACCCTCCAACAGGTGAGCGATTCGGTCGGTGGAGTCTCGGCCGCGGGGTTTCGACTGCACGGAGCGCATTCGATCGAGCTTCCCGGCACACATACTTTGAGCGGAAGCCCGAGCCGGTTCAGGACCGGCTCGATCGAGCTCAGGACCGATGTCGAGTGGCGGGAGAAGATGCGGCCCGGTGCCGCTCGGACCACCACACTGCTGACCGCCCCGCTTCTGGCACGGTACGGCTATCCACTGCGGTGGCGCGAACCGATGACTCGTGCAACAGTCGATGCCGCAGTTCCCTGACTCGCCTCGGATCGTCCTGGTTACGGGCATCCCACGAAGTGGCACGACGGCGGTCGGCCGCGTCCTGGCCATGGGCGGGACGGCGTGTGCTCTCCACGAGCCGTTCAATCGCGACGTGGGCTTGCGCGAAATCGAACGCTACTTCGAGATCCCGGGAACCGCGGGTTTCAGCGTCGAGGTACTCGGACGACGGGTCGACAGCATCCGGCGGCTCGATCTGCGCTTCAAGAGTGGAGTCTTCCCGGACGATCGTGGCGTCAGGCGGCTGATCAAACGGGTGGTCGGCGGGCGGAGCCGCGCCTCGTACCGGAAGTGCCGGCTACACAATCATCTCGACACGATCGTGTGGAAGGATCCGTTCGCCTGCTTCTGCGCTGACGTGCTGGCCGACAAGCACCGGATCCCATCCGTCGTCACCGTGCGAAACCCGTGGGCCGTCGCCGCGAGCTTCAAGCGAATGGGGTGGCGGTTCGACATCGTCGACGTCGCGAGCCGGGCCGCCGAGGCTGGCCTCGTGGAGCGAGCTGGCCGCTTGGCGCACGGGCGCGATCTGGACAACCCGACTATAAACGCGGCGGTACTGTGGCATCTGATTCACGAGACGCTCTTGGAGATGAGCGCCGGGCGTGCGATCTACCTCGCAAACCTGGACGACATCGTCGAGTATCCTCTCCGCGCCTACTCGAGTCTTTATGACAAGCTGGAGCTCTCGTGGTCAGAAGGCATCGCCCGGAAGATCTCGGAGATGTACGAGAGTCGATCCGAGCGAAAGCACCCACGGGAGAAACGGGCTCACGACAGCAAGAGGGATCTGCGCGCAATCAATCTCTACTGGCAGGAGCTGCTGGGAGAAGAGGAAGCCCGGGCTGTCGGCGAGCTGGCGGGAGAGACGTGGGGACGGATCCAAGACGCTTGTCTGCCCCTCGAGCCCTCTGACTCTTCCGGCAAGGGGCGCGAATGAGCATCGGAATCGCTGCCTTCGCACTGATCCCGCTCGGGCTGGCGGCGGTTTTCGCCGGCAGCGGACGCCCGCTTCTGTACCTCACGATCTTTTTCGCGCCGTTTACGGCAACCGGGCTCGTGAACTTCTCGTCGTTCGGCATCCAGCCTGCCTATTACTTTGGCCTTCTATTGATCCTGCGCCAGATGTGGCGGGCAACCGAGTCGGGCGGGATCACGATGCGACGGTCGCAGCTGGCCTCGATCGCCCCGTTCGGGCTTTTCCTTGTCGCCGCCCTGGCCTCGATCGCTCTCATCCCATTCTACGGACGCGGGATCATGGTATGGCGGCCGTCCGGCCTGATGGCCGAGCTGACTCTAAGCGGCGAGAACTTGACGCAGTTCATGTATCTCGTCTTCGTGGTCACGTTGATGGCCGCGGTCGCCAGCATGCGCCTGACTCCCAACGAGATGCGGCGGGCGGTGCTCGTGTTGCTGGCCTCGGCGTTCTTCGTTTCCGTGTGGGGTTGGCTCCAGGTCGGCCTCTACCAGGCGGGAATCGCCTATCCTGACTCGTTGTTCAACAACAGCAACAGCTTCGCACAGCTCTTTGAGCAGAGGACCTCGATCGCTGGTATCAAGCGGATGAACTCGGTGGCGCCCGAGCCGTCGATGCTTGCGCGGTTCCTGCTCGTCCCGACTCTCATCTCCTACTACGCGGTGTTTGAGGGCACCGGACAGGTCCTGAACAGGCGGTGGGCACTGATCCTCTCTGTTTTTTTCACCCTGACTCTCATCGCAACGACCAGCTCCACCGCCTTCGTGGGACTGGCAGTCGGAGTGGTGCTGTTCGGCTTCGTCGTGCTGGTGCGTCTCCGTCGGCTCTCCCGCGAGGGAGCCGGCAAACACCCGCTGGGGCGTCTGATCCTGCTGGGGCTGCTGGTCGGAGTCGTGGTTCCGGCCATTCTCCTTCTGGTCGCCCACTGGCGGCTGGGCTTGGGGTTGGCCCAGGTCGACGAGGTCCTGAGCATTCTCGTCGTCGGCAAGCTTGAGACCACGTCGGGCCAAAACCGCCTGAGCGGTGGATTGGCCGGTCTACGGCTGTTTCTCTCTTACCCCCTGCTCGGCGTCGGGTGGGGCAGTAACCGGACGTTTGACGTCACGACCAACGTGCTGGCGGCAACGGGACTTCTGGGCTCGTTGGCTCTCGCCTGGGGGCACATCGCGGTGCTGCTGCGCAGCTATGGGCTGTCCAACAGGTTGCGGCGAGCCGGAGAGTCGTTGCTGTTTCGTCCCGTTGAGGCCCTGATCATCGGACTGGGGGCGGTCCTCGTCGGCAAGATGATCTCAGAACCGGGACTCGCGACCGTCGACCACTGGATTCTCATCGGTCTGTTGATTGCCACCCAGCGCTGGCCGCTACGGACGCCCGACACCGGGCCTGTAGCCGCGGCGACACTCGGGAGCCCGGCATGAGGGTGGCCGTCAACGGCAAAGCGTTCGGGCACGCGGTCAAGGGCGGTGCTGCGCGGGTGGGCATCAACATGCTCCGGTCGATGGCGGACCAACGCCCCGATTGGTCGTTCGACGTCTACATCCCGTGCGTCGAGACGTCGCACCTGCCAGCTCACTTACCAGCGAACGTCAGGCTACTGACCAGTCGCTCGCGTCTGTACCGCTCGGGTGCCTTACGATCGGCTTGGGAACAGCTACTGCTCCCGGGCCTGGTGCGTCGGGGCGGCTACGACGTGCTGGTGAACCCGACCAACTCGGCGCCGGTACTCCTGGGCACAGGCTCCCGGCAACTGCTCCTGGTACACGACACCGGATTCCTCAACAGAGAGTGGTATTCGCCGTTCTATTCCCGCTATGTTGTGTGGTTGATGCGGCGCGCGGCGCGGCGCGGCGTGGAGTTCGTGACGAGCACGCGGATATCGGCGGGCGAGATCGGGACGCTTCTGCCGGGTGTCGACGGTGTGACGGTGATTCCTTTTGACGGGGACGAGCCGCCCGAGACCTCACCACCAGCCGAAGTTGAAGACCCGTTCGTACTGTACCTCGGCTCGATGAACCCTCGTAAGAACCCCGAGGGAGCCGTGGCGGGGTTCCGCGTATTCATGCAAGGACACAACGAATCAACCAGGTTGGTGATCGCTGGCGGAAGCAAGGCGATCTTCAGACAGGCCGATCTCGACCATGCTGACGGCGATCGCTCTGTCGTCCTCGGGTATGTATCCGACGAAGCGCGCTGGGCGTTGCTCCGTGATGCCCGCCTGCTCCTGTTTCCATCGTACCTGGAGGGTTTCGGTCTGCCGATCATCGAAGCGTTCAGAGTGGGGACACCAGTCGTCGCATCCGACACGCCGATCATCCGTGAGCTGTATGGAGATGCCGTCGAATACGTGGACCCGCACTCGGCGCAGGACATCGCGCGCGGAATTGCTCGCGTCTACTCGGACGAGGCGGTGCGGGGGAAGCTGATCGCGGCCGGACGAGAGCGTGCGAGCCACTTCTCGTGGCGGAAGTCCGGGGCGAGCTGCATCGAACTGATCGAGCAGGGGGGCACAGCCTGAAGCCGACGTTCCTGTTCATCGGTCCCGACAAAACGGGGTCCACGTGGCTGTACGAGGTGCTGCGTCAGCACCCGCTCTGCTACGTGCCTCCGGTCAAGGACATCTACTTCTTCGACCGGCACTACGACCGCGGTCTCGACTGGTACCTGAAGTTCTTCGAGGCCGCGCCGGAGGGCGTCCTGGCGGCTGGCGAGCTCTCGCACGATTACCTCTTCTCCCCGCAGGCCGCGGACCGGATCGCGCACGATCTTCCCGAGGTCAAGCTGCTCACCAGCCTGCGGGACCCCGCGGAACGCGCGTTCTCGCACTACCTGTACATGATACGCAGCGGCCGTACCAGGCTCGATTTCACCGCCGCGCTGGAGCGCTTCCCCGAGCTCATCGAGAACAGCCGCTACTTCAAGCATCTGTCGGCGTATCTGGACCGCTTCAAGCGTGACAGGATCCTCGTCCTCTATTTCGACGCCCTGCAGGCCGACCCACGGGGCTTTGCCAGCGATGTGTTCAACTTCATCGGCATCCCGGCGGCGGATGAGATCGACTTCGAGCAACGCGTGCTGCCGGCCGCCCGGCCGAGGAACTTCGCGCTCGCCCGGGCGCTGAAGACGGGGGCGAGGCTGGCGCGCGGGATTGGCATGACGCGGCTGGTCGGAATGGTGAAGCGCGGACCGATGACGTCGCTAGCGTACCGACCCTACACGCTCGCGGACCGGCCCCAGATGGACGTGGAGACGCGGATGAGGCTCGTCGAGACACTGCGCCCCGAGGTGGAAAAGCTCGAGAGCGCACTCGATGTCGACTTGAGCCGCTGGCTCCAGATCGAGCGGGCGGGCACGGGCCAGACACGATGAGAGTCGCGATCGTTCACTACTGGCTGGTGGGGATGCGTGGCGGCGAGAAGGTCGTCGAGGCCTTGTGTGAGATGTTTCCCGACGCCGACGTGTACACGCACGTTTACGATCCGCGGAACATCTCCGAGACGATCCGGCGCCACGAGGTGCGCACCACCTTTATCCAGAAGCTGCCACGCGCCAAGCGCTGGTACCGCCGCTATCTACCGCTCATGCCGGTCGCGCTCGAACAGTTGGATCTCTCCGAGTACGACCTGGTGATAAGCAGCGAGTCCGGACCGGCCAAGGGACTCCTGGTGCCGCCGGGCGCGCTGCACGTCTGCTACTGTCACACGCCGATGCGGTACGTGTGGGACATGTATCACCAGTACCAGAACAACGCCGGCTTCCTCACCCGGCTGATGATGGTTCCGGGGATTCACTACGTGCGGCAGTGGGATGCGGTGAGCGCGGCTCGGGTCGATCATTTCGTCGCCAACTCGGTGAACGTGGCCAAACGCATCCGGCGGCACTACCGGAGAGATTCTGAAGTCATTCATCCACCCGTGGATACGGCCGAGTTCGCGCCCGTATCCGAGCGAGGCGACTTCTACCTGATCGTCGGGCAGCTCGTCCGCTACAAGCGGGTCGATATCGCCGTCGATGCGTTCAACAAGCTGGGACGTCGCCTGGTGATCATCGGCGAAGGGGAGGAGTCCGGAGGTCTGTCCCGAAAGGCGGGGGACAACGTCTCGATGATGGGGTGGCAGCCACCGGACGTGCTGACCGACCACTACGCCCGCTGTCGGGCGCTCATCTTCCCGGGCGAGGAAGACTTCGGGATCGTTCCGATCGAGGCGATGGCATCCGGCCGGCCCGTCATCGCCTACCGGAAGGGAGGCGCGCTGGAGACCGTGGTCGAGGGCATCACCGGGCTGTTCTTCGACGAGCAGACGCCTGAGTCGCTGATCGATGCGGTGGAGAGGTACGAAACCGAGACGGCGGAGTTCGATCCCGAGGTGATCGCGCGCCATGCCCGCAGCTTCGACCGCAGCGTGTTCAAGCGGCGGATGCGGGAGACGATCGACCGTCTGCTGGAGGAGCGTTTGATCGGCGGGGATTAGGGCAGATCTCGCCGATCCGGCCGAGTGGGCGCCGTTCTGGCCTAGTGGGCGCCGTTCCGGTTCAGGACCGCTGGTACCGTGCGCATCAGAATGCCGAGGTCGGAGCCGAGGGACCATTCGCGGATGTACTCGATGTCCAGCAGTGCCCGCTGCGGGTACCCGACCTCACTTCGACCGTTGATCTGCCATCGACCGGTCACGCCGGGCCGCACCGCGAGGAAGGTCGAAGCGCCCTCCCCGTAGTTCTCGAGCTCCGGCACGACGATCGGCCGCGGACCGACCAGCGACATGTCGCCCTTGAGGACGTTGAACAACTGCGGCAGCTCGTCGAGGCTCGTCTTCCGCAGAAAGGCTCCGAGGCGCGACACGCGCGGGTCCTCGCTTTCGGGCAGCTTGAAGCCGTTCTCCCGATACCTCTGCTGAAGATCCTCGTTCTGCTCGAGGATTCTCTCCGCGTCCGCACGCATGCTGCGGAACTTGAAGATCGTGAACGGCTTCCCTCCAAGTCCGAGACGCTTCTGGCGGAAAAAGACTGGGCCCGGGCTGTCCACCTTCACCGCCACAGCCAACGCGGCGAGCAGTGGTGAGAGGAGCAGGATCCCGAACGCCGACAGCGCCACATCGACTGTCCGCTTGAGGATTATCTGGGCAAGGTGGAGACGCGGCATCTCGAGCTCGATCAGAGGCCAGCCGTGGAACTCGCGAGGCGACACCCGGCACGGCAGGCCGCTGAGGGTGGCCGGCACGACGCTGACCGGGGTGCCATGGGCAAAACAGACGCTCGCGATGTCCCGAAATGCCTCCGTGTCCAAACGCGCCGACACGATCACGCTGCGAATGTCGTCCTTTTCGATGAGCGAGCTCAGCATGTCCAGTCCACCGAGCGCGGTCGGGTCTTTCTCCGGCTCCGGAGCCAGGTGACCGACCACCTGGGTGAACTTCTCGCCGGACACGAGCAGGTGCTCCAGAATCTCCCACGCGTGCTCGTGATCCCCGATGATCAGGGTCGGGCGCCGGAACAGGCCGCGCGCATAGAGCCCGCGAATCGCGCGCTCGGCCACCAGCCGCACACCGCAGAACAGCAGACCGGTGACGCCGGCAAACAGCGCCAGGGCCGGAAATGGCATCGCCAGGCTGGGGTATGTGACTCCGAGCGCCGAGATCACGGCGA
>JBFILW010000043.1:0-17431 GCA_041612005.1 Gemmatimonadota bacterium
AGCGTCTCGGACAGGGCCTCCAGGGCGTTTCCGTCTTCGTCCAGAGGCAGATCCTCGTGCCCCATCGTCGATGCGGCTCCCTGCGCTTGGTCTATCGCCTCGGCGGACGTCTCGGGGTCACCGCTTTCCTCAGGCGCCGCAGCCTCGGCCTCCCATCCCGCCTCAGAGACGGAGGAAGCGGTGTCTTCCGTCTCGACTTCCGCGGTCGCTGCATCGAGCTCGAACACCGGTTCCTCAGCGTCTTCCGGCGGCGCGCCAAACGTGGCCTCAGCCTCAATCGCTTCAACATCGTGGTCCGGACTCCCTTCGGGCCAAGACTCCTCGTCCACTTCGAACTCTTCGAGTTGGGACCCGCCATCGCCGGATGTGGCCTCCCAGGCCTCCTCGAGGTCGGGGAAGAGCTCGTCCACGTCGATATCGTCGACGGTCTCCGCCGTCGCGGCACCGTTCTCCACTGCTGGGGAGTCCGGGTCGCTGATCGACCGAAGCAGCTGCTTCAGCTCGGAGAGTGTCTCTTCGGACGGCGAGGCCCGCAGGAGCTCGTTCATCCGCTCCATTTGGTTGCTGACGTCGTTTTCGGGCCCGACGGCCCTCACGTACTCGGCCATGGCTCCGACGCCGGCCTCGTACTGACCTTTCTGAATCAGGCTCTCGGCCAGCAGCTGGTGGGCGCCCAGAAGCTGGTGATCGTTCTGGATCGCGGTCGTAAACTCTCGGATCGCGTCGTCCAGCAGCCCCATTTCCCTGTATGCGATACCGAGGTCGTAGTGAATGGCGGAGTCCGTATCCTCGACCGTGGCCACCACTCTGTCCTGGAATTCATTCAGGAGGTCGTGAAGAGTCGAATCGCTGACGGTTATCGACGCCCCGAGCGTTTCGAGCTCTGAATCGGTGATGATGCCCGGCGCATCCGCAAGGGGCGGAACGTCGTGCGAATCATCATCGAGCCCGAGCTCGCCGAGGTCGGCGATGATCTGGTCCAGCTCTGCCGCTTCCATTGCGGAGAGCACAGGGCCTGCGGCAGCCTGGTCGGCATCGGCCTGATTGTCGGCGTCTTCTTCGTGATCGACGCGCTTCGGGTTTTCCCCGGCGTCAACGTCGGGTCCACCGTCGGAGTCGGCCGGCGCCACTTGCTCGATCAGTGCTTCGATCTCGCTTGACTCCTCGCCGCGCTCGGTGCGTTCGGCCAGTACCTGTCGGAGGTGCGTAAGGCCTTCTTGTACACGGTCCCGTTCGATCAAGTAGCGGCCGAGGGTGATGCGCGCCTCCTCGTCGGCTGAGAGCTTCACGAATTCATCCAGAGCTTCCACCGCTGCATCGAGTTCACCGGCCTTCTCCATGCGGGTGGCGTACTCCATGAAACTTCGGCGTGCCTGAGATTGGAGGCCCGTCTCAGCATGGAGGCGTCCCAGCGTGCGGTATAGCTCGGAGCGTCCCGGAGCGATTCGGAGGACTTTGTTGCAGAGGGCCACCGCGCTCGTCTGCAGACCCTGTTCGGCGTAGCGATCCACAGCTCGTTCGTAGAAGCTGACTGCGCGCGCGGTATCGCCCTGGCGAAGGTAGAGGTCCCCGACCCGATTGTAGAGGCTCAGATCGGTGCCGTAGCCCTGCTCCTCGATCGCGTTGATCGCTTTGCTGTAAAGCTCGATAGCCAGCGGCCATTGCTCCCGCTGCTCGTACCGTCGAGCCTCGTTTTTCAGCCTGTTGATGTCCGTCATGCCCACTGAGTCGGTTTGCCCGGTTGTCATGGGTCGGCGCGAGATTGAGATTCGTGGCTCCTCCCACCCGTCCTTCACCACTCCACCCCCGGGTCACCCGCGCGGGAGTGCGCTAGATGTTGGTCGACGTCTTCTGGCCGATGTCGAACACGGTCGATACGTCGCCCGAGTCGGACGAGCTGCTCAGGAGCCGCATCGAGAAGCTGGACAGTCGTTTCTCAATACAGCCACCGAGCTGGAGGTACGAATTGATCAACGCGCCCTCGTCCTCAAGACGAGCGGCGACCCGGATTCGTCTCACGAAGAGGGTTATGTCGTCGGGGTCCAGGTTCAGGAGCTCCTCGATGACATGCATTGCTTCGCGGTACTCACCCGCCGCCTCAAAGGCGGAGAGCGCACGCTCGAACTCGGTTCGCGCCTCGTCCATGCGCTCAGACGCCGCCAGGAGTTGCGCGTATCGAACGCGGCTGTGGTGGTCGTCGGGCACGGACGAAAGGCGCGAGGTGAGTTGGGGAATCTCCTGCTCCGGAAGGGGCGGCTGGTTCGGCGCTGTCGCTTGCGGAGACTCGCTCTCCTCCACGTGCAAGCCTTCTTTCGCCTCCAGCAGCTCGGACTCGAGGTCGAGGCCGTCCGGGTCGATGTTCGACTCCGGTGTAGACGTAGAGTCGGCCGCTGGACCGGGTTGGCGCATCTCGCTCATCCGACGCAGGATCGCCGACGCGTCATCCCCACGTTGCCTGCGACGCGCCGCTACCCTCTCCAGCTGTTCGACCGCCTCGGGCACCCTGTCGCGAGCGAACAGATGCTCGGACAGCTTGATCCGACCCTCTTCGTCATCCGACAGCTCAACCAGCTCTTTGAGCGCATCGAGCGCATCGTCAAAGCGCCCCTCTTCTTCCAGCCTCCGTGCGTATTCGAGGAAATTATTGCGGGCGTCGGCAAAAAGTCCCGACCGCCCCTCGAGGCGACCGAGGCGGAGGCGAATCTCCGCTCTATCCCCGGCGGTTCGGAGGATTTTTTTGCAAAGTGCAATGGCGCTCGGGATGAGCTCCTGCTCCGTGTAGCGCTCGGCAGCGGTCTCGTAGGCGGAAACCGCAGCGGTCGTGTCGCCGAGGCGAAGGTGGAGGTCTCCGACCCGGTTGTACAAGCTGACGTCGAGCGTCTCGATTCCCGTCTCGCCGAGTTCGAGGGCCCGTTCGTACAGCGTAATGGCCCGGGGCCAGTCGCCCCGCTGCTCCGCCTTGCGGGCTTCGTTCTTGAGGCTGTTGACGTCCGTCATGGCCGTTCTGGTACAGGCGAAAAGCGCGGGCCCGGAGCGTCCGAGTCGGCGGCCAGTTGCACTGGATGTTCAAGAAATCTGCCACGGATCCGGGGAATCGCCCTTGGCAGTCAGAAGCTTGTGGGTGGGTTGGTCGATTGGCCGTAGTCGATCTTGAGCTCGGGCGCATCGCGTAGCTGCACGAAGAACTGAAACAGTACGTTTCCGTTGGGAGCCTTGGAGAACTGGAACGAGGCCATCCAGTGGTGGAGACTGCGGTCCAGGGTGATGAGCTGTGCGCCAAACTCCTTCTGGGTAAAGTTGTATTGGGTCGCCCAGCGAATGCGCCAATTCGGCGTCGGTTGGATACTGAGGGCGCCACCCAGCGTCTGGTTCTTGGTACCAGCCTCCCCGGCCCGAATCCTGGCCAGCGAATAGCTCACCGAGATGTCCCACGGCCCCGATCCGGTTTGCGCCTGGCCGAACGCCTCGAACTGGTTGGCGGGACCGAACCTCGAACCGGCCCGTAAGGACTGATCCAGTCCCGGCGCCCCGCCGACGGGCTCGAACTGATCCCTGCCGAGCCCGACAACGTTGCCCAGCCCGAGCCCGGACCGGAGGCTGAAGGAGGCAGACAGGTTCTGGAGGAAGGGCGCGAAACTGCGACTCGATCCGATTCCCTCGAAGAGGTCGTGGGTGATGTTCACCGTAAGGCCGCGGAGTAGGTCGGAAGTGAAGACACTGCTGAAAGTCTCCGTGAGCAGGGTCGGCTCGTTCCTGCTGGCGCGCGCGAAGTCCCACACGAGCGGTGTGGTGATGTTCCAGGAGAGGAGCACAATCGTTCGCTCCTCCGGCGCGAGTCGACTCACCCCGAGCGGTGTCTGCCGTCCGGAGGGTGGAGCGGTTCGCCCCTGTTCGGTCGGAAGCGGCGGGATCGGATCCCCCCGAGGTGCCAGCTGTCGGCCGCGAGCGGAGATTTCGCCGGCAATCCCGTCGATGAGCGCCTCTTCCTCCTCTGTCGTGTCTGTGTCGTCTACGACCCGGCGCCGCGGGCGTACCTTGGCCTCGAACGTCTGGGTGAGCCCAATGCTGAGACGATTCTGGGCGTCTCCCTCCGAGACCGGAAATCCGGGGATGATCATCTGCTGCTGGGTGAGGTTGACCTTGGGTACGTAGTCCCAGCCGATCCTTGGAGACAGCTTGTGGCGCACCCGTGAGAATGGACCGAAGCCGGGCCAGAACCCGAAGATCTCGGTGTCCAGCTGCGCTCCGAAGCTCCAGCGGGTCGGCGCGCCGATGAAATCGTTGCTCGTGTCCTGCGACTTGAAGAGTATCCCTGTGAGCGCGAAGCGCGGCGAGAGGCGTGCAACGGAACCAAACAGGTTGATCTGATAGGAGAGCCGCGTGTCCCAGTTGATGGTGGCCACGCTGAAGTCTGGGCCGGGACCGGACACGGTGTCGAACGGAGAGGTCTTGATCTCGTTGAACCTGCCCGAGGAGGTCCAGTTCAGATTCCCGACCCGGACATTGCTGCCAGCCCGTGCGTCGGTAGTCAGGCGGTCATCGGTGATCTCGTTCGTGACTTCGGTGCGAGCGAAGTCGAGCTGTCCGCTCCAGGTGACGTTGTTGAACGGGCCGGCCCGTGAGCGCGGCGCCTTGAACAGAGTCACGGGGGACAGCGCGAGCCCGATGCGGGGCAGCGTCAGGGTCACCTGGTCGGCGACGCCGAGGAACTGGCGGCGCTGTGCGTTGAGTGTGAAGCTGGCGAACGGCCACCGGTGCGCGAAGCCTACCTCGGAGTCGATCGTCTGGGTCTGGTCCCGTGGATCGAAGCTCTGGTCGGTGAACAGACGCGTGTTGTTGACATAGCCAAGGTTCACCCGGTAGTTGGTGACCGCGCTCAGCTCCTGGTTATGATTCAGTCGGACGTCCCACACCCTTCCGGAGTTCCCGAAGCTGTAGCTGGCACGCGCGCTTCCGCGAATGAACTGCTTGAGGAAGTTGTAGTTGAAGATGCCGTTGAGGCGCGTGTATTGGCCCGAAAACCAATCGACGGTGCCGCGGAAATCAGTGAACTCGTTGATTGCCCAGTAGTATCCGAAGTCGGAGATCTGCCGGTTGTAGCTGTCCGATGTCTTGACAATGTCATTGAAGCCGAAGCGGGGTGGTACGAAGCCGCTGTGCCGGCCGGGACGTAGATCCTGAGCGAAGAAGGGGAGCCAGAAGACCGGCACATCGCTTACGTACAGGGTGACCGGCCAGGCGACGATGACGTTCTCTGCCACCATCTTGATTCGCCCGGCCTTGAAGAAGTAGTGCGGCTCGTCGTACTCGCAGGAGGTGAACGAGCCTCGCGACACGAACACTGTGTCCTGGCCCTTCGGCACGGCCGTCCCTTTCACGAACCACTGCGCACCTCGCTCGGCGAACTCCGTTTCGGCGTCGAAGATCGTCCCCTTGAGTCGAGATACATCGTAGTAGAGCAGCGAGTCACTCTCGACGTGAGCCTGGCCCTCACCGACCAGATCGATGTTGCGCCGGGCGATGATGAACTGGGGTAGCCCGAGGTACACAATCGTGTCGGCACGCAGCACATCCGCGCCGTAATTGGCCTGCGCCTCCCCAAGCAACCGGATCGTCTCGGAGTCGATCTCCAGCTCGACGGTAGCTCCCCGGTACTCCATGACCCGAAATCCCGGAAGTCCGGACAGCCGTTGGAAATCGGAGTCCCTATCAGGGAAGTCCCCGCCACCCAGCTCCTGCCGGCGGGCAGCGACGTCGATGCGTGGCAGGCTGTCGAGGAGGAGCGTATCCGACCGCGCCAGCGCGACGGAGTCGGTGTCAGCCGGTGCGGCCGCCTGAGCGTCGCGGAGTTGCCTGCCACGCTCCTGGCCGGCCAGCGCGCCCGGCGCGAGCAGGAGAAGCATCCAGACGCCGCAGAGCCGCAGCCGTCTCACGCGGCATGTCCCTCGCTCGTCGGCACCGAGGGGGAGTCGGCCCGCTTCCGGCGGCGAACGACCAGTCGCACCAGCCAGATCGATATCTCGTACAGCAACAGCATTGGAGCCATCATCATCACCATCGTGCCAATATCGGCTGGGGTGAGGATGGCTGACACCACGGCGATGCCTACGACGGCATACCGCCACGACTTGCGCAACGACTCCGGCGTGACCAGCCCGAGGTACCCGAGCACAAGCATGATGAGAGGCATCTCGAACACGATTCCAAACGCCAGGATGAGGCGGGTGGCGAAACGCAAGTACTCATCAATCGTGATAATCGGGCTCAGGGTCTGGGCCTGGAAGTTGAGCAGGAATCGCAGCCCCAACGGCAGCACCAGCAGGTACGCCATCGCGATGCCAAGAAGGAAGAGCACGAAGCCGGCCGCGATGGTCGGCACGATGAGCTTCCGCTCCTCCGGGTAGAGGGCCGGCGCGAGAAACGCCCAGGCGTGGTAGGCCAGGAGCGGCAGTGAGAGAATAACGCCGACCACCAGCCCCAGCTTCAGGCTGACCATGATCGGAGTGGTCGGGTTGGTGTAGTAGAGCTCGTCGGACTGCAGGGTGTTTCGAAGCGGCTGCTGGAGCAACTCCATCACCCCGAGCTCAGTCACGATGAAAAAGCCGCCCACGGAGAGGACGGCGACGGCGACAAGGCTCCAGACGATTCGCCAGCGGAGCTCTTCCAGATGATCGAGGAAGGGCATCTCCGCGTCTTCACGAGACATGGCTACTTCTTTCCGTTCGCCTCGTCGGAGGTACCAAACAGGTCTACCTGACCGGCCGCCTCATAGCGAGCGCGGCGGACCAGGTCGCGAACTTCCTCCATGAACTCGGTGGTGTCCTGGAAGTTCCGGTACACCGAGGCGAATCGTACGTAGGCAACCTGGTCGAGGCCCCGCAGCTCGGACATCACCATCTGCCCTATACTCTCGCTCGCCACTTCCCGCGCATCGGCGGTGGCGAGCCGTTCTTCGATCGAGTCCACCAACCCCTCAATTACCTCGACTGAGATCGGACGCTTCGCGCACGCGATCCGCACGCTGGCGAGGAGCTTCTGGCGCTCGTACGGTTCGATCGCTCCCGAGCACTTGCGCACGGTCAGCGGTTCCCGCTCCACGTACTCGTACGTAGTGTATCGGCTGCCACATCCAAGGCACTCGCGGCGGCGCCGAATCGCCCGCCCCTCGCGACTGGTGCGCGAGTCGACGACGCGGTTTTCGGTGTGGTCGCAGCTAGGACAGCGCACGCTCCCCCTCGTCGACGGAACGACCTGAAGCGGGTCGGTTGTCGACTACTGGTTCAGCCGCCGGAGCTGGTCTTCGGCGAGCTTCGCCTCGTCACTATCCGGATAGCCCTGCACGATACGCGTGAAGAAGAGCGCGGCGTCGTCGCTGCGTCCACGCTCGACCTCCACGACTCCGCTCCGGTAAAGAGCGGTCGGCGCCCGGCGTGAATTCGGGTACAACTCCAGCACGCGGGCAAACTCCTCGAGTGCCCGATCCGCGGCACCCGTCTGCACGAACGTCTCCGCGCGGTAGTACTGGGCGTCCGGCGCCAGCGCGTGGGTGGGGTACTGGCTCAAGAACTCGTCGAACCCTGTCCGAGCGGTCTCGTAGGAGCCACGCCGGTATTGCTGAAGAGATGCCTCGTAGAGAGCGGCGGGTCCACCCGTCTGATCGTCGCCTGCGACTTCGCCGCCACCGGGGGTGACACTTACACCGGCGTTCGAGTCCTGGGCCGGCACACCGCTGCGTCGGGCCAAGTCCTGCATCTCCAGCAGCCAGCGCTGATTCTGCCCTGACAGCTCCTGGAGCTGAGACAGCATCTGCCGCATGTCGTCCAGCTGCCGCTGCAACTCGCTGCCTCCGACGAGCGTCCGCTGCTCCTGCGACTCCAGAGCCGCCAGAAGGTCTTTGCGCAATGCCGTGAGCTGAACGGAAAAGCTGTCCTGACGCGCCTCCATGGCGGCCAGATCATACTGGATCGACGTCTGCAGCTCCACGACGTCGCTCTTGGTCGCGCACGCCGCGGCGACCAGTCCGGCCGCCGCGGTCAGCGCTAGTTGGCCCGCCTTCCTACCCGTCGTCAACTTCCCGCCATACCCTCGATTACAAAGCCGTCGTTTCTGTTCTGAGCCCATGCGCTCTCGTTGCTGCCCATTGCGATGGGACGCTCCTTCCCGAAGCTCACGAGCTTGAATTGATTCGGGCTCAGGCCGAGACCGACGAGGTACCGCCTGGCCGCCTCCGCGCGGCGCATGCCGAGAGCGAGGTTGTACTCGACCGAGCCGCGCTCGTCGCAGTTGCCCTGAATAATGATCGTCCAATCCGGGTGGCGCTTCAGCACTTCCGCCTTCGTCTGGAGGATGCGCGCGTCGCGATCCCGAATGTTCGCCTTGTCGAAGTCGAAGTGGATGCGCACCGCGACTACCTCCATGTCGGCGATCATGGCCAGGGCAGTCTCGGCTTCCGCTGCGCACGGCGTGTCGGAGAACTGACTCTGGGCCTGCGCGAACAGACTCTTCGCGCGCTCGAGGTTTCCGGACGCCATGGCAGCGTTCGCCTGCTCACAAAGCTCGCGTGCGGCGGCCTGATGCCGGGCGATCGAATCGGCGCGCAACGAGTCGCGGATCGCGGTCGAATCCACAGCCACCACAGTCTCGGGCGGCGGCGGCGGCGGATTACTGGAGCACGCCTGCAGGCCGAAGCCGAAGAGGAGCGCTACCGTTGCGAGAGGACCGTAACGACGCATGAGTGCACCCTTCCCTTTCTAAGGATACTGGCAACCTCGCGTGTAACGCGAGCCAACGCGCAATGGTAGCGCCACTGGTTTCGCAATTCAACCCGGCCCGACAGGCGATTCCGGAGTCGCCCGTGGCCCGGAATCCGGTTCAATCGAGAGAGGGCGACCAATCGGCAAGCTGATCGATGCGTCCCGACGTCAGCTGTCGTATTCGGCCGCTGACCGTATCGAGTATGAGCAGAGCGCGGCCCGTGCGTTGGTTGGACGAGAAGACCAAGTGGCGGCCGTCCGGCGCCCAGCTCGGGTCTTCGTTACTGCCGCGCGAGGTCAGGACGCGGCGGCTCGAGCCATCCGGATCGACGGTGACGATCTGGAACACTTCGTCCACCCAGGCGTGGTACGCGATGCGGTCGCCCCGCGGGGACCAGTCCGGTGATGTCGCATATCCCTTCTCACCGAATACGTAGCGGCTGATGATCTGGGGCGCCCCGCTATTGACGCCCTGCACGTAAACATGAGGCTGCACGAGCGGGCTGGCGACAAAAGCGATCCGAGTGCCGTTGGGCGAGTAGCTGGCATTGAGCGCGTCGCCACCGGATGTACTGGTGATCCGGCGCCCGCAGCAGAGAGGCTCCCGCTGCAACTCATACACCTCGGTATGGTCGCCCGTCGTGCGGGCCAACAGGATCCGGCTCCCATCCGGCGAGTACGCGGGCGTGATGTTCAGTCCCGGCTCGGCCGAAATCAGGCGGCGGCGGCCGGTGGCCATGTCGCGTTCGAAGACGTGGGGCTGTCCATCGACGTACGCCACATACAGGAGGTGCTTGCCGTCCGGCGACCAGGCCGGAGAGAACACCAGAGTCTCATGGTTGGTGAGGCGGCGCAGCCCTTCTCCGTCGCTGTCGACCATCCATACGTCCGATGCACCATCAGCTTCCACCCTCCGGAAGGCAATCCGCGTAGCGGCGATCCCCTTCTCGCCGGTCGCCCACTCGACGACGGCGTCGGATACCCGATGTACGGCCATGCGAAAGCCCGGTGAGGATGGCGACGGCAGCGTGAACGCCTGCACATTCTTGAGCTCGCTGTAAACCACATCGTGAAGCGTCACCCGGATGATCGGCTGGCTGGGAGAGCCGAGCACTGCCCCGCTGACGAGCCACACGACTCCGAGCTGGTTGAGCAGGCCGTAGTTGATCGGCGAGCTCACCTGCAGCGAGTCCGGGAGCACCCTGATTTCAAACCGATCGCTGTAATCGAGGTCCGTTTGGAGGATGGCATCGATCCTGGAAGCCACCTCCGCCAGGGCGGGATCGCTGTCCACAGCAACAGCGAGCACCGGCACGTAGCCGGGCGTGTAAGTGATCCCGAGTCGGACATCTCCCGGATCCTGGGCCTGCGCCGGTAAAGCGATCGCGGTCAACAGGAACAGAGAGAGGACCGGTGAGATAAGACGGAATAGGATGTTCACAGGCTTGCCGGGTCGAAGAAAAAGCTGACGCGCAACTCGTCATAGGAACCGGGAAGCGCACCGAAAGCCTTCGCTCTGCCGGCGGCTTCGATCGCTCCTCGCGCTTCGAGATCGAAGGCCATGTTTCCGGAACGCTTCGTCCACTCGATTTCAGCGACCGATCCATCCTCGAGGATAACGAAGACGAGCTCTGCGCGAAGGCGTCGGCTATCAGTCGGTGGCCGCCAGTAGCGGAGGATCTGGCGGATGATGTTGTCAAGGTATTCCGGGTAGGGGAACACCGCGCCGTCGAGCTGGACGTTGACGACATCTTCCCCCTCTTCCGGCGCGCTGGCGGGTTCCGTCGACGGCAGCGGGGGTGGCGTCTCATCAACCACGGTCGGACGTTTCACCTCCGGCTTGGCCTCCGGTGCGGGAGGCGGAGGCTTGTTCTCTTCCTCGGCTACCTCGGGAGGGCTGGGGCGTAGACGTTGGGGAGCCTCCCTCGCGGCGGCCGCGACCAAACGCACCCGGTACGTCTCGGGCTCCGTCGGCGGCGCGGCGAACGATACCGAGGCGGTCAGCAGCGCAACCGCGAGAACGCCGTGCACGAGCACCGAGCCAAGGACGGCGGACGGCGGGAGCCTGCGACCTCGCTCGCTCCGGTAGTCGGGTGTCAGGTGCATGGTCAGCGGTCGGGGCGCCGGGCTTCGGGCTGCGCGATCAAGCTGACGGCTTCGATCTCGGCCTCCTTGAGGCGGCCGATGACTCGCAGCACGACCCCGTAAGCTACATCTGTGTCACCCTTTACGTACACGGTCGGCGACCCGCGCTGCCGGATCACATCGATGACTGTGGCGTCGAACTCCTCCATCGAGACCGGTGTGTCATCCAGATACAGCCGGCCTTCCTTGGTAATGCTGATCACGAGGCCCTCGGATGTCTGCAGCGGGGCCGCCGGCGCCTTCGGCACGACAACCTCGACACCGCCCTGGAGAATCGGCGCCGTAATCATGAACACGACCAGAAGCGTGAACGCCACGTCGACTACGCTGGTGACGTTGATCTCCGCCTTGACCGCCGGAGCGGTCCCGCCGTGATCTCGGGTCCGGCCGAGCATCAGACGCGCCCTTCCCGCGCCAGCGTGCCGATGAACTCGCTGGCGAAGCCATCAAGCTCGCTCGTAAACAGGCCGAGCTTGGCCGCGTAGTGATTGAATGCAATGACCGCCGGAATAGCGACGGCGAGCCCGACGACAGTCGTAATGAGCGCCTCGGCAATCCCGGGGGCCACGGCCGCGATGTTCGCCGTGCCCTGTGCGGTAATGCCGATGAACGAATTCATGACTCCGACTACGGTCCCCATCAGTCCGAGCAGCGGACTAACGGACCCGATGATCGCGAGCCACGGCAATCCGTGGCCAAGGTCGTCACGCTCCTCCACCAGTCCCTTTTCCAGCACCAGACGCAGCGTGTCGAGCTGCGCCGGCGTCAGGCCCTCCGTGCTCTGAGGTGGCTCGCGGAGGGCGCTCGGGCGAAGCTCGGTGAAGAAGTTCACGCCTTGTCGGAATACGCGCGTGTACGGCGTGACGGACTGGTGCATGAGCGTGTCGTACACCTGCTCGAGACCGACACACGCCTCCATCGCCTCGACAAACTGGTCGCCCTCTCTGCGAACGCGGCGGAACTCTTTCCACTTCCAGAATATCAGTACCCACGACATGATGGAGAACGCGGCGAGTACCAGGAGGATGACCTTGGTGGCCGGGGTGGCCTGGAACACGAGATCGATTGGTGACGTGGCGATCTGTTGCCGCAGGAGCGCGATCGCGGCGGCCAGAGAGAAGTGGGCCGCGCTCAACCTCGCACCCCGGCGATCGACTCGTAAGTCTCGGCCAGCCCGGCTCGGAGGTCGTTCTTCGGCCGCCAACCGACGCTCCGCAGGCGTGTGACGTCCAGAGCGCTGTGCTGCAGCTCACCGGGTCGCTCGGGTGCATGCTCGAGGGGCACATCTCTGCCGGAAATGTCCATCATCAACGCCGCCAGCTCGTTCACGCTCGTCTGCTCAGCCGTCCCGACGTTGAACGCGACGTCGTCGAGCCCGGCCGGGTCCGGGAGATCGAGCGTAGATACGAGCAGATTCGCTCGGGCCACGTCCTTCACGAACACGTAGTCCCGCGTTTGCTTCCCCGCGCCGTATATGGTGATCTCCTCGCCGTCTCGTAGTCTCTGTGAGAAGATTGCGACTACCCCCGCCTCACCGTGTGGATCCTGCCTCGGTCCATAGACATTGGAGTACCGCAGGGCCACGTAGGGTTGCCCATGAATCTTGCGGTAGTAGAAGAGGTAGTGCTCGCCGACAAGCTTGCTGACACCGTACGGCGAGAGAGGCAACTTTGGTGCCGTTTCAGGCACGGGGAGGTCCTCGGGCTCACCGTATACGACGCCTCCGGACGACACGTAGACGAAGCGCCCGACGCCGGTTGCATGAGCGTTCTGGATCAGGTTGAGAAGGCCGTCGATGTTGATGGATGCGTCGTGCCTCGGCTCGTTGACCGAGACCCGGACGTCGATCTGAGCCGCGTGATGATTCACCACATCAAAGCGCCGCTCCCGAAACAAGTCGTCGAGGCGATCCGACCGGATGTCCAACTCGACAAACTCGACGCCGTCGGGCAGGTTCTCGCGCCGGCCGGTGCTCAGGTCGTCCACGGCGGTTACGTCCCAGCCCTCGACGAGATACGCGTCGCACACGTGAGACCCGATAAACCCGGCCCCGCCCGTCACCAGCACACTCCCACTCATATATTCAACACCCCGTCTTGTACTTGTCGCTTGACCTCCCGGCGCGAACCAGGCATGGGCCGATGGTGGACAAGGGAAGGACCAGTCGATTGGCGGGCCAAGTTCGCCCGGAGGATCGTCAGCGGTCGGACGCGGGGAGCCTCGCGGTCAGTCGGCCTGGTGTACCTGGGGCCGTGGCGGGGTTTCGCACCTGAATCACGTGCGCACTCGCGGTCGTCTCCCGAACCCGAACGATCCTCACTACGGCAAGCGTGTCCTGTGTGAGCGCGCCCGCCGGGTCGGTACGCACGTTGGCAAGCAGCGTGTACTCATCACCCAGCCTCGCGCCTGTGTTCGAGCCAATATCGAGAAAGAGCGATTCACGGTCAGACAGCAGGTTGTGTTGCTTCCCGTACGCGATGAGCGTGGCCTGAGTCCCGTCCTCGACCCTCTCCGGCCTCGCCTCCGGATCCAACAGGACGGGCTCGGCTGCGATGACCAGATCTCCCTCCTCGAAGTCACCAAACACCTGGTCGACCTTAACTCGCGCCGAGTCCGACTCGACCAGCAAGACAGTCAACATGGCAACCGGTTGTACGACGCGGCCGTAAGGTCGCACCCATCGGCCCCAACGAAACGCCTGCAGCCGGTCTCCCGGAGAGACGCTCATCCCGAGCAGGGCCACCACCAGCTGGTCATTCTGACGAATGGTTGGAGGTATATCCAGGCGCAGGGGGTTCTGGTGGATCTTATTGGCGGCCACGCCGACCGGACCCAGGACGTCCGGCTGCGCCAGGAAAGGAACGCCGTAAAAGTCGCTATCCGAGATGATCGGGATCGGAACCCTTTCGCCCAGATCCAAGACCCCGATCGCTCCGCCGGTCGGCGGCGCAGACGCGAACAGGCTTCCTTCTACGAGACCTGCCTCGCGAGCCTGGGCTCGCGTGCGCGTACGCCGGGCAGCCGCCGAGACCGGAGGGGCTCCTCCAGCTCTCTCGCGGCGGTCAGCCGCGGTCAAGCCCGCAGCGGCATCTCCGGGGAGGCGCAGAACCTCGCCGGGAAAAATCCAGTGCGGGTCCTCGACGACATCACGATTGGCCTGGAAAATCTCCGGCCACCGGTACGGATCGCTGAGGTAGAGATTGGCCAGATCCCAAAGGGTGTCGCCGACGCGGACCGCGTGGCCACTGTCGGTCTCCTGCGCCTCGGCGAGTGCCGCAACTCCTATGGAAAGAAACAGTACCGAGCACGCTATCCGATTCACCACCCCCACCCCCATGTTGCTGAAACCCGCTCCTCACACCCGCGCCCTGCGTGTTGGCCTTGATCGAAGGTCCGCTAAAAAGGAAGGTCGTCCTCTCCCATCAATGACTCGTTGGAAAAGTCCGAAAAGTCTCCGCCCGCCGGCTTGCCCCCCGCCTGGGTCGGTACAGCACTTCGCTCCTTGGAATCGCGGCCGCCCAGCATGATCATCTCGCGAGCCCGGATCTCGGTGGTGTATCGAGTCTGTCCGTCCTGCCCTTCCCACTGCCGATACTCGATGCGACCCTCGATGTAGATCCGGTCTCCCTTCTTCAGATATCGCTCGACGATCTCCGCCAGACGGTCCCAAGCGACGATGCGATGCCACTCGGTCTTCTCCTGCTGGTCGCCTCCGGCTCCGGTCCAGCTCCGACTCGTCGCCAGCGATATGGTCGCGACCCGCGTCCCCGACGTGGTGCTCCTAATCTCCGGATCAGCGCCGAGATTCCCGATCAGAATCACCTTGTTCAGGCTGCGCGCCATTGTGGTCCTCCAGGACGGTCTTCACGTCCGGGCTGAGGTAAGGCCCCAGTCTGGGGGCAGGAAGCGACGATATGGTCAGTGTTTCAGCAACTTAGACGGGCTGCCGAGACGTTGTCAACGCGGCTGCGCATCGATCAAACGCCGCATCACGAGCGCATCTTCCACCGGCTGGCTATAGTAACCACGGCGGACCGTCATGACCTCGAATCCGGATCGCTCGTACAGGCGTCTGGCGTCCTCGTTTCCCGCCCGTACCTCGAGATACAGCACCCGGATCTTCCGGCCTCGGGCTTCTTGGAGCGCTCGGCGAAGCAGAATCGACCCGATGCCGCGTCGGCGATAGTCCGGGTGCACCGCGAGGTCGCCCAGCTCGGCCTCGTCGGCGACGAACCACACCGCGGCATAGCCCGCAATCTGGTCGCCCGTCTCGGCCACGAACAGCGCCGCATGCGGCTGTCGCAGGAGGCTCTTGAATGTGCTCTCGCTCCAGGGCACCCGAAACGACCGGTTTTCGATGTACACGACCTCGGGCACGTCGCGCACCCGCATCGCCCGGACCGACACGGCTTCCGAGGCCGCGGAGTCCTCTGGCCGCTCCGGCTGCCCGGTCTCAGGCTTCGAGCGCACGCTCTGCTCCGGACGCACGTACATACGACGGCTCCCACACGGCCGCATCGGCGATCCGGCCCTCGTCGGGATGCTCTCGGCGCAACCAGAGGAGAGTCGCCGCACGAGGGATTCCCATGTCGACCGGCAGCACGGTGCCGCCATGGTGCAGGATTGCATCCACACACCGCCTTGCGCCGTCGCCGACGAACGTCCACTCGGCGACGGGTGAGAGCTGGGTCAGAATGGCCTCGATACCCTGGACGCAGGGCTCGATGAGCGCCTCGGGCGGATCCACCGAACGGTACGCCGCCGCGTAAAGCTCGTCGCGGCGGGCGTCGAACAGAGCACATATGTTGGCGCTTACGCCGATCCCGGCCGCTGCCGCCAGAAGCCCGCTGTACGCAAAAAGAGGAAGCCCGCGGCCGAAGCAGATTCCCTTGGCAATCGAGGCTGCCACTCGCACGCCTGTGAACGAACCCGGCCCTGCTCCCACGACAACTGACCCGAGGTCGCGGCTCGAGAACCCTCCCTCGCTGAGCAAACGACCGATATCCGGCATCACGGTCTCGGAGTGAGTGACCCGCATCGACAACATCGACTCGGCTAACAACCCGTCCTCATCACCGAGCGCGACACTGGCCAGCGGTGTGCTGGTCTCAATCGCCAGGGTCAGCACGGTGCCGGTGCCGGGTCGGGCGCACCCCCGATCGGGGTCGCGCTCACGGTTCTCCGATTCGGGTTCTCGGGGATGTCGAGCACCACGTCCCACCGCCGCTGGGGTAGGTGGCCGGCTGCACGCTCCGCCCACTCGACGAAGATCGCGTGCTCACCTGCCAGCAAGTCCTGCCAGCCGAGGTCCAGAAGCTGGGATTCCGTTTCAATCCGATAGAGGTCGACATGGCTGATTCGATCCCCGCCCTGCGTCGAGTGCTCATTGATGAGTGTGAAAGTCGGACTGGGGATCGGCCCATCGACGCCGACCCCGCGGCACGCCGCTCGCACGAGCGTGGATTTGCCGGCTCCGAGCGGACCATAGAGCGCCACGAACAGGCGCGCGTCAACGGCGATTCGACCGAGCTCCGCGGCCCACCTTTCGAGGTCGGGCTCGGACAGCGTTCCCCCGGTGGATGCGGAGTCGACCGGTGATCGGGCGCGTCCGGCCCCTGACTCAGGCACCGTCGACTCTCTGAATAGCGGATACACGGGACGGCCGGCGCTCGGCCCCACTCCCACGCAAGGAAGCCTTGACGTCGAAAAGCTCGTCGCGGAGTCTCGCGGCACGCTCGAAGTCGAGAGCCTCAGCCGCGTCCCGCATCTCGCGCTCCAGTACATCGACCAGCTCTTCCGGACTCAGCTCCTGGTAGGAGGCGATTGACTCGGCGACCGCTTCGGTTGCGTCGCGCCGGGCGTCAGCCACGGCCGTCGAGAAGCGGATCTGTTGTACCGATTTGACGATCGAGCGTGGCTCGATGCCGTGTTCCTCGTTGTAGGCCGCTTGAACCTTCCTCCTCCGGTCCGTCTCGTCCAGCGCCTGCTGCATTGAGCGGGTCACGCGGTCGGCGTACAGGATCGCCCTGCCGTTGAGGTTGCGGGCCGCCCGTCCGACGGTCTGGATCAGCGAAGTGGCGGAGCGCAGGAATCCCTCCTTGTCCGCGTCCAGCACCGCCACCAGAGAGACCTCGGGGAGATCGAGTCCCTCGCGGAGGAGATTGATGCCGACCAGCACGTCGAACACGCCGAGGCGCAGGTCGCGCAGGATCTCGACTCGCTCGATCGAGTCGATATCGGAGTGCATGTACCGTACGCGCACTCCCCGAGTGAGCAGGAACTCCGACAGGTCCTCGGCCATCCGCTTGGTGAGCGTCGTCACCAGAATGCGCTCACCGCGCGAGGCTCTGTTCCGAATCTCCTCCAGTAAGTCATCGACCTGATGCTCGACCGGCCGCACCTCGACGGGAGGATCGAGCAGCCCGGTCGGCCGGATGAGCTGCTCGACCACGACGCCTTCGGATCGCTGGAGTTCGTAATCTCCCGGAGTAGCGCTGACGAACAGCACCTGCGGGACGTTCTGTTCCCATTCC
>JBFILW010000044.1:0-17289 GCA_041612005.1 Gemmatimonadota bacterium
CGCCGATCGATGCCACTTCGACTTCGGGCACCAGCGCGCGGAGCTCCGCAGCCAACTCGGTCGGGTCGGAGCCCTGGTCCGGGCGCAGCATGAAGAAGGAGGCGGCGTCGGGCCGTCCGCGCAGCTCCGAGACCGCTGCCACCGTGAGGGCGACCGGATTTTCGGTCTCGGATGTGTAGAAGAAGTCGGCCACGCCGACGACCCGGAAGTATCGCAGCCGGGCCCGGCCCACGGAGCCGAAGCCGGCCACCGAGCGGAGCGCGATCGAGTCGCCCGGGGCGAGTCCCGACCGCTCGGCCGTCTTGTCCTCGATCACCACTTCGTTCGCCAGCTCGGGACCGCGTCCCCGGACCAGGCGGTAGAGACCCTGTTCCGCCGGGTCGACACCGAGCGCAAAGACCCGGTCCCCCACCCCGGTTTCGGCCAGCAAATTGGCAGCGAGGACAGGCGCAACGCCGTCAACGCCCGGGTGGCTTTCCAGAGCCGCGCGAACCCTCGCGGCGTCCTCGATGACGGCGTCCGTGTCGAGCGGCAGAGTCCCGGCCGGCGAGACGCGTAACCGGTAGCCGGCGCCACTGAGCAGCTCGTCAAAGCTCACGTTCAGCCCGGAGCTGAGCATCAGCATGTTCAACAGCATCGCGGAGGCGACACCAACGCCTGCGATCGCCAACAGGGAGCGGGCCGGATGATGGGCGAGCTCGCGAGCCGCGTACCGAACAAGCGAGACCGGGCTCAACGCCCGACCTCCGCGAGCGCGTCGACGACCAGGAGACGCTGCACGGCGACCAGGCCGGCCACTAGCCCGAGCCCGACTGCGAGCCCGAGTCCGAGCTCGATGGTGCCCGGCGTAACGACCGAGAAGCGCAGCGACGTCTGGTAGGCCCGCTGGTAGAACCCGTTGATCAAGCCCGACGCCAGGTAGCCGAGGCCGATTCCGAGCAGGCCGCCGAACACGGATACGATCGTCGCCTCGACCATTAGCCACATCAGAAGGGTGCGCCGGGAAATGCCGACGAGACGAAGCGCTGCCACCTGGAACCGTCGTTCCTGCACCTTCAGAACCATGATGCAGGCGAGAAATACGCCACCGGCGGTGAGTGTGATGATCGCGATCGCGCGATGGAAGCGCCGCACGACCTCGAAGGTGGTCGAGGCCCGGGCGGCGACTGTGCTGGCCGGAAGCACCTGGGTGCCCGGCATGAGGGTTTGAAGTCGCGCCGCGACCAGTTCCGTATCGGCACCCTCGGCGAGCTGAAGCGAGAAGCGGTCGACCTCGCCGACGCGGCGGGACAGGCGTTGCAGGTCGGCGAGATGGAAGATCAGGCGCGGGCGCTCGCGCGTCAGCTCAGCCGGATCGGCGGCCGGATCAAACACCCCCGCGACCTCGACCGAGCACCCCACACCGTCCACGTCGGCCGCTAGCTCCACCACGTCCCCCGGCGCGAGGCCTTTCTGTTCGGCGAAGCCGCGTTCGACGAGAACGGTGACCGGTCCATCCGGACAGGCGGCGCCGGCGAGTGCCTGTGCAGGTGCCTGCGAGCTCCACGCACCCAACAGCCACAGGGCCATGATTGACAGGCGGCGCCACGTCTGCGTTCCGGATCGGGCAAGGTCTAACGGAGATGTCAGCGTTCGCCGCCCGCCTCTCGTTTAGGCAACCCTCCCCAACGCCGCACGTAGCCAGCCCCGAACGTGTCGAAGTCGGCTCCGAGGCGGGTGGAGAGACCCGAGATATACACGAACCGCAGGAGGTTCTGGGCATCGACCGGAACGGCGAACACCACGCCGAGGCGGGTGTTCTTCTGTTGCGACTGCGACACTCCGCTGACGGTGACCGACCCTCCCGTGCCGTAGCCGGCATTGAGCGCCAGCCACAGGCCCGGCTTGAATACGTAACCGATATTCACCTGGCCGGCCCAGATCGGATCCTGGGTGAGCCGGTTGCCGCCGAAGAAGTTGTTGTTGGGAGTAAAGAACCAAGCGGCCGCGATCCCTTCTAGGATCCACTGCTGGATGCGCTGCGAAACACCGACCCGCGTCTTGAAGCTCCAGCGGTTGCTGCCGAGGTTGATCAGCAAGTCCGGATTGTACTGGCCAATCGGCACGAGCACCTGCACGCTGGCGCCGACAATCGTCTTCTGCTTCCACTTGAAGAACTCGGCACCGCGCAGAGCCGGAGCGCCGAGGATGTTCACCGCCCAGCGGACCTTGGCATCCCCGAGGCCCGTGCGCGAGACACTCGAGTCCTGGCCGGCCAACTTGCCCTTCCAGGTTCCCCACGAAAAGGGGACCGTCACGTCTACCTTGCTGGACAATCCGAAGAAGTTGATGACGCGAAAATACTGGGGCTGGATGATGTTGAGACGAGCGGTCACGTCCTCGAGCGGCAGGGCCGTTTCCAGCAGCACGTTGCCGGTCGAGTAGGAGTAGACGCCGGTCAGAAAGTTCATGCCGACCGGCGCATTGGAGAACGCCCGCGGCTCGAGGTCCTGGCTCGCCAACCCGGTCGGGTAGTTGGCGATCGCGATCAGGGCGCACAGGACCACCACCCTCAAGGCGCGGTGCAGTATCGACAGGGTGTCTATCGTATCGGCGCGTGGAGTCGGTTGGGTCACGTGCCGCACTTGCGGCGGCTGTGTGGCACTCGCAAAGCCCTGGCCGATTTCGTGTGCGGCGTCGTTCATGCTCGAAAGCTCCGCCGCGCGGGAGCGCGGATCAAGTCCGAGCGGCCGCTACCGATCGGGTGCCTGCGCGCCGCGGGCGGGCGACAACTCCCGGTTGAACAGGGCGAGGTAGAGGAGGCGGTACACGTCTGTATTGTCGAAACCGGTCGAGAACTGCCTGCTCAAACGGTCCGCGTGCAGGCCCTGGGCCCGGGACAGTACGCCGCCGGCCACGTCCGGGGTGCCGACCCAGGCCACGGCAAACGCGAACTCGGTTCCGGAGGCGTCGGGATCCGCGACGAAGGGACGGGACCTGCGCCCCTCGATCCCGTCGACCGAGAACACGAGCAGCTCCGCATCGATGCCGGTCGGGTTTCCCTCCATCCCCGTGACCCAACCGTTTTCATCGACGGGAGGCGGATCAATGAGCTGGAGTCCAGCGGCGTCGCTGTCCGCCGCGGTCACGATCAGCGTGCCCGGTGTTCGCGCCTCGAACTCCCGCGCCACCGCGATCACGTCGTCGGCGCGTTTGAGCGCCCGCAGCGTCCCGATCGCGTTGTTTTTATTGGGGAGATTGTCCGTGCTTTCGACTTCGACCACCAGCAGAAACCCGAGACCGGCGCTGCGGCTGCGGCGCTCGAGGATCGCAAGCGCGACCTCCGTCATCTCCGCCGCCGAAGGCGGGTCGTAACCAAGTGTACCGGGCCGATCTCCCCAGATGATGAGGCGGCCGCGTTTGTCGCCCTCGCGGCGTGACTCGTCGACCAGTCCGGCTCGGGCGATTTCTTCCTCGGGCCCGTCATTGAAGATATCGTCGGCCGCGAACAGCCCGAGCACCTGAGGGGCGTAACCCGCGTCGGCGTCTAGCTCCTCCCGCAGGCGGTCGAATTCCTCCCGGGTTCTCAGCACTTCCCAGCCGGCGTCGATCGCCTCCTGCACGAGGTTGCGCCCGTCCCTCCGGGCCGGACCGCGACCGTTGAGAGGATCCTCGTGCGCCGCGCAGTCCGGACTCACCCGATCTCCACAGCGTGGCGTTCCTTCGGGAAGGAAGAAGCGCTCGCCGCCGCCGAGCACCACGACAGGTGGTGGGTCGTCGAAGCCCGGCCGGCCATCCACGATCTGCCGCGCGATTTCGGTCGCGTTGTAGCGGAGCTCGACTTCGGCCAGGAAGGCGCCAGTCCCCGGTTCGGCGGCGTCGCCGTCGTTCACGACTCCGACTGGGTGTCCCGCCGCGGCGGCTTCTCGCATTACGCTGCCGGCGTACCCGGAGCGAGCTCGTATCGGGCGTCCCTTGTCCTCTCCGTACGATTCCGGCCCCCGGACCTTGTAGCCGAACGCGTGCGCTGTGGCGCCACCGTTCGAGGTTGCGGTGAGCCGGTCGGACATGTGACCGCGGTATACGGCCAGAGACGGAAGTTGATCCCACTCGAGCATGGAGTCGGGACCGACCCAATATGTCCGTGCGGCGTTCCAGTGGTTGAGGGCGGCGCCGTCCGGGTGGATGAAGATGGCGTTGCCAACCTCGGGAGCCGCGTCCATCGCCCCGACCCGGCGGGCACCAATCCCGTCACAGCCTGTGCAGAGAATCACGACCGACGCGGCCGCCGACGGGAGCCGGTATCCCATGCCGGCGCCAGGTTTGCCTCGCATACTCCGCCCTCTCAACGGTTCGATTGCGCCGGTCGCCCGGCGCTGCATCTGACTGGAGGCGCCAATATGCATCGGCCATGCTTAGCGAGACAGCGGCTGTTACATGCGGCTTGCTCGCATGGGGCTTTGAGCAGCCATCGTCGCAGCTTACCTTGGTCGAGGGTGGCGGACGTGCAGTGCATTCCGAGGCCAAAGGACTCGATGGCCCAAGGCGGCGGGGATTCTCGGGGCGTGTCAGGTAGCGGAACTTACCGCCGGCGGCGGCCTGCCTCTTTCGCCACGTCCGACGGCGCCACCAACCTGGGCTGCCTCCTCACCCTGGTCATCGGCATACTCCTCGGCTACGCCCTCGTCAAAGTCATCAAGGTCGAGCAGCGGTTCATCGCGATGCGGTCCGCGGTTGCGCAGGAAACGAGCGAGGCGAGGGATCAGACGGACGAGCGCATCATCCTCAACCTTCAGGAAAAGGCGCGCGAGCTGGGTCTCCCCAGCCGAGCGCAGGGAATCTACCTGATCCGCGGACGTGACTCGATCGCGGTCTCGACCCGCTGGTCGGACACCCTCTCGTTCTGGAAGATCGAGTGGGTACGAAAGCGCGTGGTCGAGTCGAAGGCGCGGATCTGGTAAGACGGCGCGTGCGCGCTCCTCACTGTCCCAGTAATTCTCTTAGATTGTCCCGCGATGGGCCGAAGTCGGGGTCCACCTCGAGCGCTTTGCGGTACGATGAGATCGCCGCCTCCGTGTCGCCGCGGGCCCGGTATCCGTCGCCAAGGCTGTCGAACACGTTGGCCGATCCGGCGTACGTCTCCGCGTTCAGCTCGAACACGACGATCGCGGCATCCACGCGGCTTTCTCCCAGCAACTCATAGCCGAGCGTGTTCATCACGCCCTCGACATTGACGAACTCGTGCGTCGGGTCCGAAACGTAGCGCTGGAACGTCGCCTTCGCCGCCTCCGGACCACCGTTATCGAGCGCCGCCAGCATCTGATCCTTGATCGGCGGCTCCGCCGCGTAGGCGAGGATCGCCTCCAGTGCTGGGTCCCTTCCGTTCAGGTAATCGTTGATCGACAGGGGGGCGGAGATTTGGGGCGGCGTCCAGTCGCGGGAATCGAAGCGGCTCGGAAGGCTGTTCTGCCAGTAGATCTCGGAGGCACGGGCGCGGAGTCCGCTGTTGGGCAGCTCGACCAGACCCGCGTCGCCGTAGTGGTTGGGGCTCGCTCCGGTCGGCTCACCGACGAAGATCACGTCGGTCTGACGCTCCAGATAGGTGACCAGGTGGCCGGCGGCGGAAAACGTGTGGCGGCTGGTGATTACGAACAGCTTGCCGGGCTCATCGATCTGATGGCGCCGGACGATCCCGCGAATCACCGGGAAGTTGTTGAAGTTGTTGCCGCCGCCGTTGAAGCGGAGGTCGATTACGAGTCGATCGATCGGACGAGTGTCGGCCACCTGAAACACGCGGTCAAAGAAACTCTCCATCGACTCGTCGTCTTTGTTCTGGATCGCGTTCAGTTGCACATACAGCGTTCGCGAATCGTCCAGCCACTCGTACCAGAACCGGTTGCCGGGATCGGACAGATACATCGGCTGCGGCCGTTCCGGTGCGCCCCTCCCGTAGACCATCTCGACCCGGTCGCCGTCCGCTGGGATTACGTAGGGCCGCGAACCCAGGTTGGAGAGCCACGCATCGGGAATCGCGGCAAGCTTCGCGGTCACTTCATCGCCGGTCCGAGTTTCGACGACGTAAGTCGCCCCGTCCAATGAATCGCTGATTCGAAGCGCGTGCAGGATCTCGGGGATTTCCAGGTATCGCGGCGCCATGGCCAGGACCCCCATCTCGTTGTCCCGAGGAACCAGCGGCGCCACACGCGCCATCGCCTCCTCTACATCGACATCGCCGATCCGGATCACTTTTCCGCCCACCACGGCTGCGTGCTGCTTCTCGATGCCCAGCACGTAGAGACCGTCCTGCAACCAATAAAGGAGGATCGGGACCTGGTGGAATCCGTTCTGCGCGTTCGGCGTCAGCCACAGCGTTGTGTGCCCGTCGTCCACCATTGCGGTGATGCGGCCGAGCTCGACGATGATCTCATGTCGCTCGAGCTCGGGGAGCCGGGCTTCGAGGTCGGCGAGCGCAGCCTCGAACTCCTCCTCGCTCATCGAGTTGAACAGATCGAGGTGCGTTGCGCGCATCTGCGCCGCGTAGCTGTGCAGGTCCTCCCGCCACTGCTCGACGGTGATGCTCGCCACCGGACCCGCTTGCGCCGCCGCCTGGTGCTCGTGGTCCTGGGCGGACGCCAGCGGCGTGCCGCCGATGGATATGGTCCCGAGCAACAATGCGACACAGAAAACCGCGGTGATGCCCGGTCGTGGACGTGCCACGCGGGTGGTGGGCGTCATGCTCCTACCTCCTCGAATCGGGGGCTCGACTGTCGGCGTGTCGGCGTATTGGACAGCCCCCGACCCGAGGAGGTTGGAACGGCAGTCTAGCCGCGCAACCTCTGGATGGCGGTTTGCGCCTCGGTCACGTAGGACTGGAGATCAGGGTCAGAATAACGCCATACCTCCGCCACGAAACGGTAGTCCTCAAGCGCGGCGTCCGACTCCCCTGCCCGCTCCGCCAGCCGGGCTCGCTCCAGCCGCCATACGACGCGAGACGGTAGGGGCCAATCGTTGAAGAAGTCTCGGCGCAGCACCAGCAGCGCATCATCTTCCCTGCCAGTTGCCGCGAGCAGCCGGGCGAGGATCAGGATCCCTTCGTGCCCGAAGTCCCACTGCGTATCCCAGGCCTCGAGCTGGCGGATCGCCTCCGCCGTGTCGGCTCGCGCGAGGGCCAGAGCGCCGAGCGCGTCCGCTGTTGCCGGATCGTCACGGCGCTCGATGTAGCGGGCGATCGAGGCGGTGTCGCGGCGCGCCGCCCACCACCAAAGAACGTACTTCGCTCCATGCGGCTCGAACGGTATTTCTTCGAGCCAGTCGTGAAAAGCCGAGTCCGCGATCGCCTCCGGAACGACCCCCATCATGGTGAGCTCGGGTAGCAGCATCTGGAACCAGGTGCCATCAGCGGTCCCGGCTATCTCCAATGCTTCGCGGAGATGCCCGCGATACGCCAATGTCGCCGACAGGTTGCGGTTCACGATGCGGTCGGACGTGAACCAGTAACGCGGGTCGTGCTCACGCTCCGCGGCGGCGCGTGCCACCCGTATTCCGAGCTCGGTCGAGTCGGTGAGCAGCCACAGACGGATCCAGCCGAGGAAGAGCGGCTCCGGCGGCAGCGAGTCGAGCAGCCGATCGACGTCGGCGTCGTTCGAGCCGGGATCGAGCAGGCGGTCCATGAGGAGCGCCAGCCCCTTCGTTGCCGGGGGCGGGTTCAGCGAGAGAAGCTTGCGGGCGTACCCGCGGGCCGCTTCGGTATCGCCCTCGTCCAATGCGTAGCGAAAGGCAGGGCGGTATGCCGGGGCGAAAGCCGAGTCGAGCTCGATCGCCCGCCCGTACGCCTCGGCCATCAGTGCCGGCGTCGTCCCGAGATTGTCGTACAGTTGCTCGCGAACGGCGCCGACCGCGAACCACGCCTCGGCGTCCAGCGGATACTCACGCGCCGCCTGGAGCGCCGCCTGATAGGCTCGTTCGGCGCGCGCGTCGGCTTCGCCCTCAGGCACTCTTCCGAGGGCCACCGCAGCGATCCCGGCTGCGGCTTCGACCAGCAGACTGTCATGGCGAGAGAGCCCACGATTCAACTCACCGGCCCGGTACACGTGCTCCCACCCGCTGCGGCCGAGATCGATGAAGAGCTGGGTCGTGCCGAAACGCATGTGGGCAAGAGCGAACATCGAGTCGAGTTCGATCGCGCGTCCGTACAGTGCCTGCGCCGAATCCCATGCGGTGCGGCGCAGCGCCTGCTCGCCCTGCAGGAATGCCTTGAGGGCCGGCATCGACCGCGAGCCGATGCTGGTGTGAGCCATCGCTCCAATCTGTCGCGTCTCCCGAAGCTCCCGGAGAACCTCGACGGTGAGCGAATCAACGATCTGGTCCATGCGCCCGGCAGTGCCCCTGATCTCGATGTCTCCGAGAGCGGATTCTTCGATGACATCGACCACTGTTGCGCTGACCCGCACCGAATCTCCGCCCACCCCCATCATCGCGCCGAATACCACTAGCCCCGACCCGGTATCTTCGCCGAGAGCGGTCGCCGAGGCGACATCACCGCGGCCACTCCACGCCCGCACCGCTGTCGTTGGGGAGAGGGTGTGAAGATCTCCGGCCCCGTCTAGACTCCGTGACAGGTAGTCGACGATGCCCTCGCCCCACACTTCCAGCGAGGAATCGAAGGTTCGGAATGGCGCGACGGCGAGGCGGTTGGCCTCCAGAGGTGGTCTCGGGTCGTTTCTTAACGCGAGGATGGCCGGAATGAGGGCCGCAGCGGCGAAAAAGCCGATCAGAGTGAGCGGCCCGCGCCAGCGGGCCGCCCGAGAGTCGCTTCGGGCGGGACTCTCGGCTGCCTTGGCCCCGGCCGAATCCGAAATTGGCACGGCGCGTCCGATTTCCACACTCGTCGGCTCGCGCGAGAGCGCAGTCGTGTCGACGTAATCGACGGAGCTCTCAGTGCGGGCACGGATCGCTTCGAGGAGCGCCACCGTTTCCGGTGAAGCTTCGGCTTCGTACTCCGAAGCCAGGAAGGCGGTGAACTTGTCGTATGCTCGGAGTACCCCGGCGCGGTCGCCGACACGGTCCAGGAGCATGAGAAGGCGGCGCAGCATCGCCTCGTCGGGCGGCGCGATCGAAAAGGCGCGGCGCCCCCAACGCACGGCGTAGTCGACGTCGCCCTGTTCCTCGGACTGCACGGATAATGTCCAGGCCGCGGCCGCAGCCTGGTTCCGAAGGCGCGTCCGTTCGAGGTCCAGCCAGTTGTCAAACGCAGGCGACGCGTCGCCGGCGTGAAAGCCCTCGAGGAGGTCACCGCGGTACAGCTCCAACGCCTCCTCGTGGTGGTCGTCTCTCAGCGCCGCCTCCAAGGCCCACGCGTCGCAGTGAAAGCGATCCGCAGCGAGGCTGACCTCTTCGTCACCGCGGCCGACCAGCACGTCCGCTCCGAGAGACTGACGCAGTACGTAGAGCGCCTTGCGGAGCGAGGCGCGGGCGTGTTGGGTGTCGAGCTCCGGCCAGAAGAGGGCGAGCAGAGTGTCGCGGCGGTGGAACCCGCGCGGTCTTGCAAGGGCCAACGAGGCGAGAAGCGCCAGCCGCTTCGGCTGGCGAAGAATATCATCGGCAACCCGGCCGTCGTGCTGGCGGAGATCGACCGTACCGAGGGTTGTGAATTCGACTTTCAGCTGCGACTCCGTTTCCGGTCGCCGGCCCTTCACGTTGTCGAGCGACCGAGAAGGGTGGAGACGGCATCTACTGCCTCTTGCCTTCCTGTTACAAGAATAGCTTGCCGTGATCGCTATCGCAGCATGGCGGACGGCGGAAGCCCGTACCGTGCTTCGGACCTCGGTTGGGCACGCGCAAGGCGTTAATGCGAGTCTGTGATGTCACTTACGAGCCAGGAGCGGGGGCAGGAACGGCGGAGGAACGGCGGAGGAACGGCGGGGCGTCAGACTGTGCTGGTCAAGCGCAGTCTTTCGTTCACCAGCCTCAAAGTAGGAGGGCACCATGAGAACCGGATCCCGGCACGACCGTGCCACCCACCGCACCGCCAGCAAGCTGGGGCTTCTGTTGCTGTTGCCGGCCGTCGCCGTCGGCTGCAGCGACCAGTCTTTACCCACGGCAAACACCAACCCGGCCGGCGCGCCGGCCCTGAGCGCGAGCGCGAACCCCGTCGTCCTGTCGGCCAGTGGCAGCGGGCACGCCAACCTCGACGGAGGCTGGCGGACGTTCTCGTTCAACGCCCAGAAGCGTGCCGACGGCACGACCACGGGCCAGATCCAGTTCAGGAATCGGGGCAATGGATCAGCGTCGCATGGCGAGATCTTCTGCCTGAACGAGATCGGAGAGGGCATCTATGCCATCGCGGCCAGGGGAACGATCCGACAAGCGGGTGGCGATCCGCCGCCATTTGGTCTCCTGCCGCCCGCCGTCCTTCCCGACGATTGGGGCATGCTGTTCGCCGTGCGTGACAACGGCGAGGGAGCCGGCGCCGCGCCCGACCAGTTCACGCAGATCGCCAACACCCGGTTGTTCTTTGCAGGCCTCGGTTGCACGAACCCGGCGGCTCTCAACTTCACGCCGGCCGTCGTGGAATCTCTGATGTCCTCCGTTGAAGCGGGCAACATCCATGTGAAGGACTGACGGTCGTTCCAGGGCGGCCTCGAGGAAGAGGCCGCCCTGCTCAATTGGCGCGGGTGGACCTTTAGAGCGGGTGGAGCACGGAGTTGCCCTCCTACTCACTGGCTTCGGCTGGTGGGCCTCCACCCGCGCCTCTCTTCAGGCTTGATGTGCGAGAGCCCCGTCAGTGACGGGGCTCTCGTGTTGCTATTCGGGATGAAGGAGGGACTCGCCACCCCGTGCCTTGGAGTCTACTCGGCGGTCTCTGTTTCCTTTTCCTCCAGGTCGCTCACCGGAACCGATAGCGACTCAGCGAGCTGTACGCTGACCCGGGACCCGGCGGGCAAATAGGCGTAGCGTTCCTTGGTTGCCAGGGCCACCCCGGTGCCAGCCGCGGCACCCGCCGCTGCTCCGATCGCGGCACCCTTCACGTTGCCGCCCACTACGCCGCCGACAATGGCGCCCGCTGCCGCGCCGCCACCGATCTTGGCCGCCTCATCCTTCATCTCGGAGTGCTCGGCGAGTCGGACGATCGTCGGCTTGGCCGTGAGCACCAGGGTGCCGCTGGCGGTCTCGATCTCGGTCCATTCGATCGTCATCGACGGCGGCTTCTCGGAGATCGCGGTCACCGTTCCGCTCAGCACCGCGTCCGCGGGAATCACGACATTGCCCGCCACGATGATCGGCTCGCTAACCACGGCGTTCAGCGCCTGGCCGGGCCGGGTCACATCCGAATTCACGCCGCTGGCCAGTCGCGCCACGAGGCTGGAGCCGGAAGGAACCTCTGCAAACTTTTCCTCACTCGCACCCAGGCCGCTGCACGCGGCGGCGACCCACACCAGCAGTCCGCCTGCCCATAAGCGTTTGTCGAATCTCATCTTGCACGCCCCCTCTACTGAATGTCCGACGTTCAGGCGGCGCGAGAAGGCGCCGCCCGGGTGTGTTTGATGTGCAAGTTGACGGCCAATAGCTTGGTGATGTGCCTCTACCGGTACCTTCCAGCGCACAGGAGAGCCTGCCCATGAAAGCGCCTTCGCTCACTCTCGGGATCGAAGAGGAGTATCAGATCATCGACCCCGGGACGCGCGAGCTGAAATCCTACATCACGGAGATCCTCGAGTCGGATCGCATCGTCCTTCGCGAGCTCAAGCCCGAGCTGCACCAGTCGGTGGTCGAGGTCGGGAGCAACGTGTGTGAGACGATCGCCGACGCGCGGACCGAAATCGTCAGGCTCCGCAAGCTGGTGTCGGAAAAGGTCGGTGAGAGCGGCCTCCGAATCGTCGCGGCTGGCACCCATCCGTTTTCCTCCTGGATGAAGCAGGAAATCACACCGCTCGAACGCTACGCCGGGATCATGAAGGACCTCGGCGAGGTGGCGCACGCGAACCTCATCTTCGGGCTCCACGTGCACATCGGGATCGAGGACCGCGACTTCATGATCGACGCCATGAACGTGTCCCGCTACTTCCTGCCGCACGTCCTGGCGCTCTCATCGAGCTCGCCGTTCTGGGAGGGCCGCGATACGGGCCTCAAGTCCTTCCGCAGCGTGGTGTGGCGGCGCTTCCCGCGTACCGGGATCCCGCAGCGCTTCACGTCGTGGGACGAGTACGAGTACCTGGTCGAGACGCTCGTTCGCTCGGAGTCGATCCCGGACGGAACCAAGATCTGGTGGGACGTGCGGCCAAACTGGAACTACCCGACGCTCGAGTTCCGCGTCTGCGACATGTGCACGCGGATCGACGAAGTCGTGTGCGTGGCGGCGATCTTCCAGGCGATCGTTGCCAAGCTGTGGAAGCTGAGACGAGACAATCTGACCTTCCGCAACTACGCCGCTTCCCTGATCGACGAGAACAAGTGGCGGGCGGCCCGCTACGGCGTGAAGGGCAAGCTGGTGGACTTTGGAAAGCAGCAGGAGGTGGCGTTCCGCGACCTCACCGAGGAGCTGATCGGCTGGTTCCTGGACGACGTGCTGGACGACCTGGGAACGCGCGCGGAGGTGGAGTACGCGTTCAAGATCATCGAGGAGGGTTCGAGCGCCGACCGTCAGGTCGCCGCGTACAAAGGGTCCGGAGATCTCAACGCTGTTGTGGACCACCTCATCGCCGAGACGGCCGAGGGGGTGCTCCAGGAGCAGCAAGCCTGACCCGCATCTCTCTCTCTCTTGACAGTTTCTCCGTTTCGTATACTATTTGTTATATGTGGCGCATATTGGGGACACCGGCGCCCGGTATGGTCCGGCGCTGGGGATCGTCCCGAAAGCGTCCTTCGTCAAGGAGTGGATGTATGAGGAAGTTCAATGGGGCGCGGGTGGCCGCACTGGCCACCGTGCTCGGCTGGGGGGCTGCTTCGTCTCCGGTGACAGCGCAGACGATCTGGGCTCCGCCAGCTGGTGAAAACCCGACGGTCATGCTCGAGCTTGCCAGACCGGTTCTGAGCAGCGGAATCGGCAACCTCTCGACGCCTTCGGGCGCGATCTTCGCCTCGACCCGGTGGCCCGTCTCGCAGCGCGTCAGGGTAGTGGGCGAAGTGCCGTTTTCGTACGGCCGGCTCACCGATCCCGGTGGCGGCGGGCGAGTTTCGGAGGCGGCGCTCGGCAACCCGTATGCCGGTATCGAGTACCGTTTCGCGGGCTCGCCGCTGTTCATCGAGACGGGGATCCGTGCCCCGTTGGGTACGGATTCCGAGCTCATTCCGGTTTTGGTCGGCGTGAGCACCGATCTCGACCGGTGGGAGGCCTTTGCGAGTGACGTAGTCCCGGTCACCGCGATGCTCAACTATACGCCGCAGATGTCGGGCGGTTGGGTTGTCCGGCTCCGCGGCGGTGGGTCCAACTGGATCCCGACCAGCGGCGACTACGAGCTGTTTGGGCTCGCCGATGCCCAGGCCGGGTATTCTGCGCACCGATTCCTGGTGCTGGCCGGTGGTACGGGCCGCGCACTGCTGACGGATAACGGCAGCTTCGGTGAGCGGACGTTCTTCCAGTTGGGCGCCGGCGGCTGGTACGAGTTCGGCCGGGTACGGCCGGGAATGCAGTTCCGGCTCCCGGTAGACTCTGATCTCAGAGATCTCACGGACTTCACCTTCGGCGTGAGTGCCGACGTGAGATTGAACTAGTGTTTCGGCGGAGGTTTCCGGCCAACCCCACGGCCGGTTGGGCAGCGTCGGTCGCCCGATCGACGCTGCCCCCTCCGCTCGTTTTGTGAATAAGGAGGCGAACCCCGATGAATGACCCAACGGACCTCTTGCCTGAAAGACTCGCCCAGGTCCGGGACCAACACAGCACAAGAGACTTCGCTCGCGCCCTGAAGGAGCGCGCGGGCCTTTCAGTGACCCACTCGATGGTGGCTCGCTACGAGCAGGGGACGAGCCCACCCGCCCGCTATGTTGCAGCAGTGTGTCGGGCGTTCGACGTGAAGCCGGCCTGGCTGCTGACAGGATACGGACCCAGGCGGTGGAATCGAACCGAGGGGCAAACCCGCAACATGCTTGCGGCGGCTGCCTGGATGCGGGAATTCAGCCTCGCGCTCGAGCGTACGGCCATGCGGGGAGAGGTCCTCGAGCCACAGCAAGCTGCCGCCGTGCTCTCATCGCAGGTCTGAAAATCAGCCAGGAGCGCTCCGGCGGGGCTAGTCACTCGGCCTCACCGTGCTGTCTTGCCTGAACTACAACCGTCTGAGGGCTACTCGAACACGTAGGTCATCGAACCAAGCGACACGCCGCACGCCACGCTGTTGCTCTTGCCCTTCTGCTTGGTCATCACCGCATCGACGTTCGCAGGGATCGTGAACGACGTTCCGCTCGATCCGTCCCCATCCCACGCGACCGGCGTGATGTCCACGCGCCCACTCCAATACTCGACGCCAGCCCCGTCCATGCCGTGAATGACCACGCGGTCGTTCACGCCCTGCCGTGCCAGGACCTCGATCAGACCAATCTCGATCTGCGCTCCATCTACCTTACAGTCGTCGGTCACCGTTTGATACTTGGTATCGCATACCACACTGAAATTTGTCCCCACGCGCTGTCCGGTGCACGCGATCTTGTTGGTCGTGGCGCCACCGGGCGTTGCGACTGTCACGGTTGCCGGCGGCGGTTCAACCCCGTCCCCGCCACCGCCACCGGGGTTCCCGTTTCCGCCCTTAGCCAGGAGTGGCGTGTCGGCTCCATTCGGGCCGAGAACATAGGGCTGCGTTTCACAACCGAGGAACGACACAGCCGCGATGATCAGCGCGCCTGCCAGCTTTCGGCTACTCGTCATGTCCCACCTCCGTGAGTTGAGCACAGGCTGTCGTGCATCGTCTCATCATCCCCTCCTGTGCGTGATTCGACTCTTCCCAAGCGCCACGGCGTGGTACCTGGTCGCTGTATGGACTTGAACGGATGCACGGAAAGCGGTTTATCCCGACCGACTCCCACAGAAGTCAAAGCCTCCTGCCAGCCGCGAATCCGGGTACGGGAATAGGCGTAAATAGGAGGACGAGCATCCGTTACTATTCGGTGTCGGGGTATACGCGGATCGATCGGAACCATACCGAGGCGGCAGTGGTCACGACTCCTGAACACCTCAGCGGTCAGACACCGCCGGCGGAGCTCGAGGCTCTCGTCGAAGCGACGACCGAAACGGAGCGCGAGGCCGCGTGGAGGAGCCTGCTCGATCGCTTCAGCCCGGTGATGCTGCGGACCCTGCAGGCCGGTTCGAAGAGCTACGACGAGGCGATGAATCGCTACGCCTTCGTCCTCGAGAGCCTGCGACACGACGACTTCCACCGCCTCAAGCAGTACGTGGCCGACGGGCGCGGCTCGTTTGCGACGTGGCTGGTCGTTGTCACGCGCCGGCTTGCAGAGGACTACCGGCGGAAGAAGTACGGGCGACCCCAGACGCGGCCCGGTGCAGAGCCGGCGGCGCCGCGGACGAAACAGCTCAGACTCGTCCGGAAGCGCCTGGCAGACTTCATCACCTCGGAGCTGGAGCCGGGGCGTGCACCGGACACATCGACCTCTGATCCTGAGCTTCGCCTTCGGGAGGCGGAGCTCTACGCGGCACTCGAGATCGCGGTATGGCAGCTCGAAGCGCGAGATCGCCTGCTGTTCAAGCTACGCTTCGAGCAGGACCTGACCGCGAAGCAGATCGCGCGACTGATGGACTTTCCGTCGCAGTTTCACGTGTACCGGCGGATCAAGAGCCGCCTGGAGTTCCTGCGGAAGATCCTCGTCGAGATGGGCGTTCTGGACCCCGAGCCGTGAGCCCGGAAGCAGACCACACCAATTGCCCGGAACGGGATGGAAATGGGAATAGAGAGAGCACAGCCGATCGGTGATCACCTCAACACGGGGGAGATCGCGGCATACGTCGACCAGGCCGTATCGACCGCCGAGCGCGAGCGCATCGAAGCTCACTTGGCCACCTGCGATGACTGTACGGAAGAGGTGGCGTTCATCGTCAAGACTTTGGACGCTGCAGCCGAGCCGACCAGCGGAGCGCGGCGGCCGTTGATCCTAGTGGCGGCCGGTATCGCGGCCGCCGTGCTGGCCGGATCGCTCATCATCGGCGCGCTTGGCACCCAGCGAGACGGCGATCGCGTACTCCGTGACTCGCCAGAGGCCGTCGAAACCGGTGAGCCGACCGCCGTTCGGGTCGTGGCACCCGCCGAGGCCGGAACCGTCGACATTGGCCGTGCCACGTTCTCGTGGCGGGCAGCCGAGCCAGGCGCCGCCTATAATCTCACCGTCACGGACGAAGGCGGTGATGTCGTATGGACCGGATCGACCCGAGACACAGCGATCGTTCTCACAACTCAAGTCGTGCTCGACCCGGGGGAGACGTACTTCTGGTACGTGGACGCCATTCTGCCGGATGGGCGTACGCTGAGCAGCGGGGTCCGCTCGTTCACCGCAGCCTCTCCGGGGTGAGACGCCGCGCACGGTCGATTCTTCTCTCGATCGCCTGTCTGGCCTGGGTCGGCTGCGCGGACTCCTCGCCCGACAACAGAGCTCCCCGTGTCGAGGTAGCATCTCCGCGCGCTCCGCTCCCCGGCATCTCCTCGCTCTCCCTCGACTCGCTGCTCGAGGCCGGCATCGAGCTTTACTACGAGTGGGAGTTCGACAGCGCTCAGGTCGTCTTCGACGCCGTCCTCGCCGAGGCCGAGACCCGGGTCGACCGGCCCATCTACGCCCGGACGCTCACCTGGATGGGACTGCGCGCCTGGCGTCAAGGAGACTACGCCGAGGCCAACGAGCTCGGTGAGGCAGCCCTGGACTACAAGCTCGAGCACGACCTGAAGCACCAGCTGTTTCGCTCGTACAACGCGCTGGGGCTCGTGGCCTGGTACGAGTCTCGACTGGGAGTGGCGGCGGACCGGTTCGGCGAAGCAGTGAAGGCGGCCCGTGCTGCGGGCGATCGCAGTCAGGAGGCGACTGGGCTCGGGAACCTGGCCCTGGTGCAGACCGACTTCGGAGATTTCTCCGAGGCACGGGAAGGCTTCTCGGGCATGTTCGAGGTCGGCACCGATCTGGCCGATACGCTAAAGATGGCCAACGCCCTCACCAACCTGGGCATGCTCGACATCCTTCTCGGCGACCCGGTCACCGCCATCCCTCGGCTGGAGGAGGCGCGGCGGCTGTACCGCGAGGCCGAGTACTTCGGTCACGAGGAGAATCCGGTCGCTCAGCTCGGAACGGCGTACGCCAGCCTGGGAGATCTCGGGAAAGCGCACG
>JBFILW010000045.1:0-17013 GCA_041612005.1 Gemmatimonadota bacterium
CTGACCCCGACACCGGCCGCCCGCCGCTGCTCCTCGGCACGTACGTCGAAGTCGAGATCGAGGGGGCTTTGCTCGACCACTACGTCGTGGTGCCACGGGCCGCGTTCCGCGACGGTGACCAGCTGTGGCTGCTGGAGGCGGACTCCATTCTCCGGGTCACCGACGCGGTGTTCATCCAGGAGACCGGGGACTCGGTCTTCCTCGGAGCCGACGTGGAGGTAGGAGACCAGGTGATCGTGAGCCCGCTGGAAGTCGTGACGGACCGGATGCGCGTGCGGGTAGCGGAGGACCCGAGCTCGTGAACACGGCAATCGCCTGGATGGCGCGACACGGTGTGGCCGCCAACCTCCTGATGGTCTTCATCCTCGCTGCCGGTCTGCTCAGCCTGCCCGTCATCATTCAGGAGGTCTTTCCGGAGCCGGATCTCGACATCGTCCAGGTGCGGGTCGAGTACCCGGGCGCCTCACCGGAAGAGGTCGAGGAGGGCATCGTTCAGCGGATCGAGGAGCGCATCGAGTCGGTGGAAGGAATCCGCCTCATCACTTCGACGGCTAGCGAGGGCGTGGGCGTCGTCATGGCGGAGCTCAACCGGGGCGAGGACCGCGCCCGCGCGCTCGACGAGATCAAAGCGGAAGTCGACCGCATCACGAGCTTTCCGCTCGACGCGGAGAAGCCAGAAGTGAGCGCGGCGGCCGGGCGCCAGCGAGTGATGGACATTGCGGTCTCCGGCGACGTCTCGGAACGGGCGCTTAAGGAGCTCGCCAAGTCGATCAAGGACGATCTCTCCACGCTACCCGAGATCTCCTATGTCCAGACGAGCAACGTGCGGGCGTACGAAATCTCGATCGAAGTGTCCAACGACGCGCTGCGCGCCTACGGCTTGAGTCTGGACGACGTGGCCCGTTCTGTAAGAGCGGCGAGCCTGGATCTGCCCGGCGGCCGGGTCGACACCGATCGGGAAGAGATCCTGGTGCGCGTCGAGGGGCAGAACTACGACCGGCGTGACTTCGGCGAGATCATCGTCCGGGGTTCGCGCGGCGGGTCACTGCTGCGGCTCGACGAGATCGCGGACATTCGGGACGATTTCGAGGACGCCGACCTCATCACCCTCTACAACGGCAAGCGTGCGGCCTTCGTGCAGGTGTTCCGCACCGCCGACGAGCAGGTGCTGAAGATCGTCGACGTGGTCGAGAAGTACCTGGCCGACGAGGTCGTGCCGTCGCTCCCGGCCGGAATCGAAGTTGAGATCTGGCAGAATGATGCGGAGCTGTTCGAGAGCCGCCTCAACCTGCTCCGCAAGAACGGGCTCATCGGGCTCATTCTGGTCCTCATCGCGCTCACCCTCTTCCTCGACCTGCGGCTGGCTGGCTGGACCGCCGTTGGGATCGCGCTGTCCTTCGTCGGTGCCCTGGCGGTGATGCCGTGGTTCGGAATCTCGATCAACATGCTCACCCTGTTCGCCTTCATCCTGGCGATCGGGATCGTGGTGGACGATGCGATCGTGGTCGGCGAGAACATCTACAAGGAACGGGAACAGGGCGCCGGTCCGATGCAGGCGGCAGTGAAGGGAGCGCAGCGTATCGCCGTTCCGGTCACGTTCGCTGTGTTCACCACCGTGGTTGCGTTCACCCCGCTCCTCTTTGTGCCCGGTTTCATCGGGAAGTTCCTCAAGTGGATCCCGATGGTCGTCATCGCGGTGCTGATATTCTCCCTGGTCGAATCGCTGTTCGTGCTCCCGCACCACCTCTCTCACCTGCCCGAGCACGCGCACAGCAAACTGCCCAGCCGGCTCCGATTCGTGGAGCGCGGGCAGGAGTTCGTGCAAGGAGCCCTTGAGCGGTTTATCGACGGTCCGCTGGAGCGGGCCGTGCGCTTTGCGACGGAGCACTATGGGCTTGTCATCGCGGGTGCGATCTCGATTCTCCTCGTAACCATCGGACTCGTCGCCGGCCGCTACATCAGCTTCAGCTTCCTGCCCCGCATCGAGGGTGACCAGGTCGTCGCCCAGGTGGAAATGCCACCTGGCACGCCGACCTCCCGCACACGCGAGGTAGCGGAGTACCTGGAGACGGTTGGACGAGCGGCTGCGGCCGAGTTTCAGGCGGATCTGGCCGATGACCACCCGCCGCTCGTGGCCGCCGTCGCCGTCACCGTCGGCCTCACGCCCTCGTCGCAGAATACACCCGGTGCTGGTGCGGCTCCCGTGTTCATCGAATCCAACATCGCCGAGGTCACGTTCCAGCTGCTCGACGCCGAGGAACGGGAGCTCGGATCCAGCGAGTTCGAGCAAGCGTGGCGAGAGGCGGCCGGAGAGGTCCCCGGCGTCCGGAATCTCTCCTTTTCGGCTCAGTTGCTGTCCCTCGGCGCCCCGGTCAGCGTCGAGGTGTCACATCCCGACACCGCGGTGCTCACAGCCATCGTCGGTCGAATCGAAGATCAGCTCCGGCTGATCGGTGGCGTCTACGACGTGCGTGACGACCAGAGCCAGGGCAAGCGCGAGGTCCAGCTGGCGCTCAAGCCGCGCGCCCGTACTCTCGGAGTAACCCTGGATGACCTGGCCCGGCAGGTGCGCGCGGCCTTCTTCGGGGCGGAGGCGCTTCGCATTCAGCGCGGCACCGAGGAGGTCCGGGTGTACGTTCGGTTGCCCAAGGAAGAGCGGAACACCCTGGCCGACATCCGCTCGTACAGGATTCTGACACCAAGTCGCGCCGCCATCCCGCTTTCGGAAGTCGCCGACGTCCGGTTTGGAACCGCACCGTCCACCGTCCGCCGCCTCGAGGGTCGTCGCATCGTGACCGTCTCGGCCGAGGTCGACCGGTCGGTCGTCACTGGACAGGAGGTCAACAGCGAGCTGACCTCGAGAATCCTGCCCGCGATCGAGGCCGATTTCCCGAGCATGCGCTACACGTTTGGCGGCGAACAGCGAGAACAGGCCGCTGCACTCAGCGGAATCTTCCGCGGCTTCGCCCTGGCGCTGTTCGTCATGTACGCGCTGCTGGCGATCCCCTTCGGGTCGTACGTGAAACCGCTCGTGATCATGGCGTCCGTACCCTTCGGCTTCGTGGGAGCGATCCTCGGCCACCTGTTCATGGGACTCGACCTCGGCATGCTGAGCATGTTCGGCCTTGTCGGTCTGGCGGGGGTTGTCGTCAACGACTCACTGGTGCTCATGGACTTCGTCGGGGCTGAGGAGGATTCGGGCAAACCGATCAACGAGGCGATCCTCAGCGCAGCCAAATCACGCTTCCGGCCCATTCTCCTCACGTCGCTTACCACCTTTCTGGGAGTGTTTCCCCTCATCATCGAGCGCAGCGTACAGGCCCAGTTCCTTGTGCCGATGGCTGCCTCGCTCGGCTACGGCATCCTGTTCGCCACGTTCGTGATCATGCTCCTCGTCCCAGCGCTCACCATGCTCGAGCACGATGCCGGGCAGTGGGTCCGGGTTCTTCGGGCCGGAAAAAAGGTTGCGCACGCGGAAGCGGGCTGACAACACGATTGGAGATCGGGGTGGGACTGTCCGCCTCGGCGGAGTTTTGTTACAATTGTGTCGACATAGTACTACATGTGTAGTCTTGTAGCCGACATGCGGGTGCAGCAGCGGTCGAGCCATGCCATTTCGCAGGTACATCGTGGTCGACGGGAAGCGTTGGCGGGTCGAGGATGCGTATGAGCCACCCAGGCCGGTCGGCGATGACGGGCACCGTGAGTACGCCGTCGTCTTCAAGGACGAGGAGAGCGGCGAGGAGCGAATGGGCTATCTCCGCGACGCGCACCTTGCCCAGGCCGCGGACGACGATATCGAGACCGCCTTCCGGATCGCAGAATAGTCCCCCAATGACGGAGTAGTCTTACCGCGGGTCAGTGATTGTCCCTTGCTCTTCCAACAACAGGTCATCGTAGCTCCACACGTGGTGGATCGCGAAACCTGCGAACGAAGGATAGACCGAGACTTCACGGCGCGTTTCATCGATGACGCGCTGCAGACTCCCGTGGCCGAGAGTCGCGAAGCTCAGCTTTGCGCCGGGGACCGCAACGACACTCCTGATCGGCCACACAACCGCTCCGTTTGGCTCGATGCCGGCGCCCCGGAGCGCACCGGAGATGTCGCGCGGGAGGGGGCCCCGCCGAAGAATGATGAGGCGGGTGGAATCGCCCATCTGATATGCGACAACGATGCCCGGTTCGGGTAGAGGCCGGTCAAAGTCCAGGATCGGATCGCCGCCGAATGTGAACAGTGTCTCGTCGGGGAGCGGGTGTGTCTCGAGACCGACCAGTACCGGGACCTGACGCGACGACGCATACTCGAGCTCGCCGCTGATGTGGCGGATCGTCCCGTCGGCGCCGAACGCCACGGTGCGGTAGTCCATGACGGCGATCTCGTCCACGAGATCGATCAGGTGGTGGCTGGCCGGCTTCTCCTCTCCTCCGTAGGCGATGCTCACGGTCTCGAACGTGAACTCGTCCGGCGCATCGTACCAGAACGGGATGTCAACACCGAACACGAGGCCAGCCTCCCGGCAGCGCCGGGCGACCTCGGCAACGAGATCGAGATAGTGGCTGATCAGAGTATCCCGGGCGGGTCCGTGGAACCCCGCGAGCAAGTACGGCTCGATGTCATGGCGCACGCCGGCGAAGCGCGCGGCGGGTTCGGAGTCCCGGTTGTACGCGATCACGTTGTCGACGGTCGCCAGCACCGACGCGTGATTCTCTCGCAACGCCTGAGACGGGCTCCCGTCGAGCGCGTATACGCGGACACCGAGGCCAGTGAGCTCCTCGACGAGCGGGCGGAGGCGATCACGATCGATCCGGATCTCTCCGGCCGCTCCGCGATGAGCGCTGTCGTCGGGGAGCTGGAGAAAAGCGCGCTCCACGCGCTCACGTTCAAGGACGCGGAGAAGCCTGGCCCGAAGCGAGGAGTCATCGAGTATCTCGGCGGTGTTCCAGATCCAGGTCGCTCCCACGACCTTCGCTGTTTCACGGGAATCGGCCTCGGGCCCGGCGAGCGAGGGAAGAGGGTCTGGGTCGACCGACAAGGCGAGCTGACGGATGTAGATGCGACTGGCGCCCGGATCGAGCGCGCGCAGCACCAGCGAGGCAAGCGTCCCGCGGCTGACTTCGGCCGGGAGGCGATCCAGCGCAACGACCACGCGCTGCCAGTCCGGTTCGATGCGCCCACTGATCGTGAACTCCGCCAGTTCGCCGAGCGGACGCGCGTCCTGTCGTCGCTCCCATCTCGCATCGGCCAGGCTGATTTCAAACCGCTCGCCGCCGCGCTCGCCGCGTACCCAGAAGCTGAGTGTCGAGAAGCCGCGCCCATCGAGGTACGTCCGCTTCGAGGGAGGCAGATCGAGAGCGAAGAAGTGAAGCCACATGCCGCAGTATCCAGATTCTCCGACGCTGCACGAAACGCGCAGAGCCCGTCGGCCGTCCGGCGTCGGTGCGATCGAGACATCGGCGCGGGACGGCGCACGCTCGAATCCGTTGAAGAATCCGCCCAGCCGGTTGCGGTTGCCGGAGTCCAGCTCTGAAATGATGAAAGAGTTGCCGTCGAAGGCGGGGATCTCTGCCCGGTCCGGGTAGGAAGTCGACTTCGGGACCATATTCCGCAGCCAGTGAACCGTCAGTCGGCCGGCTTCCGGGTCCTCTACGAGCGCCAGCCGACCAAACCGGATCTCATCGGGGTCGGCGAAGCCCCAATCGGCCAACGCGACGGTGACGGATGGAGGTGCTTCCTGCGCGTCGGCGCATGAAGGCCCGGCCACACCGCACACTGCAGCGGCCACGAGCGGTCCGCGAATATGTCTGAGAGTCCTTCGTGCCATGGTCACCTGTCCTCGGCCGTTTCCAAACAGACGATTCGAGCGGCTGCCCGGTCAGCGCGCTATCGTTGAGTCCGTCCCCCACCGATTGGAGAGCCATGGAATTCAGCGCGTACCAGGAGGCGGCACACGCGACCAGCCTCAACACGTCGTTCGGAGAGGGCGAAATGTCGCGCCTCATCTACCCGTCCCTCAAGCTGGCCGGCGAGGCGGGGGAGTTCGCCGAGAAAGTCGGGAAGATCATCCGCGACCGTGGCGGGATGATCGACACGGCGGAACGAGATGCACTGGGCGATGAGCTGGGAGACGTGCTGTGGTACGTTGCTGAGGTGGCGACCGTGCTGGGCCTCGACCTCGGCACGATTGGGGAGCGAAACCTCGAGAAGTTGCGGAGCCGGGCAGACCGCGGCGTGATTCAGGGAAGCGGCGACACGCGCTGACACCCGCCGTTAGCTGGCGACAACCCAATATCCGTCCTACCTTTACGGCGTGTCGGGCCTGCCCGCGGCCCACCTCGCCGCCTCCCATGGATCCGGAGACGGCGTCCGACACGCCACGCGCTGTGCGCGTCCCACCGTCACCCATGCAAGGAGCGACAGCATGATCAGAGCTATGGCCGAGAAGTGGTGGACGTTCGTCCTTCGAGGAGCTCTCGCCATCCTGTTCGGAATCCTGGCGATGAGCTATCCAGATCTCACGTTGATACTGCTGATGCTGTTCGTCGGAGCATTCTGGGTCATCGAAGGCCTGCTGGAGCTTTTTGGTATCATGGGTGGCGAAGGCAACAAGCTGTGGGGACTGCTGTACGCCTTCGTGACGATCGTCGCCGGCGTGTACGTAATGACGCGCCCCGGCATCGGGGCGATCGCCCTCGCGCTCGTGATCGGTATCTGGGCCATCATCAAGGGATTCACCGAGGTCGCGATCGCCATCCGCCTGCGGAAGGAAGTCCAGGGAGAGTTCTTCATGATCCTCTCGGGCCTGATCGCCGTGTTGTTCGGCTTGTTCCTGGTCTTCCGACCCGGTGAGGGCGCGCTGGCCATCGTGATGATCATCGCGATCTTCGCGATCCTGCAGGGGATCCTGGCCATCCTGCTCGGCTTCAAGCTCAAGGGCCTGAAGGGGAGCGCTCCTGCGTAACGGCAGGGCGGATCGCCCACCACGCGAGCAGGTGGAGCTCTAGAGCTTTCGATCTCGGGTAGCATCGGCCAATCGTAGCCGGGCGGCCGATCCGCCTCAAGCCGGGGTCTTGTCACGGCCACCGGGCCCGCTACCTTTATGCCCCCCGGGTCGTCTACCGGGGGAAATCCACCACAGGCGGCTCAGTGCTTTGCCCGACAGCGCCCGTTGCACAGGGGCTGTACGTTGTCCGCGGAATCGATGCGGGCGGGCGGAAACTCAGCCGCCACGACATTCCCAAGAACAGAGGGGTAGACTCCATGGTACGGAAAATCGTTGTTATAACGGCGGCCCTGGGCCTGAGCCTGAACACGGCAGCCACCGCCCAGAGCATCACTGTGGGTGGCGAGGGCGGCATCAACATCGCCAATGTCAGCGTCAGCGAGGACTTTTTTGATGGCATAAACAAGAGTTCTCGCACTGGCTTCTGGGGCGGGATCTTTGCGTCCTTCGGGATCACGCCGATCTTCGGCGTGCGGCCAGAGGTTCTGTATTCCTCGAACGGTTTCAAGCTCACGGATGCGGGCGACGAGTTGAAGGTGTCCGACAACTTCATCCAGATCCCCGTTCTTGTGGAAGCGGTGATCCCTGTCTCCGACAGCCCGATCCGGCCAGTCTTGTTCGCGGGTCCGGCCTTTGGCTTCGAGGCCAGTTGCAACGTCAAAGGGAATATCGGCGGGGTCTCTGCCTCCGACTCATGTGACGACTTTGGCTTCGACGAGCGCAAGAAGACCAACTTCAGCATCATCTTCGGTGGCGAGCTTGGTGTGGAGACCGGCAAGGTGATTCCGGCCGTTGGCGTCCGGTACGACCTCGGTCTGACCAACCTGGACGATTCCGGCACCGGCGACTCGCTCAAAAACCGAACTCTGACCATCTACGGCCAGGTCGGTGTGCCTGTGAAGTAAGCGGGACAAACGGAGCGGCTCTTCCTGTGACCAGGGCGAGCCGCTCTTTTTTTTGTGATGGGTGTGGAGGGCGCGGAGTAGGGTAAGTGCTCGACGCATCGATGAAAATTCAAAGACAAGGGGTAGAAACAATGGTACGGAAACTCGTAGTGGTGGCGGCCGCGCTGGGTCTCAGCCTGGGCTTCATCACGACAGCCTCCGCCCAGGAGATCATTGTGGGTGGTGAGGCGGGTCTCAACGTGGCCAATGTGAGCGTCGATGTTGACGTGTTCACCATCAAACCGGATTCGAAGACCGGCTTCTGGGGCGGTCTTTTCGCGTCATTCGGGATCACGCCGATCTTCGGCGTGCGACCCGAAGTGCTGTACAGCTCCAAGGGCTTCAAAATCAGTGACGCTGGCGATGAGTTGAAGCTGACCGAGAACTACATCCAGATCCCGGTCCTCTTCGAGGCCGTGATCCCGATTGCCAACAGTCCGGTCCGGCCGGTTGTGTTCCTGGGTCCCGCCATCGCCTTCGAGAGCAAGTGCAGTATTTCGGGCAGCGAAGGTGGAGTCTCCGTCTCCATCGATTGCGATGACCCGGTGGACGGTCTAGTCGAGCGCAAGAAGACCGACTTCAGCATCATCTTCGGTGGTGAGGCTGGGCTGAGGACCGGCAAGGTGATTCCTTTCGTGGGAGTCCGCTACGACCTGGGCCTCACGAACCTGGACGACTCCGACGATCCGGACTCGATCAAGAATCGCACCTGGACGTTTTATGGCGGTCTGGGCGTGCCGGTGAAGTAAGCGATACAGCGTACAAACGGAGCGGCTCTCCCTGTGACCGGGGCGAGCCGCTCTTGTTTTTGATGTGTTCGAACGGGGCGCGGCGGTCCTACTCTAGCCCGGCGGGCGCGTTCGGCGGCTGATAGCTGATCGAGGTTCAGCTCTTCCGGATTTCGACTCCACCGTTGGTGGTGACCGCGCGAATCGGCTTGCCCCCAGAGCCGAGGTCCGTGCTGATGCGGCTCCGTTTGATGCGACCTTCCAGGGTGATCGGGAAGTCGATATCGAGGCCACCGTTGGTGGTTCCGGTCTCGAGGCGGGCCGAGTAACCCTCCGGGATCCGCATGTCGATGCCGCCGTTGGTCGTTCGGACGTCGAGGCCTGCCCCATCCCACCGATCGCCGCTCAGTGAGATATCGAGCCCGCCGTTGGTCGTCGCCCCCTCGACGTCGCCGGACAGACCGCGCAACTCGACGCCGCCGTTGGTGGTCCGGAAGTCGATTTCGCCGGACACATCGGCGATCGTGATGCCACCGTTGGTGCTTCGGAGTTCGAGGTCCGAACTCCGCGGAACCAGAAGCTCAAAGCTCACCCACCAGTACTCGCCGTCATCGCCGTTGTGTCGGCCGTTCTGGTTGAACCGTGGTCCGGAAGCGCTCAACTCCATCCCGTCGATCTCGATCTCCACCTGGGTGGCGAGCTCGCGTGCCCGCTCCGCCGTCCCGGCGCGCGCGACGACCTTGGCTCGCACGTGCACGTCGCTACGGTTCTCGCCCGAGACGTGTACTCCGCCGTTGGGCCGGGCGTCGACTTCGATCGTGGCGCCGGTCGGCCGCAGGAAGATCTCCCGCACCTCGCAGTGGCGTTCGTAATCCCCGCGGTAATCTTCATCGCACCACTCGTCGTCGCCGACCACGGTCATCTGCCCGCTTGCGGGTCGGGGCGACGCCAGCCCCAATCCGACGGCAGCGGCTGCTATTAACAGCCCGAAGCCACTGCAGTGCGTGAGCAGATTACCGAATGCCCTCATCATCATCTCAGACTCCTTGCCGAGCTCGCCATGTGTCGGGATCCCTGATTGTGGGACAGCGCCCACGCGCAAATGGTTCAAGTGCGTGCGCCACCGGGGCAAGAAAAAGCGCGATCCCGATGAAGGATCGCGCTTGTCCCGATCGGACTGTGGAACCTGTTCCTACAGTCTTGGAAGCGGAAGCGTGAGAGAAACGGCCGGGTCACGATGCCCGGGCGCGATCTGGATCGGGATCGTGATCCATGCCTCGATCGGTCTTTCGGCTCGCTCGGCTGGCTCGAATCGCATCATACCTGCGATCGTCGCGCCCATTTCATCCACATACAAGCTACTGGAGGTCTTGCAGATCCGGGTCAGCTTGACCATTCCGTCCTCGCCGACGAGAACATCCACCGTCGCGGTTCCGCCCGCGATGCCGTTCTCACTGAACCACAACTCCGCTGCCTCGATCGCGAATCGGATCTCGCCCTTGTTGATGATCTCGGGGGGGATGATCGCCGCGAGGTCCTCCGTGCAGTACATATGCGAGCCGGAGGGAGATACCGCGCTGGCGGTGCTGACCGGGACGAGGAGCGCAAGGAAGCAAAACGCGGCCACGGACCGCAGTGTCACCTGTGCCATAGAGCCGTCTCCAGCTGTCGAGACTTCCACGCTCCCAAACCGGAGCGGTCGGTCGGCGTCATGCCGAAACAAGCCACAGAATAATATTCAGCAGGGTATCCGGTCCACCGCGGCCACCGGCGGTCCGCACCCGGGCGTTTCGGAGCCTCACCCTTTACCTACGGGGCCAGCGTCCTTCAAGTTCCACCCTCGACCGAATCCGTCGTCGTTTCCCGTCGGATACCCCGTTCGCCGGTCTGTCGCCGGCCGCGGGCGGCCGGTAGGATGAAGCTGCCGCTCCCAGTTCACCGGAGCCTGGAGCACTGATGCATCGCTCGTCGCAGATCGCCGGAGCCGTCCTCGCCACCCTGCTGGGGTTCACGGTCCCGCCTGCGCTCAGCGCGCAGGAAGGGCCGCCATCCCCAGCCGGCGCGGTGGGGCAGGCAGTGTGGCCGATCGAGGTGACCCCGTTTGTCGGCGCCTTTGCGCCGGTCGCAGAGCTGCTCACGTTTTCGGCCACGGGCCTCATCCTCGGTGTCCCGGTCAGGGTCACTCTGGCCGGAAAGCAGATGAGCTCGGTCGCCCTCGGAGGCCGGGTCTCGGGTTGGTTCACCACGCGGCTCGGCGCTGAAGGTACCTTCACCTACGCGTTCAGCGACCTCGACATCATGCAGACGATCGAGATACCCACCGAGCCGGACCGCATCCAGAACTTCACGGCCGGTGCGAGTGTGTGGACCGCGGCCGTTCGCGTGTTGTACCGCCTGGCGAGGATCGAACAATCGGCCGTCATCCTGGTTGGTGTGGGTCCCGCCATCATCAGCCGAGGCGGCAGCGCTTATGATGCACCGGCCCTCGACCTCCCGAACGCCGGGGCGATCAAAGGGACGACCGATCTGGGCGGAGTGTTCGATCTCGGTGTGAGAATCGATGCCAGCTCCAGGGTCGCGATTCGTCTCGACGCGGAGGCGTACTTGTACTCAGCTTCGCTGTCACTGGCCAATCCCATATTTGCGGGAGGCAATCCGGCTTCCAGTTCGAAATTCCAGACGGACGTCGTTCTTTCCGGCGGTCTGTCGATCGGTCTCTGAAAGGGTCAAGATGCCACAAGCGAGAATAGTCGCGACCGGGTTTTGTGTCCCCGAGCGGGTGGTCAGCAACGAGGAGCTTACCGGCTTCATGGATACGTCGGACGAGTGGATTCGCCAGCGTTCCGGCATCGAAGAGCGCCACTGGGTGGAGGAGGGCGAGGGCGGAACGGAGCTTGGCGTCGCGGCAGCTCGTCAGGCGCTGGATGGAGCGGGACTCACACCGGATGATGTCGACTGTGTGATCGTCGCGACTCTGAGCCCGGACCACTTCTTCCCGGGCACCGGCGTCTTCATCCAGCGCACGCTCGGCATCCCGGCCGGCGTGCCGTGCCTCGACGTGAGAAATCAGTGCTCCGGCTTCATCTACGGCCTTTCGGTCGCCAACGCCTGGATCCGCGGCGGTCAGTACGAGTGCGTTCTTCTGATCGGAGTCGAGGTGCACTCCACGGGGCTCGACAAGACGACCGCCGGACGGGATACAGCTGTCCTGTTCGGCGACGGGGCGGGTGCCGTCCTCCTGGTGCCGACGAGTGAGCCCGATCGGGGAGTGCTGTCCGTACACATTCACGCGGACGGACGCTACGCGGAGAAGTTGTGGGTGGAGGCGCCCGCCTGCCGCTACGATCCGATCATCAGCGACCGGTACATCGAGCAGGGAATGATGCGGCCGAAGATGGAGGGCCGCGAGGTGTTCAAGAACGCCGTGGTTCGAATGCCGGAGTCCGTCCGCGAGGCGCTCGAGACGAACGGCCTCGCCGTGGAGGACCTGGACATGGTGATCCCGCACCAGGCCAACCTCCGCATCTCCCAGGCCGTGCAGAAGGCGCTCGGCCTGCCCGATCACAAGGTGTTCAACAACATTCAGCGCTACGGGAACACGACCGCCGCCACCATCCCGATCGCGCTCCACGAGTGCCTGGCGGCGGGCGGCATCGCGGACGGTGATCTGGTATGTCTCACGGCGTTCGGCTCCGGATTCACCTGGGGCAGCGCCCTCATCCGCTGGTAAGAGCCTCCCGGAGAACTGGAATGGCTAGTGGTGATCGACTGCTCCCGCTTCACGACGAGGCCGACCTCGACCGCGCGGTCGCGAGCGGCGCGACGGTGCTCTACAAGCACAGCGACCGCTGCTTCATGTGCCGGCGCTCACTGCGCCATGTGGAGCGATTCGCGGAGGAACGGCCCGAGGTTGCCGTCTATATCGTCGATGTCATTGGCCAGCGCGCACTGTCAGCACGAATTGCCGAGAGGCTCGATGTGCCGCACGAATCTCCGCAGGCGATCTTGATTCGGGACGGTATGCTGGTGTGGAGCGGATCGCATCTCGGTGTCACAACCGGGGCGCTCGCAAAAGAAACTGACCGTCTGACGGACGCGGGCTGAGCCGTCGTTCGGTTCGTTCTCCGACTCGGACGACCGCCGTGCAATCCGGGCTCAGGGCACCCAGATCTTCTTCGCCCACACCGTTTCGACGCCGGACGGGAAGCTCATTCGCTTGTCGGACTTGGTATGGAAGATGAACCCCGCGTAGGCTGTCAGGTACTCGTGCGTCTTCTTTCGAAATCCGCCCAGGGTCTGGACCACGAGGCCCGAGTCCATGCGGCTCAGGATACGCTGGAACTCGTCCGGCTCTAGATCGACGATCGCTCCCGACGCTTTGATCGCTTGCGCGATCGCCGCGGCGGCGGCCGCGCCGGCACCTGCACCCGCTGCTGCCATTATGATACCTCCCCAAAGCGTATAGAATAGACGGCCAGGAGCGCCGCGAAAACAGGAGACGACGAATGCCGAGGATCACAGCCACACTCGCCGGTGGGACGGAAGTCACAATCTCGAATGACCGCCACACGTGGAGAGCGGACGAACCGACAGACAAGGGGGGCACGGATACCGGACCGACTCCCTACGAGATGCTTCTCGGGTCGCTGGCGGCTTGCACGGCGGTCACTCTCTCGTTGTACGCGAGTCACAAGGGCATCCAGCTCGAGGGGATCGAAGCGTCTTACGAGTTCGACCGAGTACACGCCGACGACTGTCAGGATTGCGAATCCGAGGCGACCGGTTTCATCGATCGGATCAGCAGCTCGGTCCGGATCATGGGCTCCTTTGACGATGCGCAGATGAAGCGACTGACGCAGATCGTCAGCCGCTGCCCCGTACACAAAACGCTCGAGAACCGTGTTCACCTCGTGGACCACGTCGAGTTCGCCTGAGCGGAAGGGAGGACCCAATGGCGTGGGTGCAGCTTTTTCTCGCAGGCCTGTTCGAGGTGGGCTGGGCGGTCGGACTCAAGTACACCGAAGGCTTCTCGAGGCTGGGGCCGAGCATATGGACCGTGACGGCGATGATTATCAGCTTTTGGCTGCTCGCCGCCTCCTTGCGGACGCTGCCGGTCGGCACGGCGTACGCGGTGTGGACGGGAATCGGAGCCGTCGGCACGGCGATCCTCGGGATCGTGTTGTTCGGCGAATCGCGCGAGGTTCTGCGATTGCTCGCCATCGGGCTCATCGTGGCTGGCATCGCGGGTCTCAAGCTCACCTCCCCGGCCTGAGACCGATGACCCGCGCACCGAAGTACATCAGTTTCTCGGTTCCTCCCCAGGGCCAACAAGTGTCGGCCCTGCTTCTGCGGCCCCCGGACGCCCGTTTCCTCTACCTGCTTGCGCACGGAGCCGGCGCCGGCATGCGGCACCCCTTCCTGGAGAACATGGCCGCCGATTTGGCCGATCGCTCGATCGCGAGCTTCCGTTACCAGTTTCCATACATGGAGAAGGGACGCAGAGGGCCGAACCCGGCACCCGTGCTGGAGGCGACAGTGCGCGCAGCGGTGGAGGCGGTCCGATCCGAGGCGCCGGACTTGCGGCTGGTCGCCGGCGGCAAGTCGATGGGTGGGCGCATGACGTCGCAGGCCGCGGCTACCGAGTCGCTGCCCGGTGTCGAGGGACTGATCTTTCTCGGTTTTCCTCTCCACCCGCCGGGCCGTCCGGGGAGTAAGCGCGGCGACCACCTTCAGGGCGTGAGTGTCCCGATGCTGTTCGTCCAAGGTACGCGGGACAACTTCGCGGGACCGGAGCTCCTCGAGCCGCTCGTCCGCCAGCTCGATGCCGCCACCCTGCACCTGGTCGAGGGGGGCGACCACTCGTTCAAGGTCCTCAAGCGTTCGGGGAGAGACGAGGCGGACGTGCGGGCCGAGTTGGCGGACACGATCGCCAACTGGATCGCCGGGCTCGGCTAGGGAGGTCGCCGCCAGATGACCGAGACGATCGCCGCCTTCATCGAGACGCTGGGACCCGCCATGTACGTGGCGGCACCCCTGTTCATGGTACTCGTCGCCATTCTGCCGTTCCCGGCCGAGGTGCCCGCGATGTTGAACGGAGCCATCTTCGGCCCCGTCCTGGGCACGGCGATCACGTGGACCGGGGCGATGGTCGGGGCGCAGATCAGCTTCGAGCTGGCGCACCGTTTCGGTCGGCCTCTCGCCGAGCGCCTCCTGCCGGGCGGCATGGACCGGGTCGACCGAGTGGCCCTCTCGACGGGTTGGGGCGGCCTTCTCACTCTGCGCCTCATTCCTGCGGTCGCCTTTACGGCACTCAACTGGGCCGCGGGCCTCACCCGGATTCCGCGCTGGCGATTCGCGTGGACGACTGCCATCGGCATCCTGCCCGGCGCGATCGTGTTCACCGCCTCGGGCACGGCCTTGGCGGCGCTGCTGCGCCGCTACCCCGAATCCACCCCGCTGATGGTCGGGCTAGCGCTGCTCGTGGTTGTGTTCACCGCCTGGCGCTACCGGGCGAGAGGGAAGGGGTCGCCGGAGGACTCTGTGCCCGAGTCCGAAGCCGGCGCCTGAGGGCAACGGCCGAGAACAGCGCCTGGCTCGATCAGGTGAGGCGCTCTTCGAAGCGGGCGGCCAGCGCCGGACCGGTGGCTTCGTCCTCATGCTTGAAGAACACGAACGCCTCCTCCCACGCCTGCTCCCGGACGCCGTCCGCCCACTCGTCGAGCTGCGAATCACCGTACTCCACGCGACGGAGCCGCAGGTAGCCCCAGTCCGCTGTCGAGACGAACGGCGGGTCGTTGTCGCCGCCCGTGTCGGCCACGCAGAGTGCCGCGCCATGCGCGCGAAGCGCCTCGAACACCGGGTCCTCGAACCAGGACGCGTGCCTGAACTCGAACGCTGCCCGGCAGTCGCGCGGCAGCAGCGCCAGGAAGTCGTTGAGCCGATCCAGGTCGGCCTTCATGTTGGGCGGCAGCTGAAACAGGAAGGGTCCGAGCCTGTCGCCAAGAGCGGCCGACGTCTCCAACAGGTAACGCAGCGAGTCGGCGCTGTCCTTGAGGCGCTTCTGATGCGTGATCCGGCGCGAGGCCTTGAGGACGAAACGGAACTCTACCGGGACATGGTCGCGCCACCGAGCCAGCACGTCGGGCGACGGCATGCGGTAGAACGTGTTGTTGATCTCGACCGTCCCGAAGCGGCTCGCATAGAAGCTCAGCATCTCGTCGTTACGGAGCTTCTCCGGGTAGAAGCTGCCCTTCCACTCCTTGTAGGCGAACCCGCTCGTGCCCGTGAAGACCTTCATGCTCGACGCCTGCGCTTCGCCCGCCAGCGCGGATACCAGATCAGGAAGCCCGTGAGTGGGAGGATGCCTCCCACCATGCTGACCACGAAGGCGGCGACCTGTGTTGGAAGCCCGAACAGGTTGCCGCTGTGAATCGGGAACGTGAGCGCGAGCGTCCTCGTCACTGTGGATCGGTCTTCAGGCCGATCGACGCGCAGGACAGCGCCACTGAACTGGTCCACGAATACCGCGTTCTGGTTTCGGTTCCCGCTGCCGGCCACGAGCAGACCGACACGGATCGCCTGTCTCGGCCGGGCCGGGATGCTCAGAACGACGGTCTCACCCGCCGCGACCGCCGCTTCCGCCGCCCGCACGGCCTCACCAAGCGTGATGGGCGTGGCGCCGTCTGCCACCAACGCGGAACGAGGCGGTTCGGCGGGCCGCTCGGTGCCGGTGAGGCGGTACACGCCACGCGCGAGGATGGGGAAGGAGAGCAGCACGCCGGTGAGCGCCATCAGGATGAGATACCCGGAAGCGTAGAACCCGAACACATTGTGCGCATCATATACGAAGCGTTTCCAGCCTGCTCGCCATTGGACTGTGAAACTCCGCTTCGATTCCCTCTTCGTGCGTGGCCACCACAACACGTAACCGGTCAGCAGCAGGGCGAGGAGTACGATGGTCGAACCGACGACGGCCCACAGGCCCACATCGCCGATCAGAAGCGAGGTGTGCAGCCCTTCGACAAGCCCAGTGAACGACCGCCGAAGATCGTGCTCGCCGAGTATTACTCCGCGATACGGGTCCACGTAGACCACCAGCCCACCCTGGAGCTGCACTCTGTACGGCTCGGTGGGGTCGGTGGCCAAGTGCATCGTATTGGCGCTCCGTTCCCGGTAAGCTTCGCGAACCACGGCGTGGACCGAATCGGGTGACAGCCGCTCGGCGCCGACTTCCACCTCCCACAGCTCGGGATAGAGGGCCCGGTTGAGAGGCTCGGCGAACACCAGGATGGCGCCGGAGACTCCAACGACCACGATCACGGCTCCGGCCGCCAATCCCGC
>JBFILW010000046.1:0-16571 GCA_041612005.1 Gemmatimonadota bacterium
ACGTAGCTGGCCTGCAGGCCGGTCCTGATCACGTCGACGCCCGGAAGGTCGACAACGTAGTCCGTGAGAGTGACGGCCGGTTTCTCGGCGATCTGTGTCGCGGAGACGACCTCGATCGCGGAAGGCGCATCCAGAACCTTCTCCTCCCTCTTCGAAGCGGTCACCGTGATCGGGTTGAGGTTGTACACCCGCTCGATCATTTGCACCGCAAGGCTGGTCGTCTGACCGCTCGTGACCGAGACACCGGACCGCTCCTGCGCCTCCCAGCCCGCCAGGGTGAAGCGGATCGTGTACACGCCCGGCGCGACATTCGTTATCCGGAATGTGCCGATACTCGACGAGAGTACTCCTCCCGTCACCGCACCGTCGGCGCCGACGATCTCTACGAGCACCGTTCCCAGTGGAGATCCTGTCGCTTCATCCTCGATCGTGCCCGCCACCGAACCGTCCTGAGCTAGGAGTGGCGAGGTGGCTACGGCGGCAAGGAGAGTGGCGAGGACGAGGCGGTGAGTCTTACGTAGCAGGCTAGCCATGGTCGATTCCTCCGTTCCGGCGAAACAAAGGCTGATCCGACACCCTGGTTGTAACGCTTTCTAAAGTAAAGCCACACATAGCGAAGCGTAAAGCGGCGCACCCCATAGGCCACTACAGGCAAAAAAGATGGGGCCGCCTTCCTGGGGCGGCCCCGTGTCGTGCTGACCTGCGAGCGGCGCTGACTCAGCCGGCGGCCAGGCCCGCCGATTCCACCTCGTGCAAGGCGTCGATCATCTTCTGCGTGCTCTCCTCCATGTCGATGACCAGACGGTCCACCCGCGTCACGAAGTAGTTGTGCATGACGTTGATCGGAATCGCGATCGTGAGGCCGGTCGCCGTCGTGATGAGGGCGACCTTGATCCCGCCGGCCACCAGCGTGGCCTCGACTTCTCCGGCGATCTCGATCGCCTGGAACGCCTGGATCATTCCGATCACGGTGCCCAGGAAGCCGAGCAGCGGCGCCACGTTCGAGAGCGTGGCCAGCCACACCAGCCCGCGCTCGAGCGACGCGAGCTCGATCACGCCTGCGTTCTCGATCGCCTTCACCGCGCGTTCGGTGCCCTCCCGATACCGCTCCAGGCCTGCGCGCATGATATGCGCGGCAGGTGAGTCGTTCTCCTCACACAGTCGGAGAGCCTGGTCGAGCTTTCGGGTGGCGATCAGCTCGTCGACCTCGCCCAGAAAGCGCCGTGTCTTGGCCGCCTTGACCTGGAGGTCGAAGAACTTCCAGACGATGATGAGAATGCCGACCGCCAGACAGAAACCGAGCGGCCACATCATGAAGCCGCCGGCTTGCCAGATGTCCGCCAGGTTTAGGCTCTGGCCACTTCCGAGGGCGGGCGTCTCCTGGAGCAACGCCAGGATCGTCGGTGTCACACTGACCAAGGTTACCTCCGGTGCGCGGGATCGACGAAAGGGTTTTTCGCCCGACTTTTCAGCGGGGTGAGGAAGCTACGCCGGCGCAGATACGCCGTCAAGCGAGGACTGCGGCTCCACTTTCACGCAGCGCGCGAAGTGGCCAGGGCGCTTGCGGACTAGGGATGGAACGCCCCCGCGGCATTCCTCATCTTTGTCGGGGTGAAGACAACGGGGATAGAAGGAGCAACCTGTTTCGAGACCCTCCGAGTCAGCGACCTCGCCGGCCAGTGGCAGCCGGCGTCCCCGTCGACCGATCGTGGGGACGGCGGCCAGCAGCGCGCGTGTGTAGGGGTGAACCGGGTGCTCGAAGAGCTCCCGTGCTGGCGCCCGCTCCACGATCCTCCCCATGTACATGACGGCCACTCTGTCGCTCACCTGTCGCACGGCGGCCAGATCGTGCGCTACAAAGAGGTAGGTGAGGTCCAGCCGGCGCTGCAGCTCCTGGAACAGGTTGAGGACTTGCGCCTGCACCGACACGTCGAGCGCCGAGACTGGCTCATCCGCAACTATGAACTCCGGCTCGACGGCGAGGGCCCGCGCAACGCCGATGCGCTGCCGCTGGCCACCCGAGAACTCGTGCGGATAGCGCCGGGCGGCGGACGAGTCGAGTCCGACCAGGTCCAGCAGCTCGGTGACCCTGGCGTCGGCCGAATCTCCCCGGACGAGACCGTGGACGGTGAGCACTTCGCGCAGTGCGCTGCCCACCGTCAGACGCGGGTTGAGGGAGCCGAACGGGTCCTGAAAAATGATCTGCGCCCGGCGACGAAAATCACGGCGCTCTTCACGGTCGAATCCCGCGATGTCGCGTCCGGCGTAACGGACGCTGCCACCAGTCGGGTTTTCCAGGCGGAGGAGCAGACGGCCGGTGGTTGTCTTCCCGCACCCGGACTCGCCGACCAGAGCCAGCGTCTCGCCCCTTTCGACCGCCAGCGACACGTCCTCCACGGCGCGAACCGGTTGGCGCCGCCGCAGTCCGGTGCGGGCTCCCGGATACACCTTGCTCAAGCGATCGGCAACGACCAGCGGCTCAGACATTGTGTTCGGGCGCCCCGTCCGTCGCGTTTTCAGTGGACGCCACGACGCCCCGGCGCTCTGGCTCGTGCAGCAGCCAGCACCGAACCTCCCGCGTCTGCCGTGGCCTCCGCGCAGCCTCAAGCATCGGAGCCTCTGTTCGGCATCGGTCCCAGGCGTAGGCGCAGCGGGGGTTGAAGCGGCACCCGGCTGGCCACGCGTTGGCCTCGGGAACCGAACCCGGGATCACCTCGAGTCGCTCGCGGCGCTGTCGCAGATCCGGCAGGGAGCCGAGCAGCGCCTCGGTATACGGGTGGCCGGGCCGCTCCAGGATGTTCTTGACCCGGCCTCCCTCGACAACCTGGCCGGCGTACATCACCACGACCTCATCGGCCATCTCCGAGACCACTCCCAGGTCGTGCGTGATGAGGACGATCGCCATCCCGAGCTCCTGCTGGAGGGAGCGGAGCAGGTCCAAGATCTGGGCCTGGATGGTCACGTCGAGGGCAGTCGTCGGCTCGTCTGCGATCAGCAGAGAGGGCCGGCAGGAGAGAGCGATGGCGATCATCACGCGCTGGCGCATTCCACCCGAGAGCTGGTGCGGGTAGGCATCGATCCGCTCGGAAGGGTCGGGGATGCCGACCCGGCTCAGAAGCCTCACGACCTCCTCCCGCACGGCGGGTCCGCGCAGGCCCCGATGAAGCGCGAGCGTGTCCCCGATCTGAACGCCGATGCGCATTACCGGATTGAGGCTTGTCATCGGCTCCTGGAAGATCATCGCGATCTCGTTGCCCCGGACTTCCCGCATACGATCCTCGGATGCCGCGGTCAGGTCTTCGCCGCGGAACAGGATCCTGGATCCCGGCTGGATTGTAGCCTGGGGACGTGGAAGCAGGTCGAGAATCGAGAGCGCCGTCACCGACTTCCCCGAGCCGGATTCGCCGACGACACCGACGGTTGTGCCCGGGCGTACGTCGAATGAGACGCCGTCCACCGCTCGGGCCACCCCACGGTCCGTGGCGAACCATGTGCGCAGGTCGCGCACGCTGAGGAGGGGTCGGCTCGCGCTAATCTCGCCACTGCTCAGCGCGCGATCGCTCATCGCTCGGTCCTCGGGTCGAGCGCGTCCCGCATTCCGTCGCCCACCAGATTGAGGCACATGACCGTGGCCACGATCGCCAGCCCCGGGAAGGTCGTGATCCACCAGGCGTCGACAAGCGAGGCGTCGTTTCCTTCCGCGATGATGTTGCCCCATGTGGCGGTTGGTGGCTGTACGCTGAGGCCGAGGAAGCTGAGCGCCGCTTCGGCCAGGATCGTGTTCCCGATTCCAAGCGTGGCGGTGACGATTACGGGGCTCAGAACGTTGGGCAGGATGTGGCGCAGCACTATGCGCCGGTCCCCGAAACCGAGCGAGCGGGCCGCCTCCACATATTCGCGCTCGCGCACGCTCAGCACCTCCCCGCGAACGATGCGCGCGGTACCCATCCACCCGGTGAGCCCGAGCACCACGGTGACCAGCGCCAGAGACGGCTCGAACAGCGCCACCAGCAGAATGAGGAGGACGAGTCGCGGGAAGCTGAGCAGGACGTCCACGAATCGCATTGCGAGCGCGTCCACCCAGCGTCCCACGTAGCCCGCCAGCGCGCCAAGCAGCGTTCCGATCGAGATCGCAATTGCGACAGCCAGAAAGCCGATCGAGAGACTGACTCTGGAACCGTAGAGTACTCGACTCAGAATGTCGCGCCCGAAACGGTCGGTGCCCATCGGGTGGTCGAGCGACGGTGGCAGGAAGCGGTTGGCCACCAGGTCGCCCGGCATGACATCGGGATCGTAGGGGGCCAAGTACGGCGCCAGCAGCGCGATCGCACACAGAACGACGACCAGCAGCAGGCCCAGGAGCGCCGTCCGGTGGCGTGTGAAGCGGCGCCAGGCGCTGACCCATTGAGACTGGCCGCCGAGGTCGGAGTCCCCGGTGCCAACCGTTGGTCGTCGGTTGCCCGCCCACCAGCTCCCGGTGAGCAGTGCCAGCAGCGTGATAAGAGCGAGCCATCCGTCGATCGCCCCGCCCTCGAGCGTGGTGACGATTCGGTCTCTAGCGCCGATCGCGATCGCCCACCCCGCCAGCCATCCGAACAGGATCGGGGCTCCGGCGCGCTGGCCACGGATGAGGTGCCCGAGACCCGGAAGCACGCGATTCATCGGCTCTCGTACCGGATGCGCGGATCGACGGCCGCGTACAGCAGGTCGGCCAGCAGGTTGCCGAACAAGACGAGAACACCGAACAGGAAGCTCGCCGCCATCACGACCGGGTAGTCGCGCGACGCCACGCTGTTGTAGAGAACGCGGCCCATGCCGGGCCAGGCGAACACGACTTCGATCACCACCGCGCCCCCGAACAACAGCGGCAGGTACAGACCAAGCAGGCTTATGATCGGGAGCAGCGCGTTGCGCAGCGCGTGCCCAAGGATCACGCGCCGTTCGGAGAGACCCTTAGCGCGGGCGGTGCGGATGTAGTCCTGGCCGATCGTCTCCAGCATCGAGGATCTCATGTAGCGCGCCACGCCGGCGGCGGAGGCGATGCCGAGCGCGAAGCTCGGGAGCACGAGGTGCCGCGCTCGATCGACAAACCGACCCCAGGCGTTCATGAGCTCGTGGTTCACGTCCGTCATGCCTGAGATCGGGAGTCGGAGAGCGTCCGGAACGGCCGGGGAGGAGAAGAGGATGACCAGCATGAGCCCGAGCCAGAAGCCCGGCATCGAATAGACGAACAGCGACACAAAGGTCAGGGTCTCATCAAGCTTCGAGTACTGGCGCACCGCCTGCACGATTCCGACCGCGCAGCCGACCACGAAAATGAGCACCAGCGATACTCCGCTCAGGAGCAGGGTGTTGGGAAGCGCATCCGCAATCACATCCGTCACTGGGCGGTGCTGGGCAAAGCTGTACCCGAAGTCGCCGCGCAGGAATGCGCTCATCCAATGGACGTACTGCTCCAGGAGGGGGCGATCGAGTCCGAGGTTGCGTCGAACCTGGTCGATCACTTCCGGGCTGACGTTCGGATTGAAGTAAGCGGCGGTGGGGTCGCCCGGCGCCAGGTGCAGGACGACGAAAACGAGGGTGACGATGCCGACCAGGAGCGGAACTGCCTGCGCCAGCCGGCGGCCGACGTAGCGGAGCAGCTAGGGTTCCTCCTCCTCGGCGAGGGTCATCGGTTTCGAAACGTGGGCAGGATCCACCAGTCGATCACCGAGACCCAGTCGCCCCGGATGTCGATTTCGACTCCCTTCAGGCTGCGCCGCACGCCCGCGGTGCGGATCTCGTTGTAGAGAAATGTATACGGCTGATCTGCGGCGACCAGCTTGTGATAGCGCCGGATCAGCTCTCCACGCTTTTCCCTGTCGAGCATGATCGGGATCGAATCCAGGACCGGATCCAGCTCCCGGTTGCAGTAGCTCGTAAACTGAAACGGGTTTCCGATCCGGTCGCACGCCCACAGGTCCCGGTCGTCGATCTTGCCCACGTCCCGCACCCACACGATCAGAACCGCGTCGTATCGTCGGTCCGGACTCGTCACGGCCGCAGCCAGCGATCCCGGCTCCCGCGATCGGGGCTGCGCGTCGATGCCGACTTCGGCGAGATTCGATTGCACCATTACGGCCATGTCGCGGCGCACTGTGCTCTCGTTGGTGAGGATCTCGAACCGAAACGGCAGTCCGTTGCGGTCGCGGACACCGTCCCCGTTGCGGTCGATCCATCCAGCCGCGTCCAGAATCGCCCGGGCCGAGTCGGGGGCGAACGGAAGTGCGGTCCAGCTGCTGTCGTAGGCCCAGTGCCAGGGTCCGACCGGACCCGTCGCAACCGAGCCCAGCCCCTCACGTGCCGCGTCGACCAGCGCCTGGCGGTCGATGGCCATAGTGATCGCGCGCCTCAAGGCCGGTGTGCGGAAGAAAGCGCGCTTCGAGTTCCAGGCGATGAACGCGTAGCCCGAAGTGACCGCCTCCTTCACCTCGATCGAGACCTCGTCTGCGAGCCGGACGGCCATGCTCGGCGGCATGTCCGAGAACATGTCGACGCCGCCGGTTCGGAGCTCGGCCAGCAGCGTCGCGTCCTCCGGAATCACCCGATAGATGAGCCGGTCGAGGTACGGTCGTCCGCCGAGGTCCGGTGGAAAGTCGTCGTTCGCTTCGAACACCCAGCGGTCGCCCGGCACCCGCTCCACGAAGCGGAACGGACCGTTGCCGACAGGCTTGCTTGTGCCGAACGGATGCGTGGCCAGCTCCTTCGGCGGCACGTCGGCCAGGATGTGGGCCGGCATGATGGCAAGCTGGCTCCAGCCGTAGAGAAAGCCCGCGTGTGGACGCAGGTGGAAGCGGATCGTGTGCTCGCCCAGCACCTCCACCTCCTCCCAGAGGTCGAAGTCTGCACGATTGGGGAAAGGGACCTCGGGATCCTTGGCGCGCTCGAACGTGAAGGCGACGTCACGAGCGGTCGTCGGCCGGCCGTCGTGCCAGAACAGATCGTCGCGGAGGTGGAAGGTGATGAGATTGCTGTCGGGACTGATGTCCCAGGATTCGGCGAGATACGGTCGCTCGGAGGAGTTCTCGTCCAGGCCGACGAGCGTGACGAAGAGCACGAACCTCTGGTGATCCCGGGCGACGATGTCGGTGGAGACGAGGCTGTTGAAGGTCGTGATGTCCTTGCCACCACCCACCACCGCGGTCCCGCCGTAGCGCCGTGCCGGCGAGACGCGTGATCCGTCGTATGGATCGAGGTCGCCGGCGCCGCCCCCGTCGCCGCACCCGGCCAGCAGCAGAATGAGCGCGATGGTGATACTGACTGTGATTCGGCCGACCCGCACCACGCTGGCCCCCGGCTTCCACCCGGCCTCCCGTCTCATCCCGCTCCCCCTGTCATCCCGACTCCACCCGGCGCGCCACACCGCGCCCGCCATCGACCTCGCTCACTTTTGGCGCTCAGTTACTCCGCTCAATCTCGGCCCTGGTGGGCGTCCAGCGCCAGCGCGGCAGCGTCACCAGCTCGCCGCGCGCATCCATGACCACTCCGGCCAGCTCCCGGCTCACGGCCGCGAGCTCATCCTGCCAGTAAAGAAAAGTAAACGGCTGATCCGCCTGCAACCCTTCTGAGAACTGCTGCCAGATCCGCTTCGCTTCCGCTGCCTCGGTCGTTCGGGCGCCCAGATCCATGAGGCTGTCGGCGACCGGGTCGGAGTAAGAGCTCCGGTTGGCGCTCCCGGCCACCGCGAGCTGATCGGAATGAAACAGCGGCCGCGGATCCACCCGGAAGTTGTCCAGCACCCAGTTGGTCAGGACGGCGTCGAAATCGCGCGCCCGGTGCATGCTCAGAATGCTTTGCTGCTCGAGCAGCCGTGGCTGCGCATCCACGCCCACGCGTCTGAGCTGTGCCTGAACGACCTGCGCCATATCCGGGTAGATCGCGTTCCTCTGGTTGGCGAGAAGTTGGAAGCGGAACGGCCGCCCGTCGCGATCGCGGATCCCGTCACCATCGGTATCGACCCATCCGTGGCGTTCCAGGATGGCCGCGGCCGAGTCGGGTGCGTAGGGTAGCGGATCCAAGTCGGGTGCGAATGGATGCCAGGGCGGGATTACCCCGGTCGCGATCGTGCCGTAGCCGTAGAGCAGGCCGTCGAGCAGCTCCTGGCGATCGATCGCCATCGTCAGCGCGCGCCGCACCTCCGCCTCCTCGAACAATTCTCGCTGCCCGTTCCAGCCGATGTAGGCGAACAGACGCCACGGAAACGCGTGCAGCCGCTGACCGGCTTCGAGCACCCGGTTGGCGTCGACAGGCCCGAGCGGCCCGATCATGCTGAGCCCCCCGGTCAGAAACTCGGCCAGCAGCGTCGTCGGCTCGGGGACGATCTGATAGATCACGCGCTCCGTTGCTGCGGGACCGCCGAGCGACGCCGCGAAGCCATCGTTGCTCTCGAACACGAGCTGCTTGCCGACTTCCCAGCTCACGAATCGGTACGGCCCGCTGCCAACCGGTGAGCGACCGAACGGATTCCGGGCCACCTCCGCCGGCGCGGCGTCCTCCAGGAGGTGACGGGGCACGGGCGGCCAGAAGAAATCCTCCAGCGGTTGCGCGTGGGGGGCCGCGAACTCGAACCGGATGCGCCCATCCTCGAGCACTTCCGCGGATGCGACATCGGCGAGATAAGCGGACTCGAGCGGCGACGCGACCTCAGGGTGCTTGGCGAGATCGAAGGTGAACTTGACGTCCTCGGCCGTGAGCGGGGTGCCGTCGTGCCACTGTACGTCATCGCGCAGCGTGAACGTCACCGAGCTCTCGTCCAATTCCCAGCTTGCGGCCAGCCATGGGTGCACCCGGTGCGCCGTGTCGTACACGACCAGCGGCGTGTAGAGCAGGTAATACATGAGCTCATTGGCGTTTTGATCAGTGCTGATCAGCGGGTTGAGCGTCTGAAGCTCCGCGGAGTAGCCGAGGACCAGCGGGCGCGAGCCCTCGTCTCCCGAGACTGTCGGTTCGCCACAACCCGTGGTGAGGGCCACCGGCGCGATGACCGACAGCGCGATGACCGCCGGCGTGACGATCGCGGCCCTGAAGAAACGACGGATCAGCGGCGCCACGTCCACTCTTCGCTTTCGTACTTCGGCTCCAGACGGCCGGCAGCGGCGAGTTCGGCACCGGCTACCTCCCCGTCCGAAACTGGAACCTGGAACTCAGCCTCGAACCCCGCCCGTATTCCCTCGGCCAGTTGATCGAATGCCGGAGGGGCGGCGAGCACATCCGCGAGGGCCGCGGCGGCGACCGGGGCGGAAGTGCCCATATCTCCGGCGCCGACACGAAGCTGGCCAACGATGTCCTGATCGTTGTGGATCAGGAGCGAGCCGTGCTGCAACAAGGCGCCTCGCTCTCGCCACTGAGCGCTCCCGACGAGTTTCCTTCCCGCCGCGGCCAGCTCGCCGGGCAGGGGATCGTGAAAACAGGCACGGGGACCGGGCGCGGGAGCCCGTCCGCTGCTTTGCTCGGTGACTATTGCGCTCGCGACGCCCAGGGTCGCGAGGCCGAGCTCGAGCGCGCGGTTGATCCGGAGGTAGCTCGCGCGCAATCCGCCCCACATGTCAGCCGGAGCGGTCACGCTGTATGTGAGCTCCCGGTCATGGTACACGGACCGCCCGCCGGTCGGGCGCCGCACGACGTCGATTCCACGGGCACTTGCGGCTCGGGGATCGTAACGGTCGCGCGCGAGCTGGTTGCGCCCGAAGGATAGGGCGGGAGGGGTCCAGGCGTAGAGTCGAAGTGTGACGGTGCCGGCGTTGGCGCTTTCCATTAGCGCCTCGTCGAGCGCCATGTTCCAGCTCCCCGCAGCGGGCGGGTCGATCAGCAGGCGGATCTGCGTCGGGTCAGGAATCTTCCGGGAAGCTCCAGCGGACGTCCAGGTTCCGTGCCGCGCCCACTTCGTCCATGCGGCGAATCGGCGTGGTGTGCGGCGCGTTCTTCACCATCTCGGGGTCGGTCGCGGCCTCTTCCGCGATCTGCCTCAGCGCGGCGATGTAGCGATCCAGCTCTTCGCGGTTCTCCGACTCTGTCGGCTCGCTCATGATCGCCTCGGAGACGTTGAGCGGGAAATACACGGTCGGCGCGTGAAAGCCCAGGTCCAGGAGCCGCTTGGCGACGTCGGCCGTCTTCACCCCGTGTGACTTCTTTAGCTCTGAGCCGGAAAACACCGACTCGTGCAGGCCCGGGCCGTACGGCAGCGGGTAGACGTCCTCGAGCTTGGCGCTCACATATGCATTGTTGAGCACGGCCGCCTCGGCCATCCTCCGCATCCCTTCCGGACCCAGCATCCGCATATAGACGTAGGCGCGCACGAGCACGCCGAAGTTGCCATAGAAGCCGTGGATCTTCCCGATCGTGTCGGGTCGGTCCCAGTTCAGGAAGAAGTGATCGCCATCGCGGGCGACTTTCGGGGTCGGCAGATAGCGTTCGAGGTGGGCCTTCACGGCCACCGGACCGGCGCCCGGACCGCCGCCGCCGTGGGGCGTGCTGAACGTCTTGTGCAGGTTGAAGTGGGTGATGTCGTACCCCATATCGCCCGGCCGGGCGACGCCGGTGATCGCGTTGAGATTGGCTCCGTCCATGTACATGAGCCCGCCGGCTTCGTGGACCATGTCGCAGATCGCGACGATATCGGTCTCGAACACGCCCAGGGTGTTGGGATTGGTGAGCATCATTCCGGCGACAGTGTCGTCCAGGACGGCGCGCAGCGCGTCCAGGTCGGTTCGCCCCTCGGTGTTTGACTTCAGCTCCACGACATCGAAGCCGGCGAGGGCGACCGTCGCCGGGTTGGTGCCGTGCGCCGAATCGGGAATCAGCACCTTCGTTCGCTGCGCGTCACCATTCGCCGCGTGGAAGCTGCGCATGAGCTGCACGCCAGTCATCTCACCCTGGGCGCCGGCCGCGGGCTGCAGCGTCACCGCGTCCATTCCGGCTACTTCGACAAGCATCTCGCCGAGCTCGTACATGAGCTGGAGCGCCCCCTGAGCTGCGGCACTCGGAGTGAACGGATGCAGGCCTGCGAAGCCCGGAAGTCGCGCCATCGCTTCGTTCACTTTGGGATTGTACTTCATCGTGCAGGAGCCGAGCGGGTACAGGGCCCGGTCGACGTGGTGGTTTTTGAGCGAGATCTCCGTGAAGTGGCGTGCCACCTCGTTCTCTGGCAGTTCCGGAAGCCTCGGGGGCTCGGTCCTCAGGTGCCTCGCCGGAATCATGTCATCGAGCGATCGCTCGGGAACATCGCCCCTCGGCACGCTCGTCCCGGTGCGACCCGGCTTCGATTTCTCGAACAGGGTCGGGGTCGTGTCCTCCTTGAGCGGAAATACAGCCATCTAGCCTCTTCGGGTTTCGGCCCCGGCCTCAGCCTTTGATTACCTCGACCAGCAAGTCGATGTCCCCGCGGCTCCGCTTCTCGGTGAAAGCGATGAGCAGGCCGTCCGGTGCGCCGAGCTCGGGAAAACGAGACAGGCTCACACCGGCCAGAACGCCTCGCTCCATGCCTCGCTCGAGAATCTTCCGCGAGTCCTCATCGGTGGCGATCGCGAATTCGCGGAAGAACGGCGTTTCGGGATACAGCGGCCGGACGCCGTCCAGCGTCACGATGCGATCGAACGCGTAATGCGCGTTGCGGGCTGACACTTCCGCGACCTGACGGAGGCCGGCGGGTCCGAGCGTCGCGAGGTGAATCGTCGCGGCCAGCATGTTGAGCCCCTGATTTGTGCAGATGTTGCTGGTGGCTTTCCCCCGCCGAATCTGTTGCTCCCTGGTTTGCAGGGTGAGGACGTAGCCCCGCCGTCCTTCGACGTCCGTGGTGGCACCCACGATTCGTCCCGGCATCTGGCGCACGAACTTCTGGCGCGCCGCGAAGAGCCCTACTACCGGGCCGCCGAAGTTGGGCGTGTTGCCGAACGACTGTCCCTCGCCGACTACGATATCCGCCCCCTGCTCGCCAGGGGACCGCAGGATCGCGAGTGAGAGCGGATCCACGACCGCGACCAGAAGGGCGCCGGCCGCATGCGCCGCTTCGGCCAGCGGCTCCAGATCCTCGATCAGGCCGAAGAAGTTCGGGCTCTGGACGATGACGCAGGCCGTCTTATCGTCCACTGCGGACGCGACTGACGCCGGGTCCAACAGGCCGTCGGCCTGCGGCTCGATCTTCCGCACGTCCGTCCCCAGTCCGGAGACATAGTTGTGGACGACCCTACGGTAGTGCGGGTGCAGGTTGCCAGGCAGCAGGATTCCCGAGCGCCGGGTGACTGCCATCGCCATAAGAGCGGCTTCGCCTGTAGAGGTCGCGCCGTCGTATATCGAGGCGTTGGCCACCTCCATGCCCGTGAGCTCGCACACCATTGTCTGGAACTCGTAGATGGCCTGCAGGGTGCCCTGCGCCACCTCGGGTTGGTATGGCGTGTATGCCGTGTAGAATTCGCTGCGCCGAATGATGTGGTCGACGATCGCCGGCACGTGATGGTCGTATATCCCGCCACCGGCGAAGCAGATTAGAGAGTGATCCTTGGCCGCCAGCTCTTCGGCCCGACGCACGGCCTCCCACTCCGAGAGTACCGGGGGTACGTCCAGGGGCTGGTCGAGGATCAGCTCGGCCGGAATGTCGGAATAGAGGTCGGCGAGACTCGAGAGGCCCACCTCGGCCAGCATGTCCCGGAGGTCGGCCTCGCTGTGAGGAACAAAGGACATCGGCGTCGGCTATCCCCCGATGTGCTCCTGGTACTCGTCTGCGGTCAGGAGCTCGTCGATCTGGGCCACGTCTCCGAGCTTGATCTGGATCATCCAGCCCTCGCCGTACGGATCGGTATTGACCGCCGCCGGATCCTGGTCCAGCAACTCGTTGACCGCCACGACTTCTCCGGTGACCGGGCAGTAGAGCTCCGACACAGCCTTCACGGCCTCGATCGTGCCGAACACTTCCATGCGATCGAACGTGTCTCCGGCCGAGGGCAGCTCCACGAAAACAACGTCTCCGAGCTCACCCTGGGCGTAGTCGGTGATGCCGATCGCCACTACGCCTTCGGTCTCTTCCTCTCGGACCCACTCGTGCTCTTCCGTATACCGCAGCACTTTCGGGATCTCAGACATCCGCGCCCTCCGCAGTCCCTCTCGTACATGTCCTGTTGACAGCCGCCTGAAAGTCGGTGCGCACTATACCCGAGCCCTGCATTGGGCGTCAAGGAAGTGCGGGCCTGCCGGGCCCCGACGGCCTTTTCACCCGCGCACGATTCCTGCTACTGACCGTGTGGACAAGCGGATACTCCGCTCCGCGGTGGTCCGGCGCCTGAGCCGTAAGGCACTGAACGTGGTGCGTTTTCGGGGGTTGGCGTCGACCGGAACGGGCGGACGCGGCTGCGGCTATTCGGAGGTATTCGTTCGCGAAGTGTACACCTTTTACAACACGAACGCAGCAAAAGTCTTAGCGACAGATGTAGCTGTGGAGGTCTTGATGGCGAGGAAGCGTAAGAACGGTCTGCAGGTCCGGGTGAGCGGGAATATCGCCTTCGTGAGCACAACGGATGTGCGCACCAACCTCTCCAAGATCTTCAACGAAGTCCTCAAGAAGTACGAGACCGTCGTGATCGAGAAGAACGGAAAGCCGGTCGGAGTGCTCAAGCGGCCGGGGACGGCCGGCAACGTTGTGAAAGTGGAGGAATTCTAAGCTATCCCGTTGCGTCGGCCACGCTTTATCCCTTGAGGCGCTTGCTCCCTGCGCGCAGGCTCTTTCTCTCCACCTTCTGGAGCCTGCGCTCCTCCTTTCGCCGTTTCTTGGCATCCCTGGCGCTCTCGCCCGGCAGCCTGACGGACATCTCGACCCCCCCCATGAGAACAAAGCCGTTGACCTTCAGCCTCGGTGCGTCGGGCGACAGGTCATCGGGTGCCTGATCTACCTGATCGAAGCCCCCCATGATGGCCACCACGTCGCTGCGAACGGGGAGCCCGGGCGGCACGATGATGTCCGCGCCACCCATGAGCGCGAAGATGGTCACTTCGGTTTCGCCCGGAGGGAAGCGCGCCTCCCTGAAGTCGAGGTCCAGCCCCCCCATGACCGCAACGGCATACAGGTGGCGGGGAGGCGTCCAGGTGCCCTTGCGTGAGTTGCCGCTCATGATCGCCACGGCCACCTGCGTGTCCCTGACGGCGGCCGGGTCGACGCTGGCGCGTATCGCAGGCACGACGTCCTGCGCCGGCAAGACGGCCGTGCTAGGCCGCAGGATCGGGAGATCTGCGGTGAGGACGTCGAGCTCCTCCAGCGACGTAGCGCGATAGCAAAGGTCCAGCCGCGCCTCGAGCTGTTCCACGTCCAGGTTGTCCTGCGCGAAGTGCTCGCTCAATGCCTGCACCGTCCGCTCGCGCACCTGGTTGAGAGCGACGGGCGGCCTCGGGGTGTCGTTCATGTCTGGATCATGTCGGGTCGTCGTCGCTCCTGGCAGGTCGCCGAACAACCTGCTAGCGCACTCGCCGGGTCCGGCGGCGCATGTAATCCATCAGGATGTACTGCCCCAGTGTCACCGTGGTCGTGAAATATGCCTTGCCGCGGCATATCTCGGCCACCTTGCGCACGAACGCCACCAGAGCGGGGCTTCGTGCCAGCATGAACGTGTTGATCGTGATCCCCTCCCTCCGGCACGCGGCGACCTCCGAGAGGGTCTGCCTCAGTATCTCGTGATCAAGGCCCATCGAGTTCTTGTAGACGCGTCCGTCGGGAAGTGAGATGGCGCTCGGCTTTCCGTCGGTGATCATGATGATCTGCTTCATCTCCTTCCGCTCCGCCCGCAGAATGGCGCGGGCGATGCGGAGCCCTTCGGCCGTGTTGGTGTGGTACGGCCCGACCTGAGCGCGCGCCAGGGCCGAGAGCGGAATCTCCTCGGCGTGATCGTGGAACAACACGCACCGCATCGTGTCGCCCGGGAACTGGCTCCTCAATAGATGCGCGAGCGCCAGCGCCACCTTCTTGGCGGGCGTGAAACGGTCCTCGCCGTAGAGAATCATCGAGTGGCTGCAGTCGAGCATGAGCACGGTGGCGCAGCTCGACCGGTACGAGGACTGGTGTACACGCAGGTCACGGTAGTCGATGTCGAGCGGGAACTGGAGCCCGGTGCGCCCGATCGTATTACGGAGCGTAGCCGGCACGTCCAGGTTCATGATGTCGCCGAACTCATACGGCCGCGAGTGGGCCTCCGCCTCGATGCCGGTGGCCAGGTGCTGCGTCTCGTGCATTCCGACGCTCGCCCGGCCACGGCTTCCAAGCAGGTCTCGGAGCGCCCGGTGACCCAGGAAACTCAGCGTCTTCTCGGTAAGCTCGAACTTCACGCTCCGGGCGGCGCCCTGCCCGATGCTGCCCGGGCCGCTGAGCGGTTGTCCTTCGTCCGGCATCTGCGGAGGCTGCTCGAACCGCAGGTACCCCTCCTCGAGAAGCCGCTGCACGATGTGGTCGAGAGCGTCCGCGATCTCTTTCACCTTCTCCGGGTCGGCATCGCCGTCACCCCGCATCGCCTCCAGCATCTCGGGCGTCAGAAGCCCATCCTCCATGAGAGCCCTGAGGATCGCCTCCTTGAGCGCCTGCATGCTGTCGTCCCGGTCTACCGGGTCAAACTCACCGGTATACGGATTCCAGGGCAGAGAGCCGGCGAAGCCGCTGTCCAGCAGGAACTCGGACAGCTTCGCCAGCAACTCCTCGAGATTGATCGCGTCGAGGAGACCGCCCTTGAACTGCTCATAGGTTACGAAGCGCATTTAGTCTCCTACAGCGGTCCGGGCTTCGGGTGCCGTAGCTCTCACCGGGCTTGCCGGGCGCCCGAGCCATGCTATATGCATAGTATCCGGGTCCATGTTGCGATTCAGCAAATACAGCGGTGCCGGGAACGACTTCGTCGTCATGAACCAAGACGAAGCGCCGGTGATGGATCTGGGAAAGCTCGCCGAGCGAGTCTGCCAGCGGAGCACCGGTGTCGGCGTCGACGGTCTCGCCCTCGTCCGCAAGCTGGCCCCGGACCGCCTTGAGGTCCGCTTCTTCAATCCCGATGGCTCAGAGTTCTCGACCTGCGGCAACGCCACCCGCTGCGTCGCGCGCTGGGCCTCCGATCAGGGCCTCACACACCGCGAACTCGATATCATCACGTCGTCGTCCGAGGTACACGCCACCGTAGAGGAGCGGGAAGTAACGCTCGACTATCGAATCGAAGCGCGGGTCGCGCGACGGGTGGAGATCCGCTCCAGCTCGAAAGCGGGAACCGCTTGGCTGGTGCGAATCGGCGTCCCGCACCTCGTCCTGCCGCTCGAGAACATGCCCGTTGGTCCGATCGAGGAGCTCTGCCGGCCTATTCGGCACCATCCCGATCTGGGCTCCGAGGGGGCGAACGTGAACCTTGTGACTCTCTTGAATCCCGGCGAGGCTCTGATTCGCACCTACGAGCGAGGCATCGAGGCCGAGACCGAAGCCTGCGGCAGCGGTGCCATGGCGTGCACCCTGGCACTGCACGGGAACGGAAAGGCGGAGCCCGAGGTGGCTTTCACCACACACAGCGGCGAAATCCTCCACGTCA
>JBFILW010000047.1:0-16301 GCA_041612005.1 Gemmatimonadota bacterium
AACAGCAGGCCCGCGAGCCCGGGTGGCATCCGCTCGATGATGAAGCGCGGGAAGATCTCGTCCGGACTCTGAAACGCGGCCCCTCCGAAGTAGACCCAGAGCCCGACCCCGACCAGAAGAAAGAGTGCGAACTGGCCCATGACTACGACACTGCTGCCGATGAGAGCCTTCCGCGCGCCGTTCAGCGACGGGGCGGCGAGCAGCCGCTGGACGATCAGCTGATCGGCTCCGTGCGACGCCATGGTGAGGAAGCCACCTCCGATCAGGCCCGTCCAGAACCAGTCGGCGTCGGCCATCGCGCCGTCGAAGTGGAACACGCGGAGCTTCCCCGCCGGTCGGGCCGCCTCGATGATCCCCACCCAACCGCCCGGCACGACTTGACCCAGCACGACGAGCGCCGCGACGCCGCCCACCAGATAGATCACCATCTGCGACACGTCGACCCAGACGACGGAGCGGAGCCCGCCCACATAGGTGTAGGCGAGTGTCGCGGCGCCCAGCAGGAGAATGGCCTGCCAGTAGTCGAGGTTCGTGATCAGGACCAGAGGGATTGCCGCGACGAAGATGCGAACGCTGTCAGCGAGCGCACGCGTGACCATGAAGAGGATCGAAGCGAAGCGCCGGGTCGCCGCCCCGAAGCGGTCCTCGAGGATAGTGTAGGCCGTGGCGATGCGACCTCGGAAGTAGCCGGGCAGGAGGAGCGCCGCGACCGCGATTCGACCCACGACGTAGCCGATCGTCAACTGCAGGAGCCACAGATCTCCCAGGTAGGCAGTACCCGGGACGCTCACCACCGTGAGGGCACTGGTTTCCGTCGCCACGACCGAGAAGCAGATCGCCAACCACGGGATCGAGCGGTCGGCGAGGAAGTAATCCTCCGCGGTCCGCTGCCGCCCGGCGGCAATCAGGCCGAGGGCTACGACACCGAGGATGTAGGCGACGAGGACGGTGAGGTCCAGCGTCGATAGCGTCACGGGGACTCGAGGCGCCGCGTGAGTCCGTGACCCTGCTCGTAGAGTGGAGGAATCGAGATCGGGAGAGTTCCGTCGATCTCGACCAGTCCCAGGAGGCCGCGTGCCGCCGCCTCCTGAGCCACATCCTCCTCACCCCACGCACAGACATAGATGGCCGCGGAAGGCACCTGTTGGATCAGGTACGGGCTCCCGAACGAGATCAGAGCCACCGGCTGGCCGGCGGCCACCGACTCAACGAATGCAGCGACTCCGGATTCCATCCCGATCTCGCCCTTCCACGAGCGCACCTGCACGAAAGCCGCGACGATGACGAGATCCGCATCGCGAATGGCGGTGCGGAGCGAATCGAGCGCAGTCGCCGGGGTGCGCCGGTCGATGAGGATTGTCTCCAGGGTCGGCTCGAGTGCAGCCGCCACGCCGGCCAGCGTCTGCTGGAACGCCTGTCCCGCCCAGGGATCGATGTCGTCGGAGTAGACGATGCTGATGATTCTCGGGTGGGCTTTACGGATGGAGGACGCGAGCGGAACAGCGGCGTCCCGATCACGCACCAGCGTGAGGCCACGTTCGGCCACACGCTTTGCTGATTCCAGGTGATCCGGGATCCCGACGGTCGTGGCGATCAAATCCAGATCGACGATGCGCTTCTCGTGCAAATCCGCCCTGGCCTTGAGTCGCAGAAGGCGGACCACGGATGAATCGATGCGAGCCTCGGAGATCCTCCCTTCGCTCACCTCGCGGGCGATCGCCTCGATCGCCCCCTCAATGTCCGTCGGCATCAGCAGCACGTCGGCTCCGCCCAGGACTGCCTGAACGGACGCCTCGGCGCTCGTGATCCCGCCCATGTCCAGTGCATCGGTGACGACCACGCCGGCGAAACCGAGCTCTTTGCGCAACAACCCGCTCAATAGCTGCGGTGACAGCGATGCGGGCACGGAGTCGCCCGTGAGCCCCGGGAACGCGATGTGGGCGCTCATCACGCCGGCGACGTCCGCAGCGATGGCGGCCCGGAATGGCACCAACTCGATCGAATCCGCCCGCTCCCGGGTGGCAGTGAGGATGGGGAGCCCCAGGTGCGAGTTCACTTCCGTGTCTCCGTGGCCCGGGAAGTGCTTCGCCGTGGCCAGAAGGCCGTTCTCCTGCATACCGCGAACCTGCGCGACGGCCAGGCGCGCCACTTGTTCGGGATCGGCGCCGAAGCTACGAATGTTGATGATCGGGTTGTCCGGATTGCTGTTGACGTCGGCGACGGGCGCGTATGCCATGTGCACGCCGACGGCGCGCGCCTCGAGCGCCGTCACCCGGCCCATTTCATAGGCGAGCTCTTCGTCGTCGGCTGCCCCGATCGCCATGGGCGGTGGAAACTCAGTTGCCCCACCCAGCTCGAAGCCATACGGGAGAACCGTACCACCCTGCAGTCGCTGGCCGGGCCCGTGTTCGAGGTCCGACGCGACCAATAGCGGGATCCTGGCCTCTCGCTGAAGCAGATTCAGCTTCGACGCCGCATCCAGCGGTCCGCCCACCGAGATCACGATTCCGCCCACACCATAGTCGCGCACCCAGACCATGAGACGATCGTATTCGTCACCGCCGGCTGCCAGGTAGTCGCCGAGCATCCACGGGACTATCATCTGACCGATTTTGCCGCGCAGATCGAGCTGGCTCAGAGTAGCCCGAACCCATTCCTCATCATTGTCGGGCATGAGCCCGCCACCGCCACCGCACGCGAATGCCATGACGGCGGCCGCGAAAGGCAGGGCCGGGCTGATACGGGTGCTCATGCGCACAGAGGTGTCCTCGTGCTGTTGAGAGGGAGTGACGTGTCGAGTTGAACAAGGCTAAGAGATCCCAAAAAGCGGCGCAATTCGCTGTTGTGGCGATGCTCACGGCAGCCTGCAGCGGTGACACGGGGGGAACGACGGGGGTCATGACCGGCATCGACGTGCTGGTCGCGGAGGACTTCGAGCGCCTGCGCGGCCGACGGGTCGGCCTGATCACCAATCAGACGGGACTCGACCGAAATGGCGTGAGCACCATCGACCGGTTCCATGCTGCGACTGCGGTCGAGCTGGCGGTGTTGTTCAGTCCGGAGCACGGGATCCGCGGTGTGGCCGATCCTGGCGCGTCGGTCTCCGACACGATCGACGTGGCCACCGGTCTGGTAGTGAGATCGCTGTACGGACAGACCCGGCGACCAAGCGCCGCCATGCTCGACGGGCTCGATGCTCTGGTCTTCGACATTCAAGGGGTTGGGGTCCGATATTACACATACCAGTGGACAATGGCGCTGGCCATCAGCGCCGCGGCCGAGGCGGGAATCGAGTTCATCGTTCTCGATCGCCCCAACCCGATCGGCGGGCGACAGGTCCAGGGCAACGTACTCGATCCTGCGTTCGCGACGTTCGTCGGGCTGTATCCGGTCGCCATGCGTCACGGCCTCACCGGTGGCGAGCTGGCCCGGCTGCTGAATGACCGCTTCCGATTGGGAGCGAGGCTCACGGTGGTCGAGATGCGCGGCTGGGAGCGCTGGATGGCGTTCGATGACACCGGGCTCGCCTGGACCCCGCCCTCGCCGAACATGCCATCTCCCCGCACCGCGCTGCACTATGCCGGCCTTTGCCTGTTCGAGGGCACCAACCTCTCGGTCGGCCGGGGGACGGACCGTCCGTTCGAGCAGATCGGCGCGCCCTGGCTCGACAGCCCGGGCCTGGCGGAGTGGTTGCAGTCGCAGGATCTGCCTGGGGTCAGCTTCGAGCCCGTCACCTTCACGCCGGTGAGGCCGGGCGACGGGAAGTTCGCTGGCGAAGCCCTGAGCGGAGTCCGCTTTATCGCAGACGACCGCGAGAGTTATGATCCGACCCGTACGGCGGTGGCCGCGCTCGCCGGCGTTCGCGCCCTGCATCCCGAGCAGCTTGAATGGATGGATGCGCACTTCGACCGGCTCGCGGGTACCGACCGGCTGCGGCATTCCATCCAGCTGGGTGTCGAATGGAGGGAGATCGTGGCCGCCTGGGACGACCAGGAAGCGGAGTTCCGTTCGCTCCGTCAACATTATCTGCTGTATCGGTAGACTGGATGCGCATCATCATCACCGGATCATCCGGACTGATCGGTAGCGCCGTCGTGTCGGCGCTCTCGGAAGGCGGCCACGCGATCGTCCGACTCGTCAGGCGCCGACAGGATGCGGACAGCAGCACCGCGTACTGGGACCCGGCCGCCGGCGCGATCGAGACCAGCGGCCTCGAGGGTGCCGATGCTGTTATCCACCTCGCCGGGGAAAGCATCGCGACGGGACGCTGGTCCGCGGACAAGAAGCGGCGGATCCGTGACAGCCGGGTAGCTGGCACCCGCCTCCTCAGCGAGGCGCTGGCCGACCTGGACCGTAAGCCGGCCGTGCTGATCGCGGCTTCGGCGATCGGATACTACGGGGATCGAGGCGACGAAGTCCTGACCGAAACGAGTGACCTCGGGAGCGGGTTTCTAGCCGAGGTTGGTGCCGAGTGGGAGGCGGCGACCGCGCCGGCGAAAGCGGCGGGCATCCGGGTGGTCAATCTGCGCATCGGCATTGTGCTGGCTTCCGAAGGAGGCGCCCTGAGCGCCATGCTCCCAGTATTTCGACTCGGCCTCGGAGGGCCGCTGGGGTCTGGAGCCCAATACATGAGCTGGATAGAGCTCGATGACCTGGTGCGCACGATCGAGCACGTGCTGTTGAATGGGGAGATCGAGGGGCCGGTGAACGCGGTGTCGCCGATGCCGGTTACGAATCGCGTCTTCACTCGAACTCTGGGCCGCGTGCTGGGGCGACCCGTCATCCTCTTCGTGCCGTCCGTGGCTCTCAGGCTCGCCTTCGGCGAGATGGCGGAGGAGACGCTGCTGGCCAGCGCGCGTGTGAAGCCGGAACGGCTCGTCCAGAGCGGGTTTTCCTTCAGCTACCCCGAGCTCGAGGGAGCCCTCCGACATATACTCGAAGCCCGCCGCACCCTGCCGACCTGACGCGGCGTTCGCTTACGCGTCGCCGTCCAGGAACCGGGCGATGCTCGGCCACTGCCTCTCGGCATCCTCTTCGCCGAGCCTGATCAGGTGGCCGATGTACCCCTGCTCGAACAACAGGTAGCTGATGAAGTCCGCGTTGCGTCCTCCCCGCGTGCCGAGTCCCTTCACGAAGAAGCGAAGCGAGCGAGGCAGGTACTTCTGGTACTCGAGCGCCAGCCGGCCGAGGTCGCGCGTCGGCCGGATCACCATGAGATCGATGTGTCGGAGGGCGTACTCGCGGCGAACCTGCTCGGGAATGTGTGACAGAGTGTGGTTGATGCGCGTGAGGCGGGCCGCATCCGCATCGAGGGTATCGAGGAAGATCGAATTGAACATGAGCCCGATGATCTGGGCGGGGGGCGGGTAGCCGGTCGTGATCGCCTCTTTTGACTCGGCGAACGAGCGCGGGTAGCGTGCCGAGACGGCGATGATCTTCTTCGCGCCCAGGTGGATGGCCGGTGCGAGCGGCGCCGACTGCCGGATGCTGCCGTCGCCGAAATAGCGATCGCCGATCTCGACGGCCGGAAACAGAATCGGAATGGCTGAAGACGCCATCACGTGGTCGACGGTGATCTCTCCTCGCTCGGATGTCCGCAGAGGTCGCTCCCACATCTCCGCATCGGGCGCTCCATACACGAACGTCGTCGTCTGGCCCGTGTCATATGCCGTCACGGACACGGCCAGCGCGTGCAGCTTACCCGACTCGATGTTCGTGGCGATCCCGTCGCGGTCGATGCGCGAAACCAGAAACTCACGAAGCGGACTGGTATCGACCAGACTTCGAGCTTCAGGGGTGACGTGCCGGCCGCCCGACACGAGAGTCGCAAACCAGTGAAACGCGGTCCGGGACATAGACACCGAGTCGGAGCGAAAGACGCGATCGATCGTAAGCGAACACCACTTGTCTTTGAGAGCTTCGGTCCGGGCTCGTAGATCGCCCGTATGCGAGGCGAGAAATACCGCGTTGATCGCACCCGCCGAGACACCGGTCAGGATCGGCACCTTCAAATCGGGGCAGAGCTTCCCGATATGGCGCAAGACGCCGACCTGATACGCGGCGCGGGCTCCGCCGCCGGAGAGAGTGAAGGCGAGGGGGGGTGAGTTAGCAGTCTCCACCGGCTCCGCGGGTGGGGAGTCCGGCCTCGCCTCCCGGTTCAGGGGACCGACCTTGCGCCCGTCGGGGCGAGAAGCCGACCGTGCCAGGAGTCTCGGGCCGGCACTTCGAGTCGTCCCTCACGAAGCTGCCCGAGTGTCAACAGCGTCAAATCGAAGACCGGCGTGTCACGCCCAACGACGCCGTCGACCGCCAGGCGCTTGAACTCGCGTCGGCTCACCGTCAGGATGTCGCCGGCGGGATCGCGATACCAGACGGCCGCGCCGTCGATCAGGGCAACTCCAAGATCGCTCTCCAGCTCACGGAGGTGTCCGAGCAGTGCGTCGATCGAGCAGCCGGACGCGGCAGCCTGACGCTCGTCGACGGCCACGAGCAAGACGCGGCCTTCCCGCAGCTCGAAGCCGACGAGCAGATCCTGGTCGTGTGCCCTCCAACCAGCGAGAAATCCCTCCGTGCGGTCGACGAGCACGGTCGCCTCGTCGACCGACAGAGAACGATCGGCGGCGAAACACCACAACCGGGCTTGATCCGGTAGACCGGTAAAGTCGTTCAGGCTCATACGGAAATGTAAGGCGGGACTACTCGTAGCGCAGCGCGGCGATCGGATCGAGCTTCGCCGCCCGCCGGGCGGGCCAGATGCCGAAGAACACGCCGACGGTAAGTGAGAAGAGCACGGCGAGGAGGACGGCTTCTCCGGACACGACGGTATTCCAGTTGGCAAGCGAGGCGAGCAGCATCGAGGCGCCGATTCCAACCCCGATCCCGATCACTCCGCCGAGCAGGCACAGGACCAGCGCCTCGAGCAGGAACTGACCGAGCACGGCCCTGCGGGTGGCTCCGAGGGCCATGCGGACGCCGATCTCCTTCGTTCGCTCGGTTACGGAGACCAGCATGATGTTCATGATGCCGATCCCGCCAACCATGAGACTGACAAGCGCGATTCCGGCGAGGAGAAAACCGAACGTTTGGGTGGCTTCCTGCTGCGTGCCGAGCAGCTCGGCACGATCCAGGACCCAGAAATCGTTCGCCTTCCCGGGCCGTAGCCGGTGCTGTCTCCGCAACACGTCCTCGATCTGCGCCATGGCCAGACCCTGGCTGGCGCCATCGGCAACCGTCACGTTGATCGAGCTGACCTGATCGGTGCCGATGACCCGGAACTGGGCCGTCCGCAGCGGAACGAAGATCTGCTCGTCGGCGTTGAACCAGCCCGAGCCGCCCTTCGACTCCAGAACGCCGACGATTTCGAACGCGATGTTGCGGATCCGCATCGTCTGTCCGACGAGCTGGTTCGCCGACATATCGAGCACCTCCGGAACGTCGCCTCCCAGCACGGCGACCCGCCGGCGGCCTTTGTCCTCCTCCTCGGTGAAGAAGCGTCCGACCGCGAGCTTGTAGGCGTTTACATCGGGGAAGCTCTCCGACGTGCCGGTAATCCGCAGGTTGGCGTTCGAGCGCCCGACCTCGACCTGCTGATTACGGCTCAGCTCGGGCGCGATCGCCTCGATCGCCGCAGCACCGCGCAGCAACGCGTCTGCATCGTCGACGGTCAGCTTGGCGCTCCCCGAGCTCACCCCACGCGAGAAGCCCTGACCCGGTCGCACATTGAGCACGTTGGTGCCGAGAGCCTCGATCTGTTCCTCGACAGCACGCTGCGCCCCTTCACCGAGCGCCACCATGGTGATGACAGCTCCCACGCCGATGATGATCCCCAGCATAGTGAGGAACGAGCGCAGCTTGTTGGCCCTGATCGCCTGCAGAGCGACGCGAACGACTTCGAAGAACAACATTAGCAGGTCACCGGAAAGCTAGTTGCGCCTCATACCAGCGACGCCGGTTCGCGATTGCACACGCTGCAGAATGTCGCGCTGCTGAATGAGAGAGAGCGGTACCTCAACCACTTGCTCGCCCTCTTCGAGGCCGGCGAGGATCTCGGTGTACTCCCAGTCACTAAGGCCGATCTGGATCGGCTTCAGCGTGAGCAGCCCGTCTGCCGCCTCGACGAACACGAAGGCGGGCTTTGGCCGGCCGGGGTTGACCCGATCGGCGGCCGACTGCCCTTCGCGCTGGGCCCGGAACGCCTCCATCAGGCGCTGGCGGTCGGCGGCGGAGAGGCTCTGAAAGAACTTCATGCGCTCCTCGCGCGACATGCCCTGCATCTGCTGCGCCTTCGCCATCAGGTCGTCAGCCGCCTCGGTCGGCTCGGCCTCCCCTTGGCCAGCGGCTGCCGCACCTTCAGCGCCCTCAGCCGCGCGCCTCAAGCCTCCGCCTTCACCGGTTGGCGCCTCCACCCGCGCCGCCAGCAGCTCCTCGTCCATCCCGAGCGCGGAGACCAGCTGTCGCGCCTCGTCGACCGTCTTCACGCCGCCGTTCTTGAGCGACAGCACGCCATCCTTTCGTCCAACGACCACTTCCACGTCGGCGTTCATGCCTGGCCGCAACAAGTCGTTCTCGTTCCGGATCCGGGTCAGGACGGCGAACATGGTGACGTTCTGCTCGACGACCGCCTGGGGTTCGACCTTGAGGACGTTTCCGGTGAACTCACGGTCAGGGTAGGCCTCCACTTCGATGCTGGCCGTCAGACCAGCTTCAATCCGACCGATGTCGGTTTCGTCGACCAGGGTGCGAACCTGCACTTCGGTGAGGTCGGCCATGCGGAGGATCACGGATCCACCCGTCACCTCGCGGGTCCCGGTGATCATCTGACCCTCCTCCACGTTCTTCTGCACGATGGTCCCGGACAACGGAGCCCGAACGACCACGTCGTTGAGGCGGTCCTGGGCCAGCTCGAAGTTGGTTTCCGCCCGGGTGAGCGCCGCCTTAGAGTTGGCGTTCTCGAGAATCGCCGTCTCCAGCTCCGAGTCCGATACCACCGCCGAGTCGTGCAGCGTCGTCGTCCGATCCAGCTGGCGCTGGCTCACCATGTAGCGGGCCTCCGCCACTTCGAGGTCCGCCTCCGCCTGCTCGAACGCGTTTCGCACGTCGCGCGGGTCGATGCGCACGAGGATCGCGCCCTTCTCCACGAAATCTCCGAGCTCGACCGGCATCTCGAGGATCTCGCCGGAGGCCTGCGACTTCACCTCGATCACCTTGATGGGCTCGATCGTGCCGGTCGCGGCGACGCTGGACACGATGTCCCGCACTTCAACGGTGGAAGTCTGGAGGTCCGTGCCGGCTTCGTTCGCGGTTCCTTCACCACAGGCGGCGACCGCAACGGCCACCGCGATCGGCGCCGCGAGGCCACGTAACAGCTTGAGTGTCATGGACACATTCGCTCTTGCTTTCATTGATACGCTCTCAGGGGTCCGTCGTCCGCACTGAACGCAACGGGCGGACGAGACCCATTCTTTAGATCCCGTCCGCCTGCCGTCCATTCCGGTCCCTTTTTCGCTGTCCCGAACTCCGCTGCCGGACTGTGGACGCCCGGGCTCCCGCTACTCCATCAGGTTCTGGCCGATCAATGCCTCGATCGCCGCGATTCCGACCGGATAGGTGAAGCGTTCCTGGATCAGGGTCACCTCCGCCTGGGAGACCGCGATCTGCGCCGTCTGCAGGTCCAGGATCGTAGCCAGGCCGAGTCGGTAGCGCTCCGAAACGACGCGCAGATCCTCTCGACTGAGCTCGACGCTGTTCTCGGCCAGCGCGATGCTGGCCAGGGCTACCTGCACCTCGTCGTAGGCATTGGCGACGTCGCGCAGAAGCTGCAGCTCGACTTCACGCTCTTGGGCCCGCGAGATGTCGGCCTGCGACTGAGCGCTGTAAACCGAGGTCTCTCGTTGAAAACCGTTGAATATCGGGTAATTGCCTTGCAGCGAGAAGCTCCAGCTCCGGTTCGCCGGGGGAAAGTCACTCGACGCAAATGCCCAACCTCCGCTGAAGCGGAGATTCGGCAGGTACGCCGACTTGGCGCTGCCCACGACTGCCTCGGCCGCTTCGGCGGCGGTCTCCGCGCTGACCAGGGAGGGGGAGGACCCCAGCGCCATCTGCACCAGCTCGGAGCGCTCGAAGGGGAAGGGCAGCAGCTCCAGGGTCGACTCCGGCACCGGCTCCACCCGACGCTCGATCCCGACCACAACAGCGAGGTCGTAGGTGGACGTGCGGGCGGCGTTTTCGGCCCGCAGCAGAGCCAGCTTGGCATTGTTCAGGTCGACCTGCGAGCGCAGCAGGTCGGAGCGTGTCGCGCGTCCGAGCTCGAGCTGCTGGCGCACGAATTCCAGCTGGTTCTCCTGCCGCTGCACCCGGTCTTCCTCTACCGCGACCAGCTCGCGAGCCGCCACCGCCGCGTAGTAGCGGCTCTTGACCTCGAAGATCGTGTTGTACTCCGTGCCTCTGAAGTCCGCCTCGCGCGACCGGACCGCCAGCTGCGCGGCCTTGACGTCCGCGAAGCGGCGAAGCCCCGTAAACAGGTCGTAGCTGGCGCCGAGCTGGAGCGTGTAGGCCGTCGTCGCAAACGTCTGGCCGGTCGGATCGAGACGGCCAGTGCTGGCGTTCGAGTACCCGTAGCCGAGGCTGAGCGTCGGAAGGAAGTCCCCATACGAACTCAGCCTGTTGAACTGGGCGATCTGCAGGTTGGACCGCGAGCGATCGAGCCCGGGGTTGTTGCGGAGAGCCAGTCGGATCGCCTCGTCCAGGGTCACCTGAAGGGGCGCCCTATCGCCCACAGGCTCCTGCGCCCGGGCGTTACCGGCAAAGACCACCAGTGCGGCAGCCACCAACGCCACCCCTCTCATCGACGTTTCTCCTTCCAGAAGTATCAGTCGGTCGGCTCGGCCCCGAACGCACCGGCGCCGTACTGCTCCCGAAGCAACTTACGATACTGCTCAACCTGCTCCGATGTCAGCACCGCTTCGATATCCAGGCGGACGGAGTCGACCAGCGTACTGTAGCGAGGACGAAACTCTTCCCACAGATGTTTCATTGATGCCCTGAACTGCACGAGCATTCCCTCGATTTCGACACGCTGCTCGGGGGTGAGCTGGAGGTCGTCGGCAAAACGCTCGATCGTGAACTCCCCTTCCGTGGGGTTCGAGCTCACTTCCTCGGCGTTGGCTGGGGCGAGCCAGGTACGCTCAGCGGCGACTCCGGCCGTGAGACCGGCGACGAAGATGGCTACCAGCAGGGCTGCCAGCTTGAGGCGTGCTGCGTCCATGTGTTAGGGAGTATCGTGATTGACCGCAGCGCTGAGCAGCTGGTCGAGGCCGGGCTCGGTTGCAGCGGTGAGAACCGCCGGCGGACCGTTCGGGTTGGCCGACTGCAGAAGCTCGTCAACCGTAGGCGGCAAGTCGGCGATTGTGGCGATGTGCGATGCCCGTCGGGCCATTCCGGCGAACACGAGAGCCAGAGCGGCGGCGAGTGGCAGCAGCCTCGTAGTCCAGCGATCCGCCACCAACCACCAGCTTCCGCTTCGACGCGCCCGCAGGACGAGGGCTGCCTCACCCACGATCCGGCGCCGCATCCGCTCCCGGGTGAGCTGGTCCGGCCGAAGGCTCAATAACCAGTCCGGCCACCGGCCACTATGTTCGATCTTCTTCATCATCTCTATGGCTTCTTGCGCTCGGTCCCAGTATTTGGCGCAGGGCGCGCCGGCCGTGGTGCACATGCGCCCGCGAAGTGCCCTCCGCGATGTCCAGGATCTCGGCTACCTGTTGATGACTGTAACCTTCAAGGTCGTATAATGTAACCGCCAGCCGCTGCATCTCGGGCAGTTGGGCCAACGCCTCCAGCACGGTCTCGCGCGCCTGCCGCCGCTCGAAATCCCGGTGGGGATTCGTCCCGGCCGACGCGCTGCGCGGCAGCGGGTCGTGATCCCTCAGCGCCTCCCGCCGCAGCAGGTTCAGGCAAGTGCTTCGCAGCACCCTGTAGAACCAGGGCCCGAACGGACTGCCGGGCCGCAACTGTTCGATTCGCTCCAGAGCTCGAATGAACGCGCTCTGAAGGGCGTCCTCCGCATCCTGCGGTTGCCGGAGGATCGCCAGCGCGACGGCGTAGCCGGGGTCCATATAGCGGTCCACGAGTCGCGCGAACGCCCTTTCGTCCCCTGCGCGCACGGCGTCGACCACCACTGCCTCATCCGCGAACCGCGCCGCGCGGCGCTCATCCTCCGATCGAGTGTCCGCCGTCAAGACGCGACTCCCGGCACCTTGCGCCCGACGCACGGCCGGGTCACCCTTGTTACGCGCACCCCTCTAACACGCCCCGGAGCAAGGACGTTGAGTGAATCCGGCACAGAAATAGGCGTTTAACGGAATACCGACTCGGTTCGTCTAAGGTTCGACGCCGCGGCACGGCGCGACCGGTTGCCGGTTGGATCAGCACGAGAGGACGTCCGTTCGCGATGGATCGCACCTGCCCGGACATCGAATGCTAGACGAGCGACGTGCCGTTGAGCAAGCGCGAAAGGGTAACGAGTCTGCATGGCGAAGTCTCTACGAGACTTACGCAGATTTTGTTTTCCGGCTCGCCATGCGAAAACTCGGCGACCGCGATGCGGCGCTGGATGTTGTCCAGGAGACGTTTATCCGCGCATCGACCGCGATCGGCGGCTTTCGAGGCGACGCGACGTTCAAGAGCTGGATCGCACGAATTGCGATCAACGAGGCGACGAATCAGATCCGGCGTCAGGCGAGGCGTCGGGAGGCGCCTCTGGAAGCGATCGAGCTGGCGCCAAGCGGCGAGGACGGACCGGACAAGGAGATCGTGCGCAAGGACATGGCAGAGCGGGCTTTCGCTTTCATTCGGCAGCTGCCTGACCAGCAACGGGATGTGCTGCTGCTGCGGACGACCGAAGGACTGTCGTATGCTGAGATTGCAGTAGCTCTGGGTTCGACCGAAGGCAGCGTGAGGGTCAGCTACCACCACGGCCTTCGTAAGTTGAAGGAGTACTTTCAGGGATCATGAGCACGAAAGACAGAAACATGCGGCCAGAAGAGCAGGAACACCCGTCGGACCTGCTTCCAGACTTACTGCGCGGGACGCTGAGCCCCGAGCAGGAGCGCATGGTGTCGTCACACGTGGATGCCTGTTCCGTGTGTGCCGAGGAGCTCGACATGCTTTTGCTCCTCACCGAACAACCGGTCCCCGCGCTGACGGCAGAAGAGCGGAGCCGCGTGTACGACCGGATCGATTTCGGCGGGCTCGCTGCCCCGGGGTCAGCCGGCCGGTCTGGCTGGCAGAGCGCCGTTTGGAAAGCAGCCGCCGCGATCGCCATCCTCGCAACGGGTGTCGGAGTCTGGCAGGTGTATCTGGCCGGCTCGTCCGGAACCGGCTGGTCCGCGGCTGCTGTGCTCGAAGCCTGGGAAGAAGATGTTCGCGAGATCGACCCGTCGTCCGAAGATGCGCAGGCGTTGCTGGCGTTCTTCGCGCCACAAGCGCCGCAACCGGGCGACGGACTCGGGACGGATGAGACGCTCGACCGCGTCGTGGACGACGTGCTGGATGGGTTGGACCCCGGTGTTCTCGACGGCATCGCGCTGCCGTGGGAGGAGGAACAATGAACGGGTGGACGCGACGAAGATGGCCGCTCCGGTTGAGCTTTGCGGTCATGCTGCACGTATGGATCGGCGTTTCGGTGCTGCCCGCGCAGGAGGTTGAGGCAGATCAGGAACGTCCGGAACTGACCGAGCAGCAGCGGCGGCAGCTGCAACAGCTCGAGAACCGGTTCATCGAGCGGGTGTCGGAGGCGCTCGACCTCGACGAAGAACAGGCGAGCCAGCTGCGGCAGACACTCAGCGCGAGCCGCGAGGAGCGAGTGGATGTGCTGCGCCGTCGCGCCGCGCTCCGCCGTGAGCTGGACCGCTCGATTGCGCAGGCCAATCCCGATCAGGCCAGAATCCAGCAGCTCCTGGATCAGCGCTTGGCGCTCGAACGACGCCAGGCGCAAATCGGGCAGGACGAGGAGGCCCGATTGGGCGAGTTCATGACGCCGGTGCAGAAGGCCCGCTTCATGTACCTGCGACAGAGAATGGCCCAGGCGTTGCGCGACCGGGCACGGCAGGCGAATCAGCAACGCCCGCAGCAGCGACCGCGCCGCCCGACAGGAACCGATCGGCCCCGGGCGACGGACCAGGCGCGGGATCGCGGGCCGAGCGCGGATGCCCGGCCGGCGACCCCGCGGCGCTCGGCAGATGGAACGGCGCGCCCCGTTCCTTGAGCGGCTTGCCCCCGGCCAAGGCCCGCTTCATTTTGCCTTCTCGACCAGAGTGACATCTCGGTTCACCACCTTCATCCCCGTCGGTCAGGCCCACCGTCGAGGAGGCAAATGCCGAAAGAAACCGAATTTCCGATCGGCTACGCCGCTCTTCCGACCGGAGAGCTGGATGTCGCCGCGCGCATGCTCATTCAGGAGCGGCTTCGCGGAGTGAGAAAATCGGTCGGCCGAGATCTTACGCCGATCGACGTCGTGCTAAATCCCAGTCGTCCCGCGGAACGCAAGCACCTGTTCGAGGAAGCTTGCGAGTTGTACTGGAACGAGCTGAACTGGGAGGAGCTCACCGACGAGGAGATGGTCGAGGGCGGGGAGCTCACCGAGATGGTGTTTCCGGGCCTCCTCGCATTCGTGGACGCGCTGTTGCCCAAGGCCAACAACGGCGAGCCGGATCGTGACCGGGAGCACCGCGACGTAGCCCACGACTTCATGTTGTGGCTCGGCGCGCGGCTCTGCGAGCTCCGCAACGCGCGCTCGGCCGATGCGGACGCGCGGCTTCGGTCGCGGCGCGAGGCCGTCATCACCGATGAGCTCATCGACCTGGTGGCGTTTCGCCTATATTCGCTGGATGGGCCGGAGATCGAGCGACTCCGACGACGCTGAACACAACCTGCCCCCCTGTTTTCCCACACACGAGCGACACGCCGTGAATAGCATCGTCTGCATCAAGCGCGTACCGGACACCGAGACGCGCATCCGAATTGGATCTGATGGCAAGAGCATCGACCCGTCCGGGGTCAAGTACGTATTGAATCCATACGACGAGTTCGCCCTCGAAGAAGCGATACGGCTCAAGGAACAGGCCGGATCCGGCATGATCACGGTGATGACCGTGGGCGAGGACGAATCAAAAGAGACGCTCCGCACTGCGCTCGCCATGGGCGCCGACCAGGCGGTGCTTCTGCGGGGGCGGCCAGGCATGGACGCGCTGCCCGTGGCGCGTGCTTTGGCCGACGCGATTCGATCTCGTGATTTCGATCTGGTGATGTTTGGAAAACAGGCAGTCGATGACGACAATATGCAAGTGCCGCCGATGGTTGCCGAGCTGCTGGAATTGCCGAGCGCGACGGTGGTGGTCGAGCTCGAGGTAGCTGACGGTCGGGCGGTGGCCAGGCGCGAGATCGAGGGCGGCCACGAGGTGGTCGAGTTCGGATTGCCCGCGGTCATCTCGGCTCAGAAAGGGCTGAACGATCCGCGCTACCCGAGCCTCAAAGGCATCATGGCGGCCAAGAAGAAGCCGCTGGAGGAAGTCGACACGGAGCTGGGTGCAGCGCGCCTCAGCGTGGACGCTCTGACCTTACCGCCCGAGCGCAGTGGCCCGGGCTTCAAGGGGGAAGGCGTTGAAGCGGTTCCGGAGCTGGTGCGCATGCTGCACCAGGAGGCGAAGGCCATATGAGCACGAATGTGATGGCCTTCGCCGAGCTGAGAGACGGCGCCCTCCGACCCGTGGCGGGAGAGACCGTGACGGCTGCCCGGGAGCTTGCCGATGATCTGGGTGGCTCCGTCGATGTGGTGGCGATCGGACCGGCAGGTACGAGCGAGGTGGTGCTCGCCCTCGGCGCCGCGGGAGCCGACCGTGCGTTCGTCGCCGAGGACGAGGGCTTCCTTACCTACCACGCCGACGGGGCGCTGCGGGCCATCGAGCATGTGGCCGCCGCCGGGGACTATGCCGCGGTCGTGTTCCCGGCCTCGATGCAGGGAAAGGACCTGGCTCCACGTGCCGCGGTTCGTCTGGACGCTCCGCTCGCGACCGATGTGATCAACCTCTCTACGGACGCCGGGGTCATCAAGGCGCTGCGGCCCATCTACGCTGGAAAGGCGATCGCTGAGGTACGATTCGAGAGCTCTCCCGCGCTGGTGAGCGTGCGCCCCAATGTGTTCATCCCGGGCCACCGGGACGTCGCCCTGCAAGTTGAAACGATCGAGATTTCGCCCGAGCCCGCGCGACAGGTCGTCACGGGCATCGAGAGTGCGGCGCGCGAGG
>JBFILW010000048.1:0-15921 GCA_041612005.1 Gemmatimonadota bacterium
AAACGACGGGGGCGGTGCTTGCGAGCAAGAGCGGTACGGTACATGAGGCCAAGCTATGACGGCGAAGCATGCACCGAAAGCGCGGCGGCGGTAGCGCGATACCCCAGGCTGACCGTGGCGACTTTCACACGCGTGCCGCTGCTACCTTCACGGTCCTGACGGGGTTGGCGTGCTCCAGCCCCACGGGCCTGGGGCGCCGGGAAGGTAGGGTGGCTCAGGCGTCGTCGCCAGTGAATGCGTGCCGAACGTAACGGATTGCCGTGCGCCCCCCGACCCTCCGGATTCCAATCGCGTCGAAGCGAAACTCGCTCCCCACGCCCGGGTGGGCGTGGATCCAATGTTCGGCCGCGCTTCGCACGTCCCGTCGCTTGGCGCGGCCGATGGCCTCGAGCGGGTCCTGTGGACCGGACCGGCGTGCCTTCACCTCGACGAACGCGACCACGTCGCCGTCCCGAGCCACGATGTCCAGCTCGCGATGGCCGGAGTGCCAATTGCGATCGAGGACCTTGAGACCTTGGCGTTGCAGATACGCGGCGGCGAGCGATTCCGCCCAGGAGGCGAAGTCACGACGACGGCCCCGATCGGGGCCGGGACCATCAGGCGACGTGGCCGGCTTCGGATCCCACCGGGACTTCGCGCACGATGCCGCGCCCGATTGCCGCCGCGATGTCGCGGAGTTGCGGCACGAGCTCGGTCAGTTGATGGGGCGTAATGGCCTGACCGCCATCTGAAGCAGCCGCTGCCGGGTCAGGATGCACCTCGAGCATCACACCATCCGCTCCGGCTGCGACCGCTGCCCTGGCCATGGGTGCGACCTTTGATCGGTGGCCCGTACCGTGGCTGGGATCGGCGATCACGGGTAGATGGGTCAACTCTTTAAGACTCGGGATCGCGGTGAGATCGAGCAGGTTGCGAGAGTGCGTGTCGAAGCTGCGGAGCCCCCGCTCACAAAGGATGATGCGTGACTCTCCTTCCAGCAGGATGTACTCGGCCGCCAGCAGGAGCTCCTGCAGGGTTGCGGCGGGCCCACGCTTGAGGAGTACCGGCCGGCCCGCCCGCCCCACAGCCTGAAGGAGAGCCGTGCTCTGCATGTTGCGCGCCCCGATCTGGATCACATCCGCGTGCTCGGCCACCAGTGGAACGGTTTCAGGCGATGGCGCCTCGGTCACGATCGGAAGCCCGGTTTCGCGGCGAGCCAGACTCAGCAGATCGAGACCCCGTGCACCCAGACCCTGAAAAGAGTACGGCGAAGTACGCGGCTTGAACGCGCCCGCCCGTAGAAGCACCGCCCCTGCGTCTCGCACGGCACGTGCGGTCTCGACGATCTGTTCCTCCGACTCGACGGCGCAGGGGCCGGCGATGACCGCCACGTCCGGTCCACCGATCGTGGCGCCTGTTTCCAACTCCACCACGGTGTCCTCGGGGGACCACTCGCGGCTGACCAGCCGGAAAGGCTGCGACACCCGGACGATGCGCAGTACACCATCCATCCCGATCAGAGGATCCGAGTCTGGGGGACGGTCGGATCCGAGCAGGCCGATGGCCATCCGGTTGCCCGGAATGCGCACGGCCTCATAGCCCAGCGAACGGATCTTCGACATCACCGCCTCGACCTGAGCGTGGCTCGCCCCCTGTTTCATCACGACCAGCATAAACAGTCCCCGCTGGATATCAGTCCTTCTGGATACCACGCTAACACCCGCGGTCATCCTCACCCCAACGGCACATCCATGCCATCGGAGGCGACCCCCATCTTACCCTCATATCCCGCCTCCCGCACGAGGTTCGGCACATCGACGGCCTCACGGAACTGAGGGTAGATATGAGTGAGAAGGAGAAGGTCCGGCCGTGCCTCCGCCGCAATGCGCGCGACCGAAGACGGGGAGAGGTGATTATCGCCCACGAGGTCGTCGGGCAGAGAGCACTCGCAGACCAGCACCGAGAGCCCGTGGAGGAACGCGCCAAGAGTCGTCGAGGGGCCCGAGTCGCCCGTGTAGCCGAAGCCGCTCCCAGCGGCGTCGAGGCGAATCGCCTGGCTCTCCGGAGTGTGCGGAGTCTTGTGGGTGCGGAGAACCGGTCCGCTCCCGAGCGCAACTTCGGCATCCGGGTCGACTTCGTGAACCCGCACCGGGAAGCCTGGGTTGCGGAAGAAGTCGCCGAGAGCGGCCTCCAGTCCATCAAACACCCTCACCGTTCCAGGCGGCCCCCAGACATCGAGCGGCTCCGAGCGGGTCGCAGGCAGCATGCCGTAGGTGAGAGAAAAGAAGAGGGCGGGCAGACCCCCGACGTGATCCGTATGAAAGTGTGTGACGACGAGGTCGGTCAGGTCCTCCCACGGCAGTCGGTGGCGGGCCATGCTCTGCACCGCCGCCGGACCGCAGTCGACCAGAATCCGAGCGTCCGCCTGCTCGTAGAAAAAGGACGAGCCGCCGCGGCTTCCCTCGGGCACCACGGTGCCCGAACCGACGACGACGATCCGACCCATTCGATCACGCGACCTGGCCGGCGGGAAGCTCGCCGAACTCTACGCCCACCACCGACGAGACTCCGGGCTCCTGCATCGTCACGCCGTAAATCCAGTCCGCCGCCTCGATGGTACGCGGGTTGTGAGTGACGATGATGAACTGCGTGTCGGTCTTGAACCGGTTCAACATCGCCGTGAAGCGCTGCACATTCTGCTCGTCCAGCGGCGCATCCACCTCGTCCATCACACAAAACGGACTCGGCTTTGTCAGGTAGATCCCGAACACGAGCGCTAGCGCCGTGAGTGCGCGCTCACCGCCGGAGAGGAGGTGGAGACGCTGGGTGCGCTTGCCGCGCGGACTGGCCGACACTTCGATCGGCGAGTCGAGCGGGTCGTCGGGCTCGGTCAGCCAAATATCGCATTCGCCGCCCTCGAACAGCGACACGAAAATGTCGCGGAAGTTACCGCGTATCTGCTCGAACGTCTCATAAAACGCCGCAGACGCCGATTCGTTGATGCGGCGGATCGATGCGTGGAGATCCTGACCTGCTGCCACCAGGTCGCTGCGCTGCGTGGTGAGGAACTCCAATCGGTGCTTCTGTTCCTCGTACTCTTCCGCCGCAAGCAGATTCACAGGCCCCATGCGGGAGAGTTTTTCGCGAAGCTCCTCCAGCTCCTCGGCCCACGCCCCCAGGTCGCCGTCCTCTGGTGACTCCGCCCGCTTCATCAACTCCTCCAGCGGCGCGTCCCACTCGGCCTCCAGCCGCTCCCGGATATTCGTCTGGGTGCCGCGCAGCTCCGACGCTTCGAGCTCGAGAGCGTGCCGGCGCTCTGACTTCTCGCGCTCCTCCACACGGGCCTTGCTCAGCCACTCCTCGACCCGCTCGATGTCCACCTTGCGCTCGTCCAGCACCTCGCGAGACGTCTGAACTTCCGCCTCGAGTCGAGTGCGCCCCTGCATGAGATCGCCGAGATTTCCGGCGCTCTCGTCCAACGACCCTCGCCCCTCCGCCACCTCGCTGGCGAGGCCCGCTCGCTCACTCTCCAGCCGCTCCCTGCGTAGAGCGAGTTCCGAGAGCGTAATCCGGGCCCGCTGCAGTCGCTCCTCGGCCGTTCCGGCGGTCGCCTCCTGGCGGGCGAAATGGAGCTGCAGCTCGTGCAGTCCGGAGCTCGCGGTCTCCCACTCGACGGTCGAATCGACGGTGCGGCCGTGCGCGCTGCCCAGAGTCGCCTCGGTCTCGCCTTTCTCTTTGGTCACCTGGCCGAGGCGCTTCTCGAGCATCTCAGCGCCGGTTCGCGCTTCGTCGAGCGTGGCGATGAGGCGCTCGATCCGACCGGAGACGTCCTCTCGTTCTGAACGGGCCCGAGTCACACGCTCCTCGGCAGACTCGTTGCGCGCCTGTAGCTGGCGGTTCTCGCGAGCCGCACGGGTCACGTCGGCCTCGAGACGATCGACCGTCTCCAGGTGTCCCCGTAGCTCCACGCCGTCCTGATCCAATTGCTGTTGGATCTCGTCGAGCGAGACCTCCGCGGCGCGAATCCTGTCCCGCAACTCGGATAGTTCGGCACGCCGGCTCAGGATGCCGCGACCCGCACCGGGTTGGCCAAGACGCACAGCGCCCCAGCGGTCCTGGCCACTCCCATCGGGCAGCACCCAGGGTGCGGAAGCGGGACGAAAGCCATCCGGCGTGTCTCGATCCGGGGCCGCCACGCCCCCGAGCAGGGCCCGTGCCCAGTCGACGCCTGCTCCCTCCACCTCGACTCGATCGGTCAACTGACCCTCGCCCGGGGCAGCCTGATCGCTCCGAGGCAGCGGACCTGGGTCGAGTGGAAGCAGAACGACTCCGTCGGGCTCGTCCTGGTCCGCCAACCAGGAGCGAACGGCGCGCACGGAGTCCCAGTCCTCGACGACGAGGCCGTAAAGGTAGGATCCAAGGTGTGACTCTACGGCACGCGCCGCGTGGGACGAGACCTGGATGTAGTCCGCGAGGACGCCGTGCACTCCGGGGAGAGAAACACGCTGCTCCAGCAGCTCGGCGACCCGGGCGGGCAGATCCTGGCCGGAGGCGAGCAGAGCGGCCAGGCTGGAAGCCCGCGCACGGTCGGCCGAAAGCGCCCCCTCGAGCGCTGCGATCTCTTCCCTGCGGGAACGCAACCGCTCGCGGCAATCGGAGGTCGCAGCCTGAGCGACCTCCAACTCGGATTCCAGCGACACCAGCCTTGCCGCCGCCTGACCGGCCTTCTCGCTCACCTCGCGGTGCTCCTGTTCGAGGCGCGCTTCTTCACCCTGGAGACGCTCGACCTCCTGGCGGCGCTGCTCGAGCTCCGCCTCCCGCTCAGCGATCCGGGCCACGGCGGACTCGCGCTCGGCTTCCAAGGCGCTAGCCTGCCGCACCAACGCGGTCAGTCGCGTCTGCAGCTCCTCTTCTTCGCCCTTGCACTCCTCCCGGGTGGTTCGCAGTTGATCCACCGTGCGGTTGGCCACCTCGAGCTGCGACCGAAGGCTCGCCGCTTCCGCCCGCTGCCTCTCGGCCGCTTCGCCCAGCTCGTTAAGCTCCGCCTCCAACTCCTGGCGGCGTCCATCGATCGCCTCCAGTTCCTCGTCGATTCCGGCCGTCCGGCGCTCGGCGGCGGCGGACCGCTCGGCAGCGATCAATCGCTGTCGCTCGATTTCGTCCACCCGCGCGCGAGCCTGGTCGAGGTGTTGAGCGAGAGCGGCCATGGCGCCCTCGCGCTCCGAGATCTCGGCGCGCAGCTGATGCGCCCGTTCCTCCTCGGCCGCAAGCTCCGCCATCTCGGCCGGACGGCTTTTCTCGAGCGCCTCCCGCTCGCGCGAGAGCATCTCGAGACGGCGCGCGATCGTCTCGAGCCGTGATTTCTCGACCGCGATCTCCAGTTGCAGGCGTCGTTCACGATACTCGAGGTATCTCTGTGCTCGCCCGCGTTGGCGGGCCAACGACCTTACCTTCGACTGCACTTCGCCGATGACGTCATCCAGGCGGCTGAGGTCCCCCTCCGCCTGCTCCAACCTGCGGAGAGCGGTCCGCCGTCGGTCCTTGTAGCGGCCGATCTCGGCTGCTTCCTCGAACAGAGCCCTTCGCTCCTCGGCACGGTCGCTGAGAATCGCGTCGATCATGCGGCCTTCAATGATCGAGTAAGCGTTCGCGCCGAGGCCGGTGTCCCGGCACAGATCGAGGATATCGCGAAGCCGACACGGCGCCGCGTTGAGCGCGTACTCGCTCTCGCCGCCTCGATACACGGTGCGCCCGATCGCCACTTCGGCGTACGGAACCGGTAAGACCTTGTCCTCGTTCGCTATTTCCAGCGTCACCTCGGCGCGGTGGATTGGCCGCCGCTCGGCGGTGCCACCGAAGATGGCCTCCTCCATCCGGGCGCCCCGAATCGCGGTCGGTCTCTGCTCTCCCAGCACCCAGCGCAGGGCGTCGGAGATATTCGACTTGCCGCAGCCGTTTGGCCCCACGATCGCCGTGATTCCCTCGTGCAGCTCGATCTGCGTCTTGTCGGCGAACGACTTGAATCCATGCAGGGTCAGCGACTTGATCTTCAACGTTCCACTCCACGTCGAGGTAGCAGTTCGGCTTCCCAGCCGGCGTCCTCCAATTGAGCGGCCAGGGCGTCAGCCGCGGACGACGATTCGAATCCACCCGCGTATACTTGAAACGCTGAGTCGCTATCCGCCGCAACCGGCAGGATGTACGCCGGAATCCTCTGTTGGGCGAGGCGGTCCTCAAACGCTTCCGCCTCGACCCGGCTCGGATAGACTCCGAGCGCGAATGCGAGGCCGACCGGGCGCACGTCCCACTCGCTCACCGTTTCCTTGCGGCCCAATCGCACCAACTCCTCCATCAGAGCCATCGCGCTGTCGGCCGTGGCCGTGGCCCCGGCGAATACGCGGTAATAGAGTGCGCCGCCAAGCGGAGTCGGCGCGATGAAGTAGAGGCGCGAGCCAGCGGTCTTCAGCTCGTCGCGTCGCTCGACAGCGTCGCGCAGGGAGGCGTAACTCGCCAGCAGTACCGAGTAGGGAAGCTCCGGTGAGGCGGCAATGGCTTCGTCCCAATCCTGGCGGCTGCTGCTCTGGCCGGCCGTCGTCAAACCGGCGGGGGAACCGGACGCGTCTGCGCTTGCCGGCGTCGTGCTCGACTGTTGGGCGCGCGACAACAACCTTTGCGATATGGCCCACCATCCGAGCGGAAGGGCGAGAACGATCAGCAGTCCAAGCGCCAGTCGAGTCAAGGGAAAACGCTTGCGGGCCTGGTGCCTCTTCCACTTGCCCTCCGGCTGCGCCTCGGGCTGGCGCCGCACTGCGTCGCGGAGCTTCGCCGTCGTCGGGTCGGGACCCATGGCCGCCGGTTCCACGGGATCGACCTCTATGTCCAGGTCCGTGGCGAGCACCTCATCCTCGCGGTGTCCCAGACGCACCACCGCGTCCACGAAATCGGCGTCCTCATCGAGAATGCCCTCGGCGGGCAAATAGATAAGCAGTGTCCCGCCGGACGCGCGCAACCGCTCGGCGAGAGCCCGCATGCGGGGCAGCCGCAGGAGCTCTGTAGCCGAGGCGGGGTCGTCACCGTGCGGCAGGTATACGAACGAATCCTCGCTACCTCTAACGGCGATCTCCGGAATCTTGGCGGTTCCGCGGAGAACCGAGCTGAGGCCGGACCCGCCAGCCACCCCCATGACTTCGTCCAGGCCCCCGCGCGGCCCTTCCAAACTGGCCAGGAGGACGTGGTCACGGGACTGTCCGAGTGCTGTCGCAGCCTTCATGGCTGCGCCCGCCGCCCCCGAATCTCCAGCCGAGCCCACCATGGCGATCACGCGTGCGTCCGGGGGAATCCCGGGCAACTCTACCTCCGCGAAGCTGTCGGACTCGTTGTTCATGTCGGAGAGGCTCAATTGACCGCTTCTTCGGCCGGAAACCCGGTCCCGATCTCCGTGACCCAGACCTGGAGGCCGCGTTCTCGCCGGAGCTGACGAGCCGCAGCGTCCGCTCCCTGACGGTTAACGTATGGACCGACGAGGCCTCGATACCAAACGACGCCGCCGTCGTCCTGATGGGTCTGTATGGCCGTCGGGTAGCCGGCGGCGCTCAGTGACTGCGTGAGCGACAGCACGCCCGGGTAGGACCGCGCCGAGGCGACGATCGTGTAGAAGCCGAGCAGCCGCTCCGACGGAATCAGATCGGAGGCAGGCGGTGGTGTGTCGCCGTCAGCTACACTTACGCGACGATTCTGATCGGGATCCCGGACTGGGCTGTCCTCTCCCTCCGCTTCACCGGGGAGCGGCACTCCGTCGACGCGGCCCGCTACCACGGGTGGGGCCGGGTTCCAGCTCACAAGAGTCCAGTGCGCCGGGCCATCGATGGCCAGAACCGAAATCCGCGACTCGTCCTCTGGCGACACGAGGACCACATCCGCCGCGCTGCCAGCCAGCACCCGACCATCGGGGAGACCGAGCGGGATGTCTGTGGTCCACTCCGTGTCGACCTCACGTATCTCTCCATCCAGGTTGACCCGGAACGCTCGTCCGCCGCTTCGTACCAACAGGTAGCCGCCCAAGGTCGCGGGACGCATCTCGTCGATCGGCGCATCGAAGCGCGCGAGGGTCTGGACTGATCCCGTCAGTCGGTTCACCGAGAGCAGCCTACCCTCCCCAACCGCGACATAAACCTCGTGGCTCGATGGAGATGCGACCATTGCCGTCGCGGGGGAATCAAGCTCTTCCGAGCCCGCCTGCGTCAGTTCGGGAACCGCGATGAACTGGAGGACCGGCGAGGAGTCGTCACCGCTCATCAGCGCCACGCGCCGGCCCCATGCCGTGATCACTCCCGGCGGAGAAAGGGGAAGCTCGACCTTGCCGGCCGGCTCGCTCTCACCGCGCCTGAGGAGCCATAGCTCGCGTTTTTCACGGTCCCGGACGAGCACGGCAACGCCCCCATCCTCCACGACCGATGCCCACTCGATGGACTGACCGATCTTGTACCGCCAATTGCCGTCGCGCGAGACCTGCAGGAGGGTCGAATCGACCTGAGATGTGTAGAGCAGGTGGCGGTCGGCAATCGTCCAGCTGCCGCCTCCCGTGACCGAGCCAACCCTGGTCAATGCGTCGGACCGCGGCTCATAGCGGAACACAGCCCCATCAGCCCGCTGCAGTGCCGTAATGCCATCCGCGGTCGTCACGACCGCCGTGGACGCCGGCAAGCGGACCGATGATTCCCAGAGCACGAGACCCGGATTGCGCAGGTCCCGGAGCGAGGCCGTGCCACCACCGGTGGGCACGAGGAGCAGGTTCCACTGATCCAGAGAGCTACCGACGACGAGGCGTGCGCCGCTGGGAGCGGCCGCTGAATCGTCGGCGGGCCGGTCGGGCGCACCGGAGCACCCGATCGAGAGGACAAGGGCGAGGACGCCCACTCTGTTCAGACTATTGTTTGCGGGCAAGAGTAAGGGAACGGGGGGCACGCAGGCCCGTCTCAACCACATCATCATCACCACCACCGGGGCGAACTGCATCAAGTATAGTCGGCGAGGGAAATGCGTGGCAAGAAAACCTGTGGGGCGCTCGCCGACTCCCCAGGCTCAGAACATCACTCCGAAGGAAAGCGAGAAGATCGAGTTGCCGAAGCGGCCGCGCTCCGGGACGCGGGCGTAGTCGACCCGCACGATGGCATAGAACAGATTGGCGCGGATGCTCGCCCCGTAGGCGGTCAGAGGCTCTCGGTACAGCACTCGGCTCTGATCGGGACGGCGATTCAGGACCAGAATGTTTTTGCCGGGCGTAAAGGCCAAGCCGACGTCGAACCACAGCGCTCCCTCGATCGGGGGAAAATTCAGGGGCAACCAGTCCGCGATCAGGGGGTTCAGGATCGGGAACCGAAGCTCGGAGTTGAGCAAGAGGGTGCTCGAGCCGATCAGCTCCTCGGTCGCCGGGCAGAAGATGTCGGGCTCGGTTGGCAACTGCGAGAGACGGCACTCGAGGTCGCCGAAGCTCCCGATCTCGTACCCGCGGAGGTAATACGGCCCCCCCCACGTAAGCTCGTATCGGTTGGCGTCCCGGTCATCGTTGAGGCTGAAGCGGTTGAAGGCGAAGAGGCGCGTCGCGAAGACGGGCGGCCCCGGTAGCGGGACGTAGTTTCGAACGTCGACCAGCGCGTCGAGCATGTTGAGGTCGCCGAACGATGGTCCGCCGCCGATGCGAATCCGCGTGCCAGCGATTCCCCCCGTGAAACCGTCCAGCGCGTTGTCGAATACGTAGGCGATTGTCGGCTGGACGAAGGCCTCCGACCGTCCCTTTACGACGGTGGAGAACCCGCCCACGTCCGCCCGCCTCACGCTGCGGAAGACGAGGTCGGACTGGATTGTGGAGGCGTTGATCCCGAACTCGAGCCGCGAGAAGAGGCTGAACGGATACGCCGCGTCGAAGCTCACTCCGCGGAAGCGGTCCCGCCTGAAGAGGTCGAAGTCGCCTACGACGCCGTCCTCATCACCCGGAATCGGACCGAACCGCCGTCCCAGAAAGCGGAAGAAGGGGTACGCCTGGAACGAGATTCCGAAGTTCATCCGGCTCTTTAGGAACGCGTAGGACGCCAGCACGACCGCGTTGTCGAACGTTCCCCGAATGTCGAGCGCCAGCAGCACGCTGTGGTTGCCGAGCATGTCGCCGAGCGTGATGAACGAGCCGCCGTAGACGCCGCCGCCGAAGAAGCCACCCGTCGACGCTCCGATCGTCGGGCGGCCGACCACCTCGGGGCTCAGCTTTGGCGTGTAGCTCCGGAATGTGAACGAGGCCGTATCCGGCAGGGCAAGGCTTGCGCTGTCGCGAAGAGACGCGACGGAGAGAGTGCGAGGCGGTTGAGGCCGAGCCGGCACACCCGAATCCGTGATGCCGTCGTCCACCATGCCCGGCTCGAAGCCAGAGCGCCGGAATCCCTCCGGGGTCCGGTAGAACGATGACGGTGTGTCATTCTCCTCGGCGGGCTCCGCCGCACGCTGCCGTCCTTCGATCAACCGGGTCGTGCCAACCTGTGACGCGGCGGTGAGCATCGCGCTCGGTGGCGGAAGGGGACGAAGAAGCCGGCGCGGCTCGTCGATCGTATACAGGTTGTAGCCGGCCTCCTCGAAATACGAGAAGGCGAGACGATCCGCAGTTCGCGCCCAACTGAGTGCCGGACTCAGAGGCGTGATGCCCGTGGCACCTGTGAGCAGATCGGTCATCTGATAGACCATCTGCTTGCTGCGGTCCCACACGTAGATGTTGAATATGCCCGAGCGGGTTGAGAGAAACGCGACGGCGTCCCCATCCGGCGACCATACGGGGTTCGTGTTCTGTCCAAATTCCTGATCCGCCAGCGGGATGATTTTGCCGGTGCCCATTTCGTACAGGGCGATCCGCATGTTTCCGAATACGAGCGTTTCGAAGTCGGTATCCGGGCCCTCGTCCGTGCTGAGCGCGATGAAATGGCCATCGGGCGACCAGGACGGGTGGAGCCGCGCATAACGATCATTGGTGAGGCGTTCCATATTTCCCGAACGAAGGTCGTACACGTACAGATCGCTCAGTCCGCCCTGGAGACCGGTGAATACGATTCGGAATCCGTCCGGCGACCAGGCCGGATTTTGGAGCCCGTTGAGATCGGGCACCCATTTCCTCTCGACGCGCTTGCTGCGCACATTCATGATGTAGAGCGCATCGTGACCGCCGGACTTGGCCACGAACACGATGCGGTCGCCATCGGGCGAGAACTCGGCCGAGGAGTTCAGGAACCGCAGAGTCTCGAAGCTGGCGCTGCGGGCTGAATTGACCAGTTTCTTCTTGACCTTCCCCGTCTCTGCGTCTGCCAACCAGAGGTCGAAAAACGAGTACAGGTCCTGACGCTGGTCGGAGAGGTAGACGATCTCTTTGCCATCCGGAGAGAGAGTGGGAGCGACGAAGGAAGCCGAGCCTCCCCGGTCGGCGAACGAGTGGTCGGTGACCTTGACCGCGATGTCATCGGCGCTCTGATACTCGGCGATCTGAGGCATGTACGTGGCGCGCGCCGCATCGTGCCACTCTTCCGTGAGCTCCGAGAGGCAGATGCCAAGCGTTGTGCAGAAGGCTCGCTCCACGCCGAGCCGTGCTGAGCGCTTCATGAGGAGTCCGACGGTTTCGTCGCCCCACCGCGTCCCGATGTAGTTCCAGAGTGACTGGCCGAACCGATAACTCAGGAAGTCGTCAAAACGGTCCATCTGCTCGATTGTGCGCAGGTACCCATCCAGCGTCGCGTCGCGGATCCACGCTGCCGTCTTGGCGTCGATCTCGCCGATCGACAGGTACTCCGCCATGCCTTCCATGAACCAGAGGCTGGGGTAGAACGCGAAGGGCGAGGTGGTCGCTTCGACCGCGTTTCTCTTCAGGATGTCGAACTGGAAAGCATGCACCAGCTCGTGAGTAAGCACATGCTGCAATTCCTCGTACGATCCGGTCACCGGCATGATCACCCGATCGCGCAGGGACTCGGTCACACCACCCGTTCCCTCGCCGATCAATCCTCCCAGCACGTTCGTTTGCTGAAAATCAGTGTGGGAAGCGTAGAGGATGATCGGCTTCTTGTTGCGGAACTCGTGATCGAGGATGCGGCTGAGGCGGCCGTAGGACCGCTCAGCCAACCGGGCCGCGTCGATGGCCACTTCCCGTTCCTCTTCGTAGAAGTAGACGTCGAAGTGGCGGGTCTCGATCACGCGCCAGTCGAAGGATTGGTACTGGACCTTGTTTCGACCAAACTGAGCGAGGAGTTGGGGCGGGGTGGCAGCGGCGCCTGCGGCGGTGACGCAACACAACAGCGCGATGCGGCCGGACAGGACCTTCACAGTACGACTCCTCTCCACCCTATTTGCTACTCGAGCGTAGTACTCGGAGCGTCTCCCCAGAGTGTTTCGAGTTTATAGAACTCGCGCACCGGTGGTAGAAAAACGTGTGCCACCACGTTGATGTAGTCGATCAGGATCCAGCGGGCGAGACGGGTCCCCTCCACACCGGATGCCGCAAAACCCGCCTCTTTCATGTGCCTCGCAATGTTCTGCGCGATCGCGCGCACGTGCGTGTCGGAATCGCCCGACGCGATGACGAAGAAATCGGCCGCGTCGGAGAGGCCGCGCAGGTCTAGCACCACTGCGTCGCGTGCGTTTCGTTCGAGCAGCGCGGCCGTGAGGACCTCCAGCTCGCGAGGCGCGTTCGAGATCTCTCCAGGCGCTGCGGCACCGAGCGGTTGCGAGTCAGTCTTCTCCTGTCCTGTGGAGTAGTCAACCATCAGGTGTAAACCTTCCAGGCGTCCGCAGGTTCCTGCGGTTCCTCGTCGTGCCCATGGTACCGATCACTCCTCGGACACGACCCACACCTTGATCTCAGGACGAACATCCGCGTGCAGGTGGATGGCTACGGTATAGGCTCCCAGCTGCTTCAGCGGCTCCTCGAGTCGGATCGAGTGACGGTCGATGGTGACCCCATCTTCCGCCAGCTTTTCCGCGATATCGGCATTGGTGACCGACCCGAAGAGCCGACCGCCTTCACCCGAGCGAACGGCGAACGTGACGGAACGTCCCTCCAGCTGTGAGGCCAGCTTCTCCGCAGCGGTCCGGGCGCGCGCGGCGACCCGCTCGAGTCGCTGCCTGTCCTCGGTCAGACGGCGTTTGTTTCCAGCCGTCGCCTCGTAGGCCTTTCCTTGCGGGACCAGATAGTTGCGCGCGTAGCCGGGCTTGACGTCGACCACGTCACCGACGCTACCGAGGTTCTCCACGTCTTCACGAAGGATCACTTCAACCATCGTCTCATCCTGTCTGCTGAGTTGTGACGAGCTCCGGCTTGGCCTACTGCCGGCGCATCAGTGAATGCCGAAGACGGGCCCGAAGATCGAGCCACGTATCGCTCAAGCCGATCGCGAGCGCGGCCCCGGCGACCATGGGATACAGCAGCAGCGCGCAAAGCGCCCAAAGTGCAGCCACCCACGTCGAGGTGATGGTCGCGGCGGCTAGCCACGCCATGACCGCGATGCCGCGAATCAGATACAGCCCTCCCATAAACAACATCGCGTTCTCTCCGACGCGGCCCGCCAAACCTCCGATCGGCAGCACGAGCAGGGCGAGACCGCCGATCAGCACCCACACGAGCTGGTCGCTGAACCTGAAGTCCTTGAGCGGACCCAGGGCCACGCTCCTGCCCCAGAACCGGGCCACCACGAACCAGCCCACCTCGAGGGCCGCGATCGAAGCGAGCGCGAGAAACGCCGGATAGACGACGACCTGAACCTCGGCCCAGTCGAAAACCGTGGCGCCAAACCGCTCCGCCCAGCTGTTCTGGCCCGACGCGGAAATCGCGTTGAACACATCGTACGCTCGTGCCGCGGCGTCGCGCAGCCCGCTCGCGATCCACCAGTCGATCTCCGCAACGAGACTCGGCCGAAACAGCGAGTGTACGAAGATGACGAAAAAAACCGCCGCCAGCGCATACAGGGCTCGCGATACGACCCGGTCGCGCGGACGCCCGAGCGTGGTCAGGACGAAGGCGCCACCCAGGAGGAGCCCCCAACCCCGTTCCGCGATCCACAAGGCCCGCCCCACGTCCGGCATGCCCGTGAACGCCGTAGCCAGGATGACCGCCGCTACCACGAGCGCCAGTAGCTCTCGGTTGCAGAACGCCAGCAGCAACAACGCCAGCGGCACACCGACCAGAACAAGCGGACTGATCGGAGAAAGCAGAACGACTGCCAGCAACAGCCACGAGGCGCGGAGCAACGCCCAACCGCGTCCCGTCATGGGTCGGACCGATGCCGGCGTCCGGACGCGCAGGTGAAGATCCCGTCCGCCTTATTCGTAGTGGCCCTTAATGTACGGCACCAGCGCGAGGTATCGGGCCCGCTTCACGGCCGCCGCGATCTGGCGTTGGTGCGGGGCGCAGCTCCCAGTCGCCCGGCGTGGCAGGATCTTTCCCCGATCCGTCATGAAGCGGCTGAGCAGCTGCTCGTCCTTGTAATCGATGCGGGGGATACTCCGCTCACAGAGCTTGCAGACTTTTCTCATCGCCATGGCTATACCACCTCCTCGGTCGCCGCTTCGACGGCGTCGTCCGCTGCCGCCTCATCCGGGCCGCTCGCCTTGGGCGTGTCCTTTGCCGCATCCGTAGATTCAGTGAGTGCCGATGGGGGCGTCGGAAGCTCCCCTTCGGAGATTACGACCAGATAGCGCAGGAGGTCTTCTTCGAGCCTCAGGAGACGCTCGTACTCGGGGAGATGAGCCGGGTCGCAGTGGAACTGCGCCACCACGTAGTACCCGTTGAGCTCGTTCTGAATCGGATAGGCCAGCTGCCGCTTGCCCCAGTGCTCGACAGCAGTGATCTCGCTGCCGTCGCCGCCGGTAAGTAGCTGGTGGTAGCGTTCGAGCCGGCTGCTCACGTCGTCAGCCATGAGATCCGGCTTGAAGATGTAGACTACCTCGTAGTCACGCATTTCACGCTCCTTCGGTCTGGTTGGCTCCGGCGCGCGGCCGGAGCAGGAGTCGATCCGTGTTGTCGTTCCGTCGCATTACCCGCGACGGGCCGGGGAAGCTATGTCCGCGGGCCCCCGGCTACAACCCGGGAATCCACGGGACCAGACGGGCCAGTGTCTCGGTCGTGCTCGGCTCCATGGCAAGCCCGTGGACGCGGGCGAACCAAGGGGCCAGGACCAGTGACACGACGCTGATCAGCTTGATCACGATGTTCATGGACGGGCCCGACGTGTCCTTAAAGGGGTCTCCCACGGTGTCGCCGACTACGGCCGCTTTGTGCGGCTCCGAGCCTTTCCCTCCGTGGGCTCCACCTTCGATGTACTTCTTCGCGTTATCCCAGGCTCCGCCGGCATTGGCCATGAAGAGGGCTAGCAGGACGCCCGAGATCGTCGCTCCGGCCAGAAGTCCGCCCAGTGCCTCAACGCCGAGGAATCGACCGACGACGATCGGGACCAGGATTGCCACCAGCCCGGGGACAATCATTTCCTTGAGGGCCGCCCGCGTCGAAATGTCGACGCAGCGTGCCGAATCGGGCTTGGCGGTGCCCTCCATCAGGCCGGCGATCTCGCGGAACTGCCGGCGAACCTCCTCCACCATCCCCGCCGCGGCTCGGCCGACGGCTGTCATCGTGAGGGCGGCTATAAAGAAAGGCGTCGCTCCTCCGATGAAGACTCCTATCACAACCAGCGGATCGACTATGTTGATGCCCGTCACCCGTAGGCCGACTGCGTTGGTGTAGGCAGAGAACAGCGCCAGCGCAGTCAGCGCGGCGGACCCGATCGCGAATCCCTTGCCGATCGCAGCCGTCGTGTTTCCGAGCGCGTCGAGTCCATCGGTGATCGCGCGAACTGCTGGTCCGAGCCCGCTCATCTCGCTGATCCCACCGGCGTTGTCGGCGATCGGGCCGTAGGCGTCAACGGACAT
>JBFILW010000049.1:0-15831 GCA_041612005.1 Gemmatimonadota bacterium
ACGGCGTATCGGCGCCCGCATCGGACTGCTGCGGGGCGCCCGGGTGCTGAAGGACGGGCAGCGCCTGCGTGTGTTTCTGGGCACGAGCGAGGTAATGGCCCGCGTTCGTCTCCGCGGACGTGAGCTTCACGCGGGGGCTCGGGCCTGGGCCCGTTTGGACCTGGAAGCGCCGCTGCTCGTTCGGGCCGGCGACCGGTTCATCCTCCGCTTCCTGTCGCCGGTGACCACGATCGGGGGAGGTCGAGTGGCCGAGCTCGACACTCCCGGGCGTTGGTGGGAACGCACCGCCGAGTGGGAACGCATACTCGACGGCAGCCGGGATGAAGCGTTGGTTGCCGTCGTCAGACTGAGCGGGCGCCGTGGACTCGACCCGACGCAGCTGTCAGTAGTGACCGGCCGTCCTCCCACCGCCAGCGTCGACGGCGGTTCGGATGAGCTGCCGGAGGGTGTTGTCGCGGCCGGAGGGCGGCTGTTCCTCGAAGGCCATCTCGCCGAGGCGCGCGCCGCCATTCTCTCGGAATTGGCGCGCGTCCATACCGCCCGTCGGCGCGCGGCCGGCGGCTCCCTCGAGGCACTGCGGGCCGCTGTCGGCGTGAGATGCGACGCGGCCCTCGTGCAGCGGGCGCTTGCAGGCCTCGTCTCGGAAGGGGCAGTGGTCGTCGAAGGGCCGCTCGCGCGCCTTCCGGGCCATCAACCCGAGCTGACGCTCGAAGAGGCCCGTCGCATGTCCGACGTGCTCGGGATGATCGAAGCTGGCGGAATCGAGCCGCCAGCCGTCGCGGACATCCGGTCACGACTGAACCTGGAGCGAGAGCTTCTGCATGACGTGCTTCGTCTTCTCACCGAGCGCGGCGTAATCGTTCCAATTACTGCGGATCTCTATCTCTCTGCGGCCAGCGAGCGCAGCCTGCGAACGCGCGCCCGCGAAGTGTTGGAGCGAGAGGGTACGGCGGGTCCCGCCGCGTTCAAGGGAGAGTTCCGGATCTCTCGGAAATACCTGATTCCGCTGCTCGAGCACTTGGACCGGACGGGCCTCACCCGACGTGTCGCGGAGGGACGGCGGCTGGTGGGCCGGGAGTAGCGAGAGTGCGACGTGTCGGAGTGGCGCTCTTGGCCATGCTTGCCGCGGTGGCATCGGTGGCCTGCCGCTCGGAGATTCCGACGCCTGGCACCCCTCCGGGGCCCGCTCTCTCGATCGAGGCTTCCGACCCGAATCCGTTCTCTACCAGCACGCGCATTCCCTTCGAACTCGGAGAGGAACTATTCGATGGAGAATCCGAGGTGCTGGTGTCGATGCGGGTCTACAACCTCCTGTATCAGCAGGTCGCCGTCCCCAGGGCGGAGGAGGCGTTCGCGACCGGACAGCCAATCGCGAAGCTGGCGTATCCGGCGCCCGGCCGCTACGCCGGCGTCTGGGATGGTACGGTCGTGGATGGCAGGCCCGCCGCGCCCGGCCCGTACTTCGTGCAGGTGACGACGGGCGAGCAGAAAGCGGTCGGGAAGCTGCTCCTCAGCCGCTGAAGCGGGTCAATCCACGTAGTAAAGGAAGCGGCCGCAGTGCGCGCAGAAGCCAAGCGTCTGGTTGCGCTTGGCCGCCGAGGCGTGCGCCGTCGGGACGGCGACGAAACAACCGTAGCAGATGCCGGAGAGGACCGGGACGACCGCCCGCTGAACCGCCCTCACCAGGTCCCGATACCGCTCGCGGACCTGCGGCTCCAGCCGTTCCTCCAGCTCTACGAGCTTCTCGTCGAGAGTCGCTAGGGCGGCTTCGATGTCGACGTCGAACATCTCCGACTCGACCTCGGCGTCGTCGTGCTCGCTCAGAGATCGCTTCTGAGTGTGAAGGTCCTGCAACTCCAGTAGCAGCTCGAGCTGGGCGTGCACTCTACCTTGTCGCTCGGCGTCGACGATGCTCGAGCATCGCCTACGTTCCCTTTTCTTCCAGGAGCGCAAGAAACTCCTCTGGAGTTTCCAGAGCAGCCAGACGTTCCGGCACGTCGGCCTCCTTGCTGAACTGGGCGATCCGTCCCAGTACCGGCAGATACTGGTTCGAGACCTCGAGCGGCGGCGCCACAATGAGGAACACGTAGTTCACGGGTTTGTCATCGATCGACTTGAAATCGATTCCGCGGGTGCTGCGGCCGAAGGCCACCCGCAGCCGGTTGACCACGAGCGATCGGCAGTGTGGAATTGCGATCGAGCGGCCGATCCCGGTCGAGCCGAGATTCTCCCGTCGCTTCAACATCTTGTACAGGATACCCTCGGATTTGTCGTCCAGATCGAGGGCGCCGATCAGCTCTTTGAGGGCCTCGTCCTTCGTCGTCGCCTCCAGCGAAAGCGAGATCGCCTCCGGAGAAAAGAATTCGCGCAACTGCATTTATCTCTCCTCCCCCAGAGGGGGCGTGAGTTCAGGTGTCGGGGGCTCAGTATATTCCATATCTTGCCAACTGAAAACCGTCCCGCCTCGGGCGGGCCGGCCGACCTCGTTGTCCGAGGCCGGCGCTGGCCCCGGAACCGTCCGGATGGGAGAGGGTACGAATCATGCAATGCAGTCCCTGCCGTGGCAGGGACTGTTTCGTTTCTCGGGTCGGGTATCTTATCTTCCCGGGAAACAGCGCTATTTGACAGCTTTGGGGGCGATCTGGCTTCGACGCGTGTGCCGGATATCGTGGAAGCGTGCCGAGGTGCTCGGAACCTCGCAAAACACCGAGAAATCCTGAATTGCCAACGACAACTTGGCTCTGGCTGCGTAACCTAACGTAGCTCGTCTTCCGATCTCGCCGGGCCCGAGGCGGATCTGAAGGCGTCGATTGAATCGGGCTGGTTGGTGGTGCATGCCGCGGGTACCACCAGCGAGAGCGGCGCAAGCCGTTTCGTGGCTGGCCGTGAGAAGGGTTGACTGCGGACCCGACTTCGGCGAGAAATAACCGCAGACTACGCACGTAGACGCCGCGATGGATGGGCTCGTGGACGCGGGTTCGATTCCCGCCGCCTCCACTGCTTCGCAACGCTCCCGTTGGGGGGCGTTGCGTTTTTCATGGGTTCAGCCGGGTAGAGGGCATGTTCGACGAACTGATCGAAAAACTCAACGGCGAGTCGGAAGCTCTGCTGCACGAGCTCAAAGTGGTACTCCCGCACGAGATCGAGAAGGCGGTCGCGCTAGGCGACCTGCGCGAAAACTCCGAGTACCACGCTGCGTTGGAGCGGCAGCATTATGTGCGGGCCCGTCTTGATCACATCTCACGGCGGCTCTCGGAGATCAACGAGATCGACATCGAGACCATTCCGGCGGACCGCATCGGCTTCGGATCGCAGGTTCAGCTAAAGAACCTGGATGACGAGTCCGTCGAGCAGGTGACGATCGCGCTGGGCGACAACATCGATTTCGACTCCGACCAGATCTCGATGGCTTCCCCGATCGGAAAGGGCCTGCTTGGGTGCATGAAGGGAGAGCAGGTGGTGATCGATGTGCCGGGCGGGCTGCTGAGCTACGAGATCATCGAGATCGTGACCCTGCATGACATGGTCGAAGAGCAGGAGTAGCGATACGCGCTGCTAGAAGACCTCGACTGGCGGAACGTATTTCTTCGGATTCTCCCGCAATTCCGAGACGATTGTATTGAGGTCGACGATCGTTTGGAGCAGCGCCTCGTACAGTGCGTCATCGGCGAATAGCTTGCCCGCCGTTCCTTCGCCTGCCTCGACCATCGCCAGGACCGAGTCCGAACGCTGTGCGGCCGACACCAGCGCCGCATACAACGAGTCGGAGGCCAGCAGCCGCCCCAGCGAACCGCGGCCGTCGGCGATCGTCGTCGTGATGCTGTCGAAAGCGCCCGCCGCGCCCGTGAGGTGTACATAGAGAGAGTCGTCCAGAAGCAACCGCCCGAGCGTTCCCTCTCCACTACTTACCGCAGTCAGCACAGTGTCCAGGCTTGCGCTCAACTGGACCAGGCGTCGATATAGCGCATCATCGGTGATCAACAACCCGGCCGTCCCCTCTCCCGCGAGAAGTCCCGCGGTCAGCTCCGCCAGGTTCTGGGTGAGCTCCGTCAGGCCGTAGATCGCCGTCGAGGCCTCCTCGAGCAGGAATTGATAGTCGAGCGGCTGTGACGAGACGATGGTGTCTCCGGGCTGGAGTATCGGTGTCTGCTCCGACCCGGGCTCGATGTCGATGATCTTGTCACCGAGCAATCCCTGCGTTCGGGTCCGGGCCCGTGAATCGCCACGGATCTGCTCCTGCACTTCGCGGTTGATTGCCAGCCACACGGCGACTGGCTCGCTGCCCAGCGCGCGGTCTTCGGGCCGGACGAGCCGGATTCGGTCGACCTGCCCTACGGTTTGTCCCGCCAACTGCACGGATGCCCCCGGTACGAGGCCGGCCGCCGACGGCATCAGCGTGACCAGCTGGTAGCGCTCCCCGAACACATGGCCGGTGCGGCCGATGAGGAAGACGCCGAGCGCGAGGATGGTCAGCGCGAACATGAGCAGAAAGCCCGCCCTCACCTGGTCCCAGGTTACCTTTGCCGACCGCCGCATCAGTCCAAAAACTCCTGCACGTATTCGTTCTCCGAAGCCATCATCTCCTCGGGCGATCCAATGAATATAATGTGGCCACCGGCGAGGAGAGCCACGCGATCCGCAATTCGGAACGCAGACCGAATATCGTGGGTGACCACGATCGAGCTCACCGTGAGCTCCCGCTGCATCTTTCGGATCAGGTCGTTAATCGTCGTCGTCGTGATCGGGTCGAGGCCGCTGGTCGGCTCATCGAACAGCAGGACGCGCGGCTGGTGTATGAGCGCCCGCGCGATCCCGACGCGCTTTTTCATCCCGCCGCTCAGCTCCGCCGGAAGCAGGTCACCGACCCGCTCCGGATCGAGATCCACGAAGCTGAGGGCTCGCTCGACCCACGCCACGATCTCGTCCTCCGTCAGGTCGGTGACTTCGTAGAGCGGAAACGCCACGTTGTCGGTCACGTTTAGAGAGTCGAACAGCGCGGCCCCCTGGAAAACCATACCCATCTTCTGGCGAATGGCGAGCATCTCGTCGACGGGGCAGTGCGCCACATCGGACCCCATCACGAACACGTCCCCCGAGTCGGGGAGATCGAGTCGCAGGATGAGGCGCAGGACCGTCGACTTACCGGTTCCCGAGCCACCGAGAATGGCGAGCGTCTCACCGCGGAAGAGCTGAAAGCTGATGCGGTCGAGCACGAGGTTGTCCCCGAACTGGCGGACGACGTCACGGAGCTCGATGACCACCTCCCGTCCGTCCCTGGGGCCGTCGTCCGCCCTCTTGGCGTCCTCCGCCAGTTCCTCCTGCACCGCTTGCCGGAGCTCGGCTTCGATCTCGTCGTGCGACTGTCGTTCCACGCCCCTACTCAATGAAGAGGACGATGATGATCTGGGTGAGAAAGTAGTCCAGGGCGAGGATGAGGATGCTCGATGTTACGACCGCCCGCGTCGTGGCCCGTCCCACCCCCTCCGTGCCGCCGCTCGTCCGCAAACCGTAGAAGCACCCGGTCAGCGCCATCACGGCGCCGAACACGACGGGCTTGATGACGGCGCCGGCCAGGACGTCGATCGGAATGTAGCGCAGTACGAAGCCCGAATCCGCCAATGTGTAGTACACGGACCGCATGTAGAGGTCGGTGCTCAGGTTCAGCTTCGTAATCGCGATCAGAAGCCCGCCGAAGATGGCCAGCAGGTCGGTGACCATCGTGAGCATCGGCATCATGATGATCGCGGCGAGGAACCGAGGCGTCACGAGCTTGCGGATCGGGTCGACTCCGATGGTACTCAGGGCGTCGACCTGCTCGGTCACCTTCATGGCGCCGATCTGAGCGGCCATCCCGGATCCGGCGCGCCCTGTGACCATGAGCGCCGTCAGCACCGGCCCCAGCTCGCGCACCGTGCTGGCCCCGACGAGGCGTCCGATGTAGATGGTCGCGCCGAACTGTTTCATCTCTACGGCCGACTGCAGAGCCAGCACCATGCCGGTAAAAAGTCCGGTGAGCACCACGATCATGAGCGAGCCGACCCCGATTGTGTCCATCTGCTGAGTCATGTCGCGCAGATAGAAAGGCCTCGTGACCGTGGTGATGAGAGTCCGAAGAAGGAGGGCGAAGTAGTCGTACGTCTGGAGAGCCCACCGGGTGAAGAGGTTGGCGACGGGACGCCAGAGTGTCTGACCGGCGGAGCGGGCGCTCATGCCGGTGTTTCTTTGACTCTCATGGCCGCCACGGCTATCTTCGCGCGCGGTTTGTCCTGTGTCCTCATGGCCTGCAGTCCGTTGTAGGGCAACATGTTACAGGACCGCCGAGATCAGGCGCAGACTGTGGCGGCAGGTTACGCCTGCCACAGACCGGGCGCAAGCGAACGACGCCGGCAAGACCCACCTTCCGCTGCGCCGCGTACTCTACGACGACCAGGGAGTGCTGAACAGAAATGACGGTACCATCGGATATCAAGATCGCACAGGCGGCCAAGCTACGTCCCATAACCGAGGTTGCCGAAGAGCTCGACGTTTCACAGGCGGATCTTCGGCCGTACGGACACAACATCGCCAAGGTGATGCCGTCCGCATGGGAGTCGCGGGAAGCGACCGCACCGCTTGTGCTGGTCACAGCCATGAGCCCGACGGCGGCCGGCGAAGGCAAGTCGACTGTCTCGGTCGGCCTCGCGCAGGCGCTTCGACGAGTGGGGCGCAAGCCGATGCTGTGTCTCCGGGAGCCGTCGCTGGGCCCGGTGTTCGGAATCAAGGGCGGCGCCGCGGGGGGTGGCTACTCGCAGGTCGTCCCCATGGACGAGATCAACCTCCACTTTACGGGTGACTTCCACGCGATTACGTCGGCCCATTCGCTGCTGGCCGCGGCGCTGGACAACAACCTGCATCGCGGAAACAGCCTCGGCCTTGATCCCCGCCGCATCACTTGGAAGCGCACGGTCGACATGAACGACCGCTCGCTCCGCAGCATGGTGATCGGGCTCGGCGGTCCGTTGGGTGGCCTGCCACGCGAGGACGGCTTCATGATCACGGCCGCTTCCGAGATCATGGCCATCTTCTGTCTCGCCAACGATCTCGCCGACCTTCAGAGGCGGCTCGCGGCGATCGTGTTGGGGCGGCGCTCCGATTTCTCGATGGTCGAAGCCTCCGCGCTCAACGTACAGGGAGCACAGACGCTGCTTCTGAAAGACGCGATCGCACCAAACCTGGTCCAAACGCTCGAGGGCGGACCCGCTTTTGTTCACGGCGGGCCGTTCGCGAACATCGCGCACGGCTGCAACTCACTGATCGCGACAAGCGCCGCTCTGCGACTCGGCGACATCGTGATCACCGAAGCCGGTTTCGGGTCGGAGCTTGGCGCCGAGAAGTTCTTCGACATCAAGTGCCGCGTGGGCGGGCTCAAGCCAGCGGCCGCCGTGGTCGTGGCCACGATCCGGTCGCTCAAGATGCAGGGAGGCGTCTCCAAGGATGATCTGGCGAAGCCGGATCCGGAGGCGGTCTGCGCTGGGTTTCCGAATCTCCACCACCATATCGAAAACGTGAAGCAGTACGGGGTTCCGGCAATCGTCGCCATCAACCGCTTTGCGACTGACACGGACGAAGAAGTCGAAGCTGTAATCGACATCTGCCAGGACATCGGGAGCGCTGCGGTTCCCGCGACGATCTGGGCCGATGGTGGGAGGGGCGGAGAGGAGCTGGCGCGGAAGCTCCTCGACGTGTTGGAGAACGAACCCTCCAAGTTCGAGCCGCTGTATCGGCTGGAGGAGCCACTCGAGTCGAAGCTCGAGACGATCGCGACGAGGGTATACGGGGCGGATGGAGTCGAGCTCGACGGAACCGCAAGAAGGGAGGCTCAGCGCCTCGAGGAGGCGGGGTACGGGTCGCTGCCCGTATGCGTCGCGAAGACGCAGTATTCTCTGACCGACGATCCAACCCGCCTCGGCCGACCGAAGGACTTCACGATCACGGTGCGGGAGCTCCGTCTCTCAGCGGGAGCCGGCTTCGTGGTCGCTTTAACCGGCGATGTCATGACGATGCCCGGCCTTCCGGCCCGACCGGCGGCCGAGGGGATGAAGATCCTCCGGGACGGCACCATCCAGGGTTTGTTCTGAGCACGCCGCATCAACGGGAGCGCAAATGCCGAAGCTCGAAGCGTTGCACACCGAAGCTGCCCCCGGGGCGATCGGCCCCTATTCGCAGGCGGTACGGGCCGGGCAATGGTTAATGACGGCTGGCCAGATCGGGCTCGATCCGGCGAGTGGCGAGCTTGCCGTCGGTATCGAGGCCCAGACCCGGCAGGTGATGCGGAATCTCGCCGCCGTGCTGGGCGGCGCCGAACTGGGCTTCCAGCACGTCGTGAAGACCACGATATTCCTCGCCAGCATGAATGATTTTGACGCGGTGAACGAGATCTACGGCGCACACTTTCAGCCACCGTACCCCGCGCGCTCCACCGTCGAAGCGGCTGGTCTTCCAAAGGGTGCGCTGGTTGAGATCGATCTCGTGGCATGCCGACCTGATTGAGGAGCGTCCCTCTTCCAGCGACCTGTTAGGGAGCGGATGGTGACTGGTGTTGCCTGCGGTCTTCAAAACCGTCGTGGGGCGCCCATGGCGTCCTGGGTGGGTTCGATTCCCACGCGCTCCCGCCTTGTCTTCGCCGTGCTCGTCGTGTTTGCCGTCCAGTCGCTACCGGCCCAGGAGCGCCCCGCGGCGGCCGCACCCGACACCGCGGTCGATGCGCTTCCCGACTCCGCGGTCGTCACGCAGGCCGCGAACCTGGCCGCGCCGACCGGCACAGTGCCGGATTCGCTGAAGCCTCCGGTCACGCCGATGGGTGCGTTCGTGCGCTCGCTCGTCATCCCGGGTTGGGGCCAGGCGGCGGTCGACCAGCCCGGGCGCGGCGCCTTCTACTTCGCGGCAGGGGCGTTCACAGGGTTCATGGTGGTCAAGTCGCAGTCAGAGCTGGACGCCGCCCGACGCGCGAACCCCCAGGACCAGGCACTGGTGGACTCGAAGAAGGGCAAGCGTGAGACGTGGATCGTTCTCGCCCTTTTTACGGCTCTGTTCAGTGGGGTCGACGCCTGGGTGTCGGCGCACCTGTGGGATTTCGAGGGTGAGATCTCACCGCCCGATGACGGAAGCCCGGGTGTGCAGTTTCAGTACAACGTGCCAGTGGAGGGTCCATGATGACGACGCCGTCGGGTCCCGAGGCTCCGATTGGTGTGTTCGACTCCGGGATTGGGGGGCTCACCGTCCTGCGGGCGATACGGGCGCTGATGCCGTCCGAGTCCACCGTGTACTTCGGTGATACCGCCCGGGTCCCGTACGGCCCCAAGTCTCCACAGACGATCCGCCGCTATTCGCTGGAAGCGTCCGACTTCCTGCTCGGGGAGGGGGTCAAGATGATCGTGGTGGCCTGCAACACGGCGACCGCTCACGCCTTGTCTGCCGTCTCGAAGTACGCGCCCGTACCCGTGATCGGTGTCGTCGAGCCGGGTGCGACTCAGGCAGCCCGGCTCTCCGCCTCCGGCCGCATCGGCGTCATCGGCACCCAGGGAACGATCGAGAGCCGGGCCTACGACAGCGCCATCCATGCGATCCGCCCGGACGCAAACGTGTTCGGAGTCGCCTGTCCGCTGTTTGTCGCCCTGGCCGAGGAAGGCTGGACGGAAGGTGAAGTGACGCGTCTGACGGCGGAGCGATACCTGACGCCACTCCTGGAACGTGACATCGACACGATGGTGCTGGGCTGCACCCACTATCCGCTGCTCGAGCCGCTTCTGGCCGAGGTGGTCGGATCGGGTATCGATTTGATCGACTCGGCGCGCGCGACCGCCGAGGCGGTAGCGGAGGAACTGAGACGGCTGGACATGCTGGCAGCCGGTGGTGAAGCCGTCGCCCGCTACTACGCCTCGGACGATGCGGCGCGCTTCGACGAGCTGGCCGGCCGCTTCCTCGGGGCCACCGTGCCCCACCTCGAGCGGGTCAGCGTGGACTCGACAGGATGAGTAGCGGCGTCGACCCCTCTGAACGCCCTCAGCTCAGACCAGCCGCCTTCCACGTCTCGAGGCGCACTTCATCAGGACTCACCACCCCATAGCTGAAGTGGCGCAGCCAGTCTCCCGTATTGAGGTAGAACCGACCCGGTGCCACTTCGACCAGCTCGGGCTGGTGACTGTGCCCCAACGCGACCAGAGCGAGCGTTTCGTCGTCGCGGATTGTTTTGATCGCGAATTCCGAGAGTCTGGCGGCCCGCAAGTCCGCATCCTCATCGCCACACTCGAAGTTGCGTTCGGTGACGCTCGCCCCCCCCGCGAGACGCAGGGCCAGGCCCGGATGGACGAGCCGAAACGCCGCGATGCTGAACCGGTGGCGGCTGATGCGCCGGAAGATCTTGTGGCCCACATCGCCCCTGCCGAGCCCATCCCCGTGCGCCAGGTACGTGCGGCGCCCGCCCACGCGCGTGACCACAGGCCCGTTGATCAGCTCGATGCCGACCTCGTCGCGCAGAAAGGGCCCGCCCCAGGCATCGTGGTTGCCGCCCACCAGCCGTACCCGCACCCCGGCATCGACGACGTCTGCCAGAGCACGCAGCACCCGGAAGTGTCCGCGCAGCACCACGCTGCCATACTCGAACCAGAAGTCGAACAGGTCGCCGTTGATCACCAGGTCGCTCGTGTGCTGCGGCACCCAGGCCAGAAACGCGACGAACGCCTCCTCGTGGGCGCGCGGCACCGCGCCCAGATGGAGATCGGAGACGATGATCGAAGGTTGGTCGTTCATTTTTGGTTTTTCAGCGACCTGCTCGGTTGCGGCCAACATAGATTCGGGGCCGGCGCAACGGAAAGGCGAGTTTGTTCGTGAGACGGACGGGACGCTATTCTGCTCGACGATTCGACCCGGTCGGGCTTCAGAGCTTCGAGAGCGGAACGGTATGACGGGACAGGTAGAAACCAGGGTAAGGTACGCCGAGACCGACCAGATGGGTCGGGCACACCACAGTCATTACATTATCTGGTGCGAGATGGGGCGTACGGCCTTGATGAGGGAGCACGGCATCTCGTATGGGGAGTTGGAGAGGCGGGGAGTCATGCTTCCGGTCGCGCGCGTTGAAGTCGAGTACCGCGCTCCGCTCTTCTACGACGAAGCGGTTCGAATCGACACTTGTATCAGCTCTGTGCGCAGCCGCAGCGTCACGTTTGATTACGAGGTGTACAGAAGCCCAGACGACGTCCTGGTGGCCCGGGCGACGACAATGCTCGTGTGCATGGATGAGGACGGAAAGACGCAACGAATGCCGGCAGACGTCATGGAGGCCTTGCGTGCGGCCTCCGCGTGACCCGCGGGTCTACGGCGGCCTCCTTGCCTGCGTGTGGCTCGCCGCGGCCGGCTGCGCGACCGCGATCGAGACAGGGCTCCCGCTGGAAGACCCGGCGGCGCTCACGCAGCGTGCAATGGCCCGCCGCGGGGCCCAGGAAGCGACGCTCCTGCGGTTCGAATGGAGGTACGGCGATCGACAGGGCTCGGTGAGCGGCGATGGCGTGGCCCGCTTCAACCCCACCGACAGCATCCGGCTGGACCTGTTCGCTCCCGGTGATGTGGGAATGGCGGTCGCGCTGACCGAGGCCGGACTCAGCGTGCTGGGCGAGATCGAGGACGTCGAGCTGCCACCGCTGCCGTTTCTCTACGCGATGGCCGGCATCTTTCGGCCCGGCGTGTCCGAGCCGGTGGGTGGGTACGAGGGGAAAGACGGCGGAGACATCCTGGTGTTCAAGACGCCGTCCGGGAGCCTCATCTACTACTTCGTCACCCCCGAGCTTCGGCTGTCGCGCGTCGAGGAACAGCTCGATGACCGAACCACACGGCGGCTCGAGATCACGTGGCCCGATCCGGGCGAGCCCGCGGCGTGGCCGGCGAAGGCGGAGTACCGCGACTTTCAGGCTCCCAACCGAGTGCGATGGGACCTCAACGCGAGCGAACCGGCCCCGGCTGGCTTTCCTCCCCACATCTATGACCTGTCCGCGTAGCGTCCTCCTCGTCGCCCTGCTCGGGCTGGCCGGGTGCAACTACGGATTCTCCGGAGGTGGTGGTCTGCCGTCGAACCTGAGAACCGCCTACGTCCCCCCGATCGAGAACCGGACGAGCCAATTCGACCTCACCGACGAGTTCAACGCACAGCTGGTCGAGGCCGTTCGAGCCAAGCTCGGCTTGCAGCTCGCCTCGGCCGCCGACGCGGACGCGATCATCACCGCCACCCTGGTCGGATACGACGATCGACCACTCAACTTCGAGGCGGTGCAGGACCAGGGCGCGCAGGTGTTCGAGAGGCAGGTGACCATCCGGGCCTCGGTGGAGATCCGCGACGTGGAACAGGACCTCGTGGTTTGGAGCTCCCCCGGAGTCTCGGGACTCGGGAACTACCGCCCCGCCACGGAACTGGACACGGCCGGTAAGGAGATGGCGCTGGAGAGTCTGGTACAGAAGATCGTGGACGGAGCGCAGTCTCAGTGGTAGCGTCGCGGCCGGGTCCTCCGCTAACGTGGGCGCTTCTCACCTTCACCAGGATCCGATGACTCGATTGACGCCGACCACATTCGTAGGCCGCGGGCGACGAAGACGTCGCCTGTCGTTCCTCATCATCGGAGCGGCGCTCGTTGTCGGTTTTCTGTACGGAGGCCGGGAGGGTCAGGCCACGGCCTCGTTGGTGGAGCCCGGCTCGGTGGCGACGTCGGAGCTGCCCGCGAGCCAGGAAGAGCCGCAAGACGACGCGCACGCCGCGACCGAGGCGGGCGAGACGCACCACGGCCCCTCCATCCCGCAGATATTCCTCATCCTCATCACCATCCTGGTGGTGGGGAAACTGTTCGGCGAGATCGCGGAACGGGCCGGCCAGCCGGCCGTTCTCGGAGAGCTGCTGGCGGGCGTCATCTTGGGCGGTAGCGTGCTCGCTATCATTCCGCCATCGGGCACGGAGATTGGCGACATCATCCACATCTTCGCCGAGATCGGCGTCGCCATCCTCTTGTTCGAGATCGGGCTCGAGACGGACCTGAAGGAGATGTTCAGGGTCGGGCCGACCGCATCGGCGGTCGCCCTCGTCGGCGTCGTTCTGCCGTTCGGCCTCGCGTTCCTCTACTGGTACTTCGTGGACCCGTCGATCGGCGCCCATCCGCCAGGCATCAGCCTGACCATCGTCGCCATTTTCGTGGGCGCCACGCTGACGGCCACCTCGGTCGGGATCACGGCGCGCGTCCTCTCGGACCTGCGCAAGATGCACACGTTCGAAGCCCGCATCATTATCGGCGCTGCCGTGATCGACGATGTGCTCGGAATCGTCATCCTCGCCGTGGTGGCCGGTCTTGCCGGTGGCGTCGCGATGGGCGTTCTCGCGGTGGGGAAGATCCTCCTTTTCGCGGTCGGGTTCCTGGTCGTGGCGATCGTGGTCGGCAACGCGGCGGCGCCCGCCTTGTTCGACATGGTGGACCGGATGCGGGTGCGAGGCGTCCTGCTGGTGTTCGCCTTCTGTTTCGCGTTGCTGCTCGCGGCGCTCGCGGACATGGCGGGCTCGGCCATGATCATCGGCGCCTTCGCGGCCGGCATCGTGCTCTCGTCGACCAACCAGTTCGATGCGGTCGTGGAGCGTATCGAGCCGGTGGCTGACATCTTCACGCCGATCTTCTTCGTGGCGGTGGGCGCGCCGGTCAACGTCGGTCTTTTCATTCCTGCCCATGAGGACTTCAACATCACGGTGCTCGCGGTGGGGGGCGCCCTCACGGTGCTGGCGATCATCGGAAAACTGGCCTCCGGCTACGTCGTCCGCCGCAAGGATGTCGACAAGCTGATCGTAGGCGTAGGGATGGTCCCACGGGGCGAGGTCGGCCTCATCTTCGCCGCCCTCGGCCTCTCGGCCGGGATCCTCTCGAACGAGGTCTATAGCGCAATTCTGATCATGGTCATCCTGACCACGTTCGTCGTGCCCCCCGTGCTCAAGATCCTGTTCAAGATGCAGGACTCGAATCGCCGGGCCGGCTCCTCCGGTCCGGGCGTCACCGGCTCGCACCCCGGAATCACCGGCTCGAGCCCGAGCCTCCCCTGAGGCTGTCCGCGCGCGAAGCGAGCACGCCCGAACCGTCTCCCTGGTACGTGTAGCGGAACGACACGCACCCGGGCTCCGGTCCAAGACAGTAGTAGCTCTCGATCTCCAGCTTGGCGAAGCGGCCGTCCGCTGTCCGGATCAGGAAACTGTTCGAGCGTGGCCACAGCAGGTGCGAGAGATAGTCGTACCGATACCACCTCTCGAATGCCGCGTTGACGGAGTCGCCGGCGGACAGGGTCGTCCCGATGTACGCCCCGGTCGGAGCCACACCCAGCCTGTCGTAGTCGGCGCTGCTGGCCTGCGCTCCGCCGTGGCCCGCGAAGCCTTCGCCCCCGTTGACGATCCAGCTCGTGCGGCGCACCGCCACGTCCCAGTCCAGCGGGCCGGGATCCAACACCGGCGCATTGCGCGAAAAGTCGAAAAAACTCCAGCGGTCAGCCGACCTGGCGTCGAGGGTCACCCGGCCGCTCACTAGTGAGTCGCCCACGTCCGTCGGGGCGCGCCGGGTGATCGAGAAGGTGGGGGGCGTGGGCCGTCTCAGGGACGAAGCCACGATGCCGATGAGGCTGATCAGGAGGACTCCGCCGAGAACGATGAGCCACCCCGGCGGCCGCGTGCTGCCCGCCACTATCGCGGTGTCTCGCGACCCAGAATCCGACTCAGGTGAATCAGATAGTAGACGAAGCCGGCGGCGATGAGGCCGAACAGGATCGCGAGTACCAGACTCCCGATCCCGCCGTTCCCCGAGATGAAAATCCTCGCCTCCCAGCCGGCGTAACCCGCGCAAAACACAATGGCCGTTGCGATGAGGAGTTTGTGAAAGCTGATCAGCGACACGCTTGCCTCCCTGTGGGTAATTGAGTTTAGGTCACGCGGGTGGGCGGCAAAAGGGTCGTTGCGCCCGGAGGGTGAGAGCGTGAAACTGCACGCCATGTCCGAACGAACCATCCGCACCTATCACGAGCTGGCCGAAAAGGATCGGTCAGGAATGGCCGTTCAGGTCGGAGAGCAACGTGCGCGTGTTCGCGCGCGCCTGACAGGCGTGCGCCACCTGGTTCCGGTAACGAGCGGCAAAGGCGGCGTGGGGAAGAGCTTCGTGTCGGCCTGCCTGGCCGCCGCGCTGCGCGCGCTCGGTCACGAGACGGGACTCCTCGATGCGGACCTCAACGGCGCGTCGACGCGCCGCCTGCTCGGTGTTCCTCCCGGACGGCTGATCATGAAGGAGGACGCGGTGGTGCCGCCCGTCAGCCGCGGTGGCGTGAAACTGATGTCGATCGACCTCCTGCTTGGCGATGAGATGCCGATCGAGTGGCGGGGCCCCGAGACCGACAGCTTTCTGTGGCGGGGCGCGCGGGAACATGGAGTGGTGCGCGAGTTCCTGGCCGACGTCGAGTGGGGCGATCTCGATTTCCTCATCGTCGACTTACCGCCGGGTGCCCGGCGTTTGATCGATGTCATGGAGCTGGTGGAGGACGTCGCTGGCTGCCTGGCCGTCACCATCCCGTCCGCCGCCTCGAAGAGCGTCGTCGAGCGGGCCGTGAAGCTGGCTCTCGGTCGAGGGACGCCGCTGCTCGGCATAGTCGAGAACATGAGCGCGTATGCATGCACGGAGTGCGGCCGGACGGGGGCCCTGTTCGCGGGAGAGGCCGGACGGGAGCTGGCGGCCGCCTTCGACGTGCCGCTTCTGGCCGCGGTGCCGTTCGATCCGCGCGCGGCGCGCTTCGCAGATG
>JBFILW010000050.1:0-15691 GCA_041612005.1 Gemmatimonadota bacterium
CGGACTGCCGCTCGCCCTCTGTTCTTTGTTCCCAGCAAGCGCCGAGTTGGCTCGGCGCCGACACAGCTACCCCGCGAGTGGCGTCCTACATCACGCCGAGTGCCCGCACGGTTTCCATGTTGAGGTACTTGTCGACCGGGAGGTTGTTGGCCCGCTGGTAGGCGTTGACGGCCTGGATGGTCGAGGCGCCGATCACTCCATCGATGGCACCCGGGTTGTAACCGGCTTTCTTGAGGGCGCGCTGAATCGCGGTAATCCGACCGGGCGTCATGTTGGTCTCACACAGGATCGAGCGCCACTCGAGGCGGCCATCGGCGACCTTCACTCGCTTCTCGACCGTCTCGTACTCGGCCGGGACCTCGATTTTCGCCGTCCGGAACGGCTCGGTCTCTTTCGTGACCTCGACCGTCTCGTACTTGGCGGGGATCGGGACCTCGCGGGTCGTCGCCGGGGTCTTCACCACGCGCTTGCGGACTACCTTGTACTCGGCCGGTACGACGACTTCCGTGGTCTTTGCCGGCGCCTTGAGCACCCGCTTGGTCACCGTTTCGTAGACGGCCGGGACCTCGACCAGACACATGATCTCGCCAGTTGACTCATCGATCTTCTGAATCGGGCCGGTGCCCTTCTTCCAGACCGTCTTGGCCGGCTCGACCAAGACACGATCCGTGACGGTCTCGTACCTCGCCGGCTCCGTTACAATCTTCTTGGTCTCCGGCTTCACCAGCACCCTCTCTTCGACCCACTCGTACGTCGCCGGAACGACCTCGAGCTGGGTGGAGGCCTCCGCGACGAGGACGCGCTGCGTCGCCGTCTCGTACTTCGCCGGGATCACACGGACCTCTTCGGCGGCCTCGCGGATCATGACTTGTTCCGTGTCGATCCGGTACTCGGGTTCCGTCAACACGCGCGCATAGCATTCGCCGGGCTTCGCGTTCGGGGGCAGGTCGGCCTGGGCGCTCTCGGTCGGGGTCTGTGCCGCGACGCTGGTCGCGGAGACCGCCAGCGCGCCAAGCGTGACGATGAAGCTGAGCTTCTGTTTCACGTTCGTTCCTCCTGAGCTGTGAGTGGATTGCGTGGGAGATGGGGACCCTGCGGTCCCACACAACCTCCTCGCTCATGGACCAGTTGTAACGGCGAGAGTCACATCCAGGTCGAGCTCGGTGGACGAGAAGCCGATCGGCATCAACCGAGCGGCCGGCGGTTGATCGAAGGCCGCCGGGATGTCGCGAGCTCCCCACACCCGAACCACGTCCCTGCGGGGTCGGACCGCCGACGACCCGTGTCGGGGAAGACCCATGAGGGGCGAATGCGTATGTCCGGCCTGCCGATCGAAGCTGCCGAGCGACACGCTGGGTCTTTCCATTCCCCCGACACGTACGGATCTTGCGTTACCGTCGCCGTTTCGCCTCGTTGTGGCGGGGGCACCGCCGAGCAGCATTGGAGGCGGACACTAAACAACTGGTTCCGGAGCTCACGATGTACATTGATCCTGCGGCGGGGAGTCTCATCATGCAGGCCATCGCCGCGGCCGCTCTCGCCGCCGCGTCGCTGTCTTCGCGTGTCCGCCACAAGCTCAAGTCTGTTTTCCAGACCCTGAAGTCGATCGCTCTCCGCAACCGGGGCCAATGAGCCGGAAACGTCGCCTTAAGTACATCTATCCAGTCGCGTTCGCGGTGGTCCCTGTCGTGACCCTGGCGGCGGATCACATCGGTCAGTTCTACATGAGCGATCTGCTGGCTCTGGTCGGTGTCTCGGCGGCGACTACACTCGTAGCGTGGGTGGTTCTGTGTGTGCTACCGTGGAAGGGCGACCGCTTCGCGGTCGGCGCACTGATCGCCTTTTTCGGCGTCTTCCTTGTCTTCTACCTCTTCCCACTCGGTGAAGTCGTGGGCCGCGCGCTTCCCGGCGTGCGTCAACGGTGGATTGTCCCCGTCGTCGCCGTCGCGAGTCTGATTGCGGTATGGCGGGTCGTGAGGCGACCCGCCGTGCTTGAGAAGGCGACGGTTTTTCTGGCCGTGATGAGCCTCATCCTTCTCGTTCAGGCTTCTGTCCGTCTCGGGGTCGGCATTGCTCGCGGGGCGCGCGTGATCGAAAGGAGCGAACTGGCCCGCGATCTGGCGCAGCCGCTCCCGATGTCCGAGTCGGGGCCCGCAGTACTGGAGCCACAGCGTGACGTCTTCTTCATCCTCCTGGACATGTACGCGAGCGAGAATGTGCTCCGGAAGGTCTTCCAGTACGACAACCGCCCGTTTCTGGACAGCCTGGTCGCACTCGGTTTCACCGTGCCCGAGGTGAGATCGAACTATACCCGGACGATTCTCTCGATCGCGTCGATTTTGAACCTTGAGCATGTGGACCGGATTGCGGATGAAACCGGGCCTCGATCACAGGACCGCTCGCTCGGTCGCTACATCACGGAGAACAACCGAACGGTCAGTTTCCTCAAGAGCCGGGGCTACGACTTCCATTTCTACCCACCCCTGTGGGGGGGACTGACTCAGAAGAACCGCTTCGCGGACTTCCAGTTTCGACCGCGCCGAAACCTGCTGGAGACTGTGCTGGCCAAGAGCTCGCTGCACCGTAGGCTATGGGGGGCCACCGCGCTGGGGCAGTTCGTCGTCGTAACGGAAGACAAGTACGACGTTGATAGTGTGCTGCGGAGCTTTGCTCGTCTGCGGGAAACGCCGGACGAAGACGACCCTCTGTTCGTCTTCGCACACTTTTTCGTCCCACACAACCCATACATCCTGGACGAGAACTGCGAACCTGCCGGCCCACGAGGACCGGATGAAGGGGAATCATCCGGCCTCGAGCAACGCCGCGCACGGTACATTGCGCAGCTCGAATGCGTGAACCGTCAGGTTCTGGAGCTCCTGCCGGCGCTGCTGGCGCGGTCCCCGGAGCCAATCATCCTGTTGCAGAGCGATCACGGCACACGCACGATCAGAGAGTACGATCCAGCCGTGCACGAGCGGGTTCCTTACGCTCAGGCGGAGGAGCGGCACGGCGCGCTCGGCGCCTACTACCTGCCGGGCAACGGCGACGAGATCGTCCCCGATTCCCTTACGACCGTGAACCTCCTGCGCTACGTGTTCTCGCATTACTTCGGCGCCGACCTGCCGCCGGTCTCGGACAGCCTGTTCTATTCCGACGGGGACTACGAGTACCTGTTCTTTCCGGTCGAGCCGGCTCCGGTCAGCCAGTGAGCTCCGAGCTCTTGCGGCAGAGTCCACATTCATGACCCCTGAACGGCGGACAATCATGCGACCTTTACTCCTGGCTCTGGCCATCGGACTCCTGGCCGCGGCGTCTCACCCGACCACCGAGCCGGTGGACTTGATGATCACGGGCGCGACCGTGGTGACCATGGACAGCCAGTGGAACGTGTACGAGAACGGGTTCGTTGCCATCCGCGGCGAGCGGATCGTCGGCGTCGGTGAACTGGGAGGCTTCGACGACGCTCGTTATCGGCCAGCCGACGTGGTCGAGGCCAGTGGTAACGTGATCCTGCCGGGGCTTATCAACACCCACACACACGCTCCCATGGTCCTCCTGCGAGGAGTGGCCGATGACGTGGAGCTGGAAGACTGGCTGAAAAATTACATGTACCCGGTGGAGAGCGACCACCTGACTCGGGGTTTCGCCGTCACCGGCGCCCGGCTCGCACTCGCGGAGATGATTCTGGGCGGCACGACCACCTTTGCCGACATGTACTACTTCGAGGACATGATCGCGAGGGAAACCAGCCGGGCCGGCGTTCGGGCCGTCCTCGGCGAAATGATGCTGGACTTCCCGGCTCCCGACAACGAGACCTGGGAAGACGCGCTCGTCTACGTGGCACAGTTCGTCGAGAAGTGGAAGAGCAGTTCTCTGATCGTGCCGGCCATTGCTCCGTACTCCCCGTACTCGATGAGTCCCGAACGTCTTGAAGAAATCAGCGATCTCGCCGAGCAGCTCGACATCCCCGTGCTGATGCACATCGCGGAGGCACCCAGCGAGACCGGCTACACGCTCGAGAACTTCGGCGCGCGCCCCGTGACTTACCTGGACAGCATCGGCTTTCTGTCTCCGCGTCTGATCGGTGCGCATCTCGTCCACGTCAACGCGGACGAGATCGAGATGCTCGCGGAGAACCAGGTCGGCGTCGGGCATTGTCCGCAGTCCAACATGAAGCTGGCGACCGGCGTCGCTCCGGTTCCCGAGATGCTGCGTGCCGGCCTCCGGCTGGGGCTCGGAACGGATGGTGCCGCCTCCAACAACGATCTCGACATGTGGGAGGAGATGGACACGGCGGCCAAGCTGCACAAAGTCGTGACGGACGATCCGGCGGTCGTGTCGGCACGGCAGGCACTGGAGATGGCTACGATCGGCGGAGCCCGGGCACTTCACATGGAAGACGAGATCGGCTCGCTGGAGGTCGGGAAGTACGCGGACCTGATCGTGGTGAACCTGAGCGCGCCGCACCTCGTCCCCGTGTACGACATCTACTCTCAGCTCGTTTACGCGGTCAAGGCGTCCGACGTCGTCGAGACAATGGTCGGCGGTCGCGTCCTGATGCGAAACCGCCGTCTGCTGACGCTCAAGCAAGACCAGATCATTTCTGAGGCTCTTCGGTACGGGCGGCAAGTGGCCGAGAGCTTGCAAGCCGATGACTGACTCGGAAGGAGCACGATGAATCTCGAAGGCGCGGTCGCGTTGGTCACGGGCGGAAGCGAAGGCATCGGCAGGGCGATCGCCGAGGCGCTGATAGCCGAGGGCGCGAAGGTCACGATCACCGGCCGACGCGAGGGCCTGCTGAAAGGCGCAGCCGAAGAGATCGGGGCCGACTGGATTGTTGGCGACGTGGGCAACGAGGAGGATGCCGTGCGCACCGTGGCCGATGTGATCGAAGAGCACGGACGCCTCGACATCCTGGTCAACAACGCGGGCTACGGCACCTTCAAGCCGCTGGTCGAGTTGGAGGCCGACGAGTTCGACGGAGTGTTTCGGACTAACGTGTACGGGGCTTTCCTGATGGCCCGTGAAGCCGCGCGCCGGTTCGTGAAACAAGGAAGCGGCGAGCTGATCAACATCTCATCTACATCCGGACTCAAAGGCGGCCGGGGGAGCACCGCGTACAGTGGGTCCAAGTTCGCGCTCCGTGGCATGACGGAATGCTGGCGAGACGAGCTCCGTCGCCACAACGTGCGCGTCATGCTCGTCAATCCCAGTGAGGTTGTCACCGGATTCGCATCGAAGGTGGGCTACGAGCAGGAGATCTCGGACAAGAAGTTGCGTCCCAGCGAGATCGCCGACGCGATCATCGGCGCCCTCAAGATCGACGCCCGCGGCTTCATCCCGGAGTTCTCAGTCTTCGCGACGAACCCGTTCTAGCATCGCAGACGCTTTGCACCTACTTCGACATCTTGGAAGGACGCGCCCTTAGTCTGCCGATGCGTCGAACATCCAGTTCATGATCCACCAGCGCCCGCCATCCCAGAACAGCGTGATGCTGTTGACGCCGGTGTCGAACGGCTCGCCGCCCTCGGTTCGCGCGGAGGCGTAGCTGCTCCAGACGTGAAGCATGTTCCCCGACCGCTTTGTGACCCGGTCGGTTTCCCACTCCCAGAATCCCTGCTGGCGCGGCGCGTTGTCGCCGTAGAAGCCGTCCAGGGTCATGATCCGCACGCTCGGCTTCCCCGAGGAGTCCGTGCCCGAGATGGCGATCCATGCTTCGGGGTGATGGAGGGTACGATCGCGCTCCACGTCCGCGACTTGGCCGGCCGGTCCGGAAACGACTTCGTAATACGCCTTCATGATGCCGTCGACCGTGGCCACGTCTTCGGGACGGGCCTCCTGCTGGGCGCTGGCAGTGCCATGAACTGTCATCAGGCCTGCGACCACTGCGGCGAGTTTTCGTTTCATCGCCCTCTCCCTCGGTTGTAGTATCGACCATCGTAATGTTTCTTGGGCTTTTATGGCAGGTTCGGGGGACCCAAAGTTATTTTGATTAGGGCAGTAGGCTCACAACGGGTGGATTCGAGATGCGTGGATTGTACATGACTTTGGCGGCGGTGCTCTGGTGGCCGGGCACGCTGGCTGGGCAAGCGCTCACGGAGAGGGTGACGGATGAGCTCCGGAGCCGGCTCGAGGCTTCGACGGTGGCGACCCGACTCGAAGTCGACGGTGAGCCCTTGTATGCGACCGTCGCCCTCGGCGCGTTCTATGCGCGGCGCGCGTATGCCCCGGCCTGGCTGGACGAGGACGGTCCGCTCGCGGCAAGCGAGGAGCTGATCGAGACCTTGAGAGCCGCTCACCGCGAAGGTCTCAATCCGCTCGACTACCATCTCCAGCAGATCGAGGCACTGCGATCCGAGATTCTGGCCGGGCAGTTGCGCGGCCAGGCGGTCGACGCGAGCGCTGCCGCGGGCCTCGACCTGCTCCTCTCGGACGCGTTCTTGATCTACGGCTCTCACCTCCTATCCGGGCGCGTCAACCCCGAGACGATCCACTCGGAGTGGATCGCCAACCGTCGTGGGGCGGACTTCGCCGTGGTGCTGGAATCGGCGATGGAAACGGGAGGCCCCGGGGCTGCGCTCCGACGATTGCTTCCACCGCAGGCCGGCTACGCCCGCCTCCGTTCCGCTCTGGCGATCTATCGCTTCCTCGAGGCTCAGGGAGGCTGGCCTTCGGTTCCGGCTGGCCCGTCGCTGGAGCTCGGTGACGGGGGAGAGCGCGTGACCGCGATCCGCAGGCGGCTGGCGGCCGAGGGAGCGATTCAGGCCACGGAAGCCGCGGAGATCTTGTACGCTGGCGGAAGCGACGTTCTTGACGAGGGTCTCGATTCCGCAGTTCGCCGCTTCCAGGCGCGGCATGGCCTGACCCCGGATGGAGTGGTGGGCGACGCGACCCTGGCGGCAATGAACGTCTCGATCGAAGATCGCATCGAACAGATCGAGCTCAATCTCGAGCGGTGGCGCTGGCTGCCCGATCAGCTGGGTGACCGATACGTGTTGGTCAACATCCCCGCCTACTCGCTGGACGTGATCGAGTCGGACAGTGCTGTGCTCTCGATGCAGGCGATTGTCGGGCGCAGCTACCGGCGTACCCCCGTGTTCAGCGATACGATCACCTACCTCGTTTTCAACCCATACTGGTATGTGCCCCACGATCTTGCTGTCCTCGACAAGCTTCCTCTGATCAAGAAGGATCCGGGCTATCTCGCGAGCCAGAAGATCCGCGTATACAGTGGCTGGAGCGCCGGAGCGCAGGAGATCGACCCGAGGACGGTCGACTGGCAGACGGTGACCGGACGCAATTTCAAGTATCGGCTGATTCAGGAGCCGGGACCTCAGAACGCCCTCGGGCGGGTCAAGTTCATGTTTCCAAACCGTTTCAATGTGTACCTGCACGACACTCCCGGCCGCGAGTTGTTTTCCAAGGCGCAGCGGGCGTTCAGCTCCGGCTGCATTAGGGTCGAGAAGCCGATGGCGCTCGCAGAGCTCTTGCTGGCCGACCCCGTCCGTTGGTCGCGGTCTGCGATCGAAGCGGCTCTCGCTCGGCAGGTCGAGCAATCCGTGACTCTGTCCCGCCGCATGCCAGTCCACCTGCTTTACTGGACCGCGTGGGCGAACGATGACGGTAGCATCAGCTTCCGGCCGGACATCTACAACCGCGACGGACCGTTGAAGGCGGCTTTGGAAGCAGGTGCTCCAGATGCGTAATGTCAGGTCGCGGCTGTGGTGGCCGGTGTCGGTCGCCACCGGAGTCCTGCTGACTACCGCCTTCCCGCTCGAGCCGGCGTTACCGCTCGCGGGGGCGCAGGGCAGCCAACGGCCAACCGCCTCAACGACCGTCTCTGATCCGTACGCATCATTTTCCGTGCGCTACGGGACCGTCGAGTCGCGCTACAGGATCAACCTCGCGACCGTGCTTCCGAATGACTCCCTGACCGTCGCAGTGATCGGCGACGCACCGCCGGGGAGCTTCTCTCTGCAAGCCTCACAGGGCCAGGTCCGCCGCACCGGCGAGCGGTCCTGGATCTGGCGTGGATCGAGTCGGACCGGTCTCGCGCGCCTCACGGTGGCGCCCCCCGGTGGCGCCGACTCGGTCGTGATTCAGACATTCGTGCTCGTTCCGCGCGACTCGGTACGGAACGGTGTCTTGAATGGCTACCGAATCGGCAGCTATCCGAAGGTGCCGCTGCGCGACATCTACCGGCCACCGGTGGGTTTCATCGAGGTAACGCCGGAGAACGTCGAGACACTTATCTCTCCGCACTTTCGGCTTCGGCATTTCGTGTGCAAGCAAGTAGGCGACTATCCGAAATACGTCGTGCTCGAACCTTTCTTGTTACTCAAGCTGGAGCTCATTCTCCGCCGCGTGCAGGAGGCAGGCTATCCGATCGAGAGCTTCTTCATCATGAGCGGTTACCGGACGCCCTATTACAACAAGCTGATCCGAAACTCCGAGTGGAGCCGCCACAAGTGGGGTGACGCCGCGGATATTTTCGTCGACGAGAGCCCGCGCGACGGCGTGATGGACGACTTGAATCGCGACGGCCGGATCGACGTCAAAGACGCGGAGCTGCTCGCGCGCATCATCGATGAGCAGTCGCAGTCGAAGATGTGGCAGCGTTTCCTCGGCGGGCTCGGTATCTACCGCACGAAGCCGAACCACGGCCCCTTCGTGCACATCGACATAAGAGGTCGCAAGGCCCGCTGGCGCGGCCAATGATCCGACGACACCATTGGGCATGATCGATCGGGGACATGCGGCACCCGCCGCATCCATCGACAGGCTCCGAGAGATCTGGCGGCGGATCGAGAGCGGGGCGTCGAACGAGCACACGTCGGTCGTCCTCCCGTCTCTCACGTTCGATCGCGAAGAGCTGGCCAAGATCCGTGGCATTCAGTTCTATGAGGAGCGCCTCCTGTTCAGCCTTTTCCGGTTGCAGGATCCCAGGGCGAGACTCGTATACCTGACGAGCGAGCCGGTCCATCCGGAGATTCTCGTGTATTACCTGACACTGATCGAAGACGTGTCACCGCGCGACGCGGAACGCAGGCTCTCCATGCTCTGTGCCTACGACTCGAGTCAGCGATCGCTCACGGAGAAGATCCTCGAGCGCCCGCGGCTGATCGAGCGCATCCGTCGCGCGATCGGAGACGGCCAAGGCGCGTATCTGACCTGCTTCAACACGACAGTGCTCGAGCAGCGGCTTGCGGCCGAGCTCGACATCCCAATCAACGGGGCGGATCCGCAGCTCGCGTGGATCGGCACTAAGACGGGCTCCCGCCGAGTATTCGACGAGGCAGGAGTCGCAATGGCGTTCGGGGTCACGGGGGTCCATACGAGAGCGGACGTGGTTCGCGCCTTGGACAAGATCGCCGGCGCCGAATCCGGCGTTCGACGCGCTGTGGTCAAGCTGGACGACAGCTTTGCCGGCGCCGGGAACGCCCTCTTCCGTTTCCCGCAGCCCCTGCCGGACGAGCGGGAGGCACGCCTGAGCGCACTGGATACGGCCCTCTGTGACCTGCAACCGACGGCCGACGAATCCCCCGAGGCCTACCTTCAGAAGCTGGAACGGATGGGCGGCGTGGTCGAGCAGTTCATCGTCGGAGTGGATGGAGACACGTGTCGATCTCCGAGCGTGCAGCTGCGGATCGATCCGGAAGGCCAGGTTCGCGTGCTGTCGACACACGAACAGGTGCTGGAGGGACCGACGGGCCAGACATACGTAGGCTGTCGCTTTCCTGCTGACGAGGGGCACCGCGCCGCGATACAGGAACAGGCGATGAAGGTGGGCCGGGTCGTCGCTGCCCACGGGGTGGTGGGACGCTTCGGAATCGACTTTCTTTCCGGGGGCTCAGGTTCCGGCGCGACGCCGGCAACCCATGGGGTCGAGATCAATCTGCGCATGGGCGGCACGACGTTTCCGTTCCTGGCGCTCCAGAGTCTCGTCAGAGGCGCGCTCGACGCGGCAACGGGTGAGTACGTCAGTTCGCGGGGCATTCCGAAGTGCTATTTCGCGACGGACAACCTCCGCTCTCCATCATATGTCGGACTCTCGCCCGAAGACTTCCTGGAGATCGTGCGGCGTCGTCAGTTGCTGTTCGATTCCCGAGCACAGAAGGGCCCGGTATTCCACATGATCGGCGCCTTGTCCGAGCTCGGGCGGCTCGGAGTGACGTGTATCGCGGATCGTGCCGACGAAGCCGAAGCAATGTACCGTAGCGTTGTACACGAGCTGGACGAGGAGTGCCACGCCGTTGGCGGGCGCTGGGCTCCCCCGACGCACCCCGTCGGCTTGCCGATCTCGAGCATGGAGTAAGAAACCGAAACCCGGGTACGCGAAGTGCTGCAGAACATTCTCTACTCATCGGCTGCGCTGATCGCGCTGCTCTCTCCGCTTGGAGAGCTGACGGTCTTTCTCGCGATCATGGAGGGCAAGTCGGTCGGAGAGATCCGCCGCGCGGCCGTCAAAGTGGCGACCCGGTCCTACGTCGTACTCGTTGTGACCCTCTTCGCCGGTGAGCGGATACTCGATATTTTCGGGGTCAGCCTGCCGGCATTCCGCGCCGCGGGCGGCCTCGTCCTCGTGGTGATCGGGTTGAGGATGCTCCAGGGGCAGGTTTCGCCGGTCCTGCTCGACCCGCGTTTGCGGGCCGAGCCGGAGGATCACCTCTGGGTCCCCCTCGTCATGCCGTTGATCGCGGGACCAGCGGCCATGATCACCGTCATCTCGCTGTCCGTGCGGGAGACTGCGGGCGGTACGGTGCTGCCGATCGGAACCCTGATCGCCCTGACGGTCGCCACCGCTACCGTGCTTGTCATTCTACTCTTCGCCACCACTCTGCAGCGCGTGGTACGGCCGCGGGTCGCCCGCTTGTTCGAGCGCTTCTTCGGCCTGATCCTGGTGGCTGTCGGCTTCCAGCTCGGGCTCACCGGTATCCGGGAGTTCTTCATCGGCGGCTGAGCGAGGTTCAACCCATGGACCTTTTTGGTCTTACGAGGCGGTGAAGCATGTATGAGTGGGAACGCGATGCGCTTGGCATCGACACGCTCGGGGAGATCAAGGGCGGTGTACGGGTCCGGGTCCGAGTCGCACAACCCGAGGACGACCCGTCCACCTGGTGGGTCTCGGCCCTGTTCGCCCCGGAGATCTGGAGGATCTGGCGAGTGGGCCTGCTACGGCGCCCAGTCAGACTGGGCCTTCGCGAGCCAATCGAGCTGCCTGACTCACTGGAGTTGATGACGCCTGACGATCTCCCTGACGAGGTAAGGCAACAAGCAACCGCGCCATTGGCTGTGAAGGTGTGTCCCGTGGTCATGGCCGGTTCCGCGCTCGGATTTCTGATGAGCTCCTCGGCCGACACCGACCCGCCCCTGGTCTGCAACGTCTACGCCCCGACCGGCCTCCGGACGCGGCTCGGTCTCGACGTCGACCAGGAAGTGTGGTTGCACGTGCTGCCGGCTGCCGAGCATCACCCCGAACTGCGCCGTCAGGCCGCGAGAGGGGATTGAATCCGGGCGCGGCCCCCCAGATGAACAGCGAACGACACCTCGGCCTGTTCGGCGCCACCGCGGTCGGTGTCGGGGCGATCGTGGGTGGGGGCATTCTCGCCCTCGCCGGAGTCGCCTTTGCGACGACGGGGCCCGCGGCCATCATCGCCTTCGCGCTCAACGGCGCGATCGCCTTCCTCACCGCCGTCAGCTTTGCCCGGTTGGCCCGGCGCTTTCCGGAGTCGGGCGGTGTCTATACCTACGCGAAGAAAGTGCTCTCGATCGAGGTCGCTTTCGTGGTCGGGTGGGTCGTGTGGTTCGCCTCCATCATGGCCGGCGTGCTGTACGCGCTCGGATTCGCTGCCTTCGCGACCGAGGGACTGAGCCGGGTATTCGAGTCACTCGGCGCACCCCTCACATGGCTCGTTGGCTCCCGCATGCGGGTCATGATCGCGGCCGCGGCGATCGTATTCTACACGATCGCGCTGGTGCGGCGGGCGGCGGGTGGCGGCAACATCGAGACAATCGGCAAGGTCGTGGTGTTCGCCGTCCTCATCATCGGCGGTATGGCGGCCCTGGCGGGAGCCTCTCCAGCCGAGCTCGTGGACAGACTCGATCCGTTCTTCACTGCCGGGCCCCTCGGTCTCGTGCAGGCGATGGGATACACGTTCATAGCCCTCCAGGGCTTCGATCTCATCGCGGCGGTCGGCGGCGAGGTCCGCGATCCCACCCGCAACCTGCCCCGAGCGATGTACCTGTCGCTCGGGATCGCCCTCGCCATCTACCTGCCCCTTCTCTTCCTGCTCGCGACGGTTGGCGCTCCCGAGGGAGGAATCACGGCCTCCGCGGCAGCGAACCCCGAAGGACTCGTCGCCGAGGCTGCGGAGCGCTTCCTCGGCGTCACGGGCTACTGGCTGGTGATCGGAGCGGGGATACTGTCGATGCTGTCGGCGCTGAACGCGAACCTGCTGGCGGCCTCACGCGTCGGCTTCTCGATGGCACGCGACCGTACGCTGCCGCGCCGGCTGGGCGAGATGAACGGTCCGAGCGGAACACCCGCGGTCGCGGTAGCGGTCACCAGCGCACTCGTGGTCGTCATCGTGGTGGCGGTAGGCAACGTGGCGGCGGCCGGCGCCGCGTCGAGCCTCATCTTCCTGATCACCTTCGCGATGGTGCACTGCGTCCTGATCCTGGTGGGGCGCCGTTCCGGTCTTCCGACACCGATGCTCGTACCCGTGCTCGGCGCCGCGCTCTGCGTGGGACTCGCGGTGTTTCAGGCAGTCGCCGTGCCCGAGGCCGGAAGCGTCGTCATGCTGTGGCTGGGCATCGGCATCGCCCTCTACCTGACGATACTGGCTCCCGGCGCCAGGCTGGCGGATGTCAGCGCCGAGGCGCGGGACCCCGACCTGGCAAGGCTGCGCGGACGCAGCCCTCTCGTCCTTGTTCCGATCGCCAACCCGGACCGCGCCGCGAGCCTGGTCGATGTGGCCGCGACACTGCGCACTCCCGGGACTGGTCGCGTCCTCCTGCTGTCGGTTGTTCGTTCCCCCGATGGCCAGCCGGAGGAGACCATGCGGGCCCTGCGCGATGCGCAGAACGTGCTCGGGGAGTCACTCGCCAGAAGCCTGGAGCACTCGCTCGTCTCGGAAGCGTTGTTCACCATCGCACCGGACGTATGGGGAGAAATTGCGCGAGTGGCGCGCGGTCACAGCTGCGAGACGGTGCTCGTCGGGCTCCCGCGGGATGCCGAGCTGGAGGCGGAAGGGAAACTCGAGCGGTTGATCGCGGAGCTGGAGACGGACGTGGTGATTCTGAGAGCGCCACGCAACTGGCGAATGACGGAGGCGCAGAGGGTGCTCGTGCCGATCGGTGGTCGCCGGGACCACAGTCTCCTGCGCGCCCGCCTCCTGGCCAGTCTGTCGCGTTCCGGCCACCGTACGCTCACGTTCCAGCGCGCGCTCCCCTCGTGGGCGTCGGAGGAAGCCCGCACCCGCGCCGAGCGAGCGCTGCGACGACTGGCCCGCGACGAAGCAGCCGGTCCGTACGAAGTCGTCATGGACTACTCGGACCCGCCAGCCGAGGCGGTGCTTCGCCGAGCAGCGGAGTCGGATCTGGTCGTGCTGGGAACCCGCCAGCGCGGTCGCTCCGAGCGGGTTCTCGGCGCACTCCCGCTCGAGATCGCCAGGAGCACGGACGCGCCGCTCGTGCTCATCGCGCGACGGGTCACCCGTTCTCGTTCGCTCCGGCAAAGGCTGGACCGCTGAGACTGTCAGTCGCGAAACTTGGGACTCCGTACCACGAGCCAGCCCGCAGCCCACAGAATGCCGAGCATTGCCGCCGCCCCGAGCGCGAGCATCGGCTGCGTCCCCACGATCGCCGCGAGGACGAAAGCGTACAGAAGAACGGCCGCTGCCGGGAGCCAGGGGTAGAAGGGAACCCGGAGTGGGCGGGCAAGCTCGGGTTGCAGCCGCCGGAGCCGGAAGATCCCCGCGAGAACGATCAGATCAACCGTGATCGCGACGGTCATCATGAACCGGATCAGGAGCTCGAAGGCGCCGGTCACCGCGAGGCCGAGGATCACGATGCTGATGAAGGCGAGCGCCGGCCCCGGGGTCCCGCCGGACCCGACTCGCGTGAAGGCCGCGGGTGCCAAGCGGTTCCGAGCCAGCCCGAAGGCGACGCGCGGCATACCGAGGAAGTTGACGTTCAGCGAGCTGACGAGGATCACCAGGCTGGCCACTATGACGACGGTTCCGGCCGCAGATCCGAACGTGCTTCGCAGCACGTCGGCCGCCACTAGTTGGGATCCCGCCATGTCAGCCGGGGTCAAAGCGCTCAAGAAGGCGACGTTAATGAGGAGATAGAGGCAAGCGACCGTGGCCGCACCGCCGACCAGGATGCGAGGCAGGCTTCGTCCCGGATCCTGTGTCTCCTCGGCCATCTTCGCCGCGTCCTCCCAGCCGTAGTAGGCGAACGCCACTGCCTGATAGGCGAGAACGAAGCCCAGGAGGCCAGCGTACTCAGGCGCAACCTGCATGCTCTCGCGGAAGCCTCTCCCATCTCCGCCGAACACGCCTGCCACGCCGATCGCGGCCAGAATGAGCACTTTGGCGAGCGTCGAGGTGTTTTGGAAACCTCGTCCCGCCCTCAGGCCGCGTGTGTGCAGGAGGAAGAACGCGAGCACGACACCGGCGGCCAGAATGCGCACCGAGCCGCGGCCGGTGAGCAGCACCAGGTACTCGGCGATCACCACTGCTTTGGCCGCGCCCGAGAAGGCGCGGGTCACCAGGATCTCTGACCACCCGGCCACGAATCCGACCTGCGGTCCCCAAGCCTCCCGCGCGTACACATACTTGCCGCCCGCCTCGGGCAGGGCGGTGGCCATCTCCGCGAGAACCAGCGTGCTGAGCGCTACCACGACGCCGCCCAGCACCCAGATGCCGAGCATGGCGGTCGCATCGCCCAGGTAACCCGCAATGAGGCCCGGGGTGCGGAGGATTCCAGCTCCGATGACGATCCCGACCGTGACGGCGAGGCCGTCGCGGACTCGGAGAATCCGGTGCAGATCCCCAGTCTGGCCGGCCGGCAGTCTTGCGTTACTCATCGCCCGTCCTCACTAACGGAATCACGACCAATTGTAACACTGCGGCCCGGTTCCTAGCTTTACGGATGGACACAGAGGCTGAAGTCATCTGCCCGCACTGCGGGGAGTCGGTGACGATCGGGTTGGATGCGGGTGGCGGCGATTCGCAGGCGTACGTGGAAGACTGTGAAGTCTGCTGCCATCCCTGGGAAGTGCGGGTGCGCTACGGCGCGGACGGTGAGGCGGAGGTACGGGTCGAACCTGCATAGCGTCCGCGCAGCACGAACGGCAGCAAGACCAGTCCGGCCAGACAAAGCCAGGAAAACCAGTCGCCGATCATCCCATACAGAGTGCGGACCGACACAGCCGAGACGTCGGCGACCAGCGCGTCCTCGGGAAAGTCGACGCGGGCGATGACCCGGCCACGCGTATCGACGGCGATACTGCGGCCTCCACTTGTCGGGCGAAGGAGGGTGAAGCCGCTCTCCACCGCCCGCAACACTGCCATCCGAGCGTGCAGCACCGCGATGACGCTCCAGTCATTGGACGGTGCGACCACGAGGCCGATTCGCCGGGCGCTGGCCTGCCGGATGAGGGGAGGGAAGTCGAGGTCGTGACAGA
>JBFILW010000051.1:0-15590 GCA_041612005.1 Gemmatimonadota bacterium
CGGAGCGCGTACGCGGCAAGGTCGGGACGCTACTCTCGGCTGGCGTCCGCGTTCGCTTCGGCGGGCTCGGCGTCCGGGCCGACTTGCATGTCGAGCTCGGGCTCCGTTAGGTCCGCATCCGCGACGGCGTCCTCGGCTGGACCCATCGTCGGGGTCTCCTTGGCGTCCAGCCACCAGCGGCGCTCTCTCACGCGGGCGCGCTTGCCACGGCGGGCCCTCAGATAGTAGAGCTTGGCGCGCCGCACCTGACCCCGCCGAACCACCTCGATCCCGGACAGGGCCGGCGAGTGGATCGGGAAAATGCGCTCGACACCGACGCCGCCGGAGATCTTCCGGACCATGAACGTCTCGTTGAGGCCGGAACCGCGGCGCGCGATACACACGCCCTCGAACGCCTGGATCCGCTCTTTCGTCCCTTCGACGACGCGAACGCGCACCCGGACCGTGTCACCCGGCGCAAAGGCCGGCAAGTCCGTGCGAAGGTATCCCGTTTCGATTTCCTGAATTCTCGGATCCATTTTCCCGCGCTCCCTGTATCGCCGCCACCGGCGGCATTCTTCCGAATCTACTCGAATTGTCTCTCGCGGCCCAACTCCGGCCGACGCCGAGCCGTCGCCGCTTCCGACTGCTCTTCGCGCCAGCGCTCGATCGCCGCGTGGTCGCCCGAGCGCAGCACCTCCGGCACGTCCATCCCCCGGTACTCCGGCGGCCGCGTGTACACAGGCGCCGCCAGCGCTCCCTCGTAAAACGAGTCGGTCGACGCCGACTCGTGATCGCCGAGCGCGCCAGGCAGCAGCCTCACGACCGCATCGATCACTACCAGCGCCGCGGGCTCGCCGCCCGACAGCACATAGTCGCCGACGGACAGCTCTTCGGTCGCCAACCCCTTGGCCACCCGCTCGTCCACGCCCTTGTAGTGACCGCAGAGGAGCGTCAGCTCCGGCAACAGCGAGTAGCGCACCGCCTTCGCGTGGTCGAAACGCTCGCCGCGGGGCGACAGGAGCACGACCGGACCGTTTGGAGAGAGGTCGTCGATCGCCTCGAAAAAGGGCTCGGGCTTCATCACCATCCCGGCCCCTCCGCCATACGGCTCATCATCCACCGTCCGGTGGCGATCGTGCGTGTAGTCACGCAGGTCGACCACCCTGTACCGCACCAGGTCGCCGTCGGCCGCCCGACCGGCGATGCTCGTCTGCAGCGTCTGCTCGAAGTAGCCAGGGAAGATGGTAAGCACGTTGATGTGCATGCGTACCTCCCTACAGGTCGAGCAGCCCCGCCGGCGCGTCGATCCACACCACACCGGCCTCGCGGTCTACGCGGCTGACAAACGCGCCGTCGAACGGAACCAGGTGCTCCCGCTCCTCGGAGCGGACGACCAGCAGCGGCGGTCCCGCCGCCTCGTACACGCCGGTCACTTCGCCCACGCGGCCATGGGCCTGATCGCGGACTTCGAGGCCGACCAGCTCGTGGAGGAAGAACTCGCCCTCCTCCAGTTCCGGCAGCTCGTGCAGCGGCAGAAACAGCCGGCAGCCGGCGTAACGCTCCGCGATATGGCGGTCCCCGATCTGTTCGAACTTGAGGACCCAGCCCCGGCCGTGCGGCCGAGCGCTCTCGAGCGTCAGCTGTTCCGCGAGTCCGAGTGGCGGCTCATCGACGGCGAAGACTCTGCCGGGACTGAAGAGCTCCTCGGGCTTGTCCGTTTCCAGCCGCACCTGAAGCTCGCCCACCAGGCCCTGGGCGCGACTGACGCCGGCCACCAGTACCATCTCCATGCGATCGATCCCGCACGGTGGCGAGTCGGCTCCGGTCAGGAGCCTTCTTTCTCCGGTTCTTCGTCCGCGTCTGCCGCCTCAGCCGCCTCGGCCTCCTCGACCTCCTCGGCTACGGCCTCTACTTCCGCCTCGGCTTCCGCCGTCACCTCTTCGACAGCCTCTTCGGCGTCGGCTGCGGCTTCCTCTGCCTCGTCCGCTGCTTCCTCAACCTCGGCGGCGACTTCTTCCGCTCCGGCTTCTACCGCCGCGTCTTCGACGACCTCTTGGACGACGTCTTCCACCGCCGCGTCAGCCGCCGCGCTCGCCGCGACCGCGGCCTCGGCCGCGACCTTCTCGGGCGACGGGGGGCCTCCGTGCTTTCCGCGCTGCGACGTCTTGCCGCCACCGAAGGGCGACCCAACGGTGATGAGCGTCTCGGTCAGCGACTCGGGCTCCACGCCGCTCCGGAACTGCTTCATGACGCCCGTCTTTCGGAAGATCGACTCGACGCTGTCGCTCGGAAGTGCTCCCGCGCGCAGCCAATGGAGCGCACGGGCGGCGTCGAACCGAATCGACGAGGGCTCGGTGCGCGGGTTGTAGGTGCCGAGAATCTCGAGCGCCGGCGCGCTGCGGGACTCGGTCTTTTCCGTCACCACGATCCGGAACGAGCCCTGCTTCTTCCGGCCGACGCGCTGCAGTCTGATAGTCGCTGGCATTTCTCTGGTCCTGAATTCGCTCTGAGTGTCTTGTCTTTGCTTCGATCGTCTAGTTGACCATGCCGCTTTCGGGGGTCGCGCCCATGCCGGGAACGAGCTTGCTCATGCGGCGGAACATCTTCCCCATGTCCTGGAACTGCCGAAACTGCTTGATGAGCCGGTTGACCTCGTGCACCGGCCGCCCGGATCCGCGCGCGATACGCGCCCGTCGGGACCCGTTCAGCAGCTCTGGCTTGCGGCGCTCAGCCGGCGTCATGGAAAGCACGATCGCCTCCATGTGCTTGATTCGTCGCGGATCGAGCGCTTCCGGCGCGATCATCCCCGGCTTTACGCCCGGGATCATCTTCATCAACCCTTCCAGCGGACCCATCTTCTGGATCTGGCCCAGCATCTGACGGAAGTCCTCGAGGTCGAACTTCCCTTTCCCGAGGACTTTCTGCTCGAGCTTCGCCGTCGTCTCGAGGTCGACTGTCTGCTGCGCCTTCTCGACCAGGCCGACGATGTCGCCCATCTGCAGGATCCGACCGGCCATCCGCCGCGGATCGAACGACGTGAGGTCGTCCACCCGCTCGCCGACCCCCACGAACTTGATCGGCACCTCGAGGACGCTGTGGATCGAGAGCGCCGCACCTCCGCGCGCGTCTCCATCCATCTTGGTGAGGATCACCCCGGTGAGCCCCACCGTCTCGTGGAAGCCCTCCGCGATCCGCACCGCTTCCTGCCCGGTCATCCCGTCGGCGACCAACAGCACTTCGTGCGGCTTCACATCCGCGCGCACGGCCCGCAGCTCGTCCATCATCTCCGCGTCGACCTGCAGCCGTCCCGCCATGTCCAGCACGACGTGGGTCGCTCCGTCCCGCCGCGCTCCGTCCACCGCGCGCGCGGCCATTTGGGCCATGTCCTTCTCGTCCGGGTCGTGCGCCACCGAAACGCCGATCGCCTCGCCAAGCGTTTCAAGCTGCTTCGCCGCCGCCGGCCGGTACGGGTCGCAGGCCACCAACCGCGGCCGGCGTCCCTCGCCCTTGAGCCGCTTGGCAAGCTTGGCCGCCGTCGTCGTCTTGCCCGAGCCCTGCAGGCCGACCAGCATGACGACGGTCGGCGGCACGCTGGCCGCTTCGAGTCCCGTGGCCTCGCCGCCCAGGATTTCGACCAGTTCGTCGTGAACGATCTTGACGATCTGATCGCCCGGGTTGACCGACTTGAGGACTTCCTGCCCGGTCGCCCTCTCCTCGACTCGCTTGAGGAACGAGCGCGCCACCTGGTAGTTGACGTCCGCCTCGAGCAGCGCGCGACGTACTTCCCGCAGCCCTTCCCGCAGCATGGCGGGCGTGATTACGCCCCGCTGCCGGAAGCGGCCCATGACGCTGTCGAGTCGCTGGCCGAGCTGTTCGAACATCGGCTGATCCAGGGTCCCGCGTAGATCCGCAAACAGAAGGACGCGACGCCGTGAGGCGCGCGTCCCGCAGCAGGCTCCCGCGATACCGCCGAATCCTGCGACAGCCTTTAAGAATAAACGAGATTGTGAGTCAGGGCAATGTGCCCGCCGGGTGTGGGACGGGGCTCCGTGGGAGGATCGGCGCGGGAGGACCTACACTCGGACCGTCTGCTTCCTGCTCGCTCCCACCGATACGTAGCGGATCGGGGCTCCGGCGACTTCCTGCAAGCGGCCGAGATACGCCTGTGCTTGCGAGGGGAGGTCGTCCAGTGTGCGGCACTCGCCCGTTTCGCGCTTCCACCCGGGCAACGTCTCGTATACGGGGACCACGCGCTCGAGGTCCGCGGTCAGGTCCGGGAAGCCGGTCACGAGACTCCCATCGAGCTCGTACCCGGTGGCCAGCTTGATTTCCTCGAAGCTGTCGAGCACGTCCAGCTTGGTGACGGCCAGCGCGGTGAGGCCGTTGACGCCGGTCGCGTGGCGCACGACCGGTCCATCGAACCACCCGGGCCGCCGCGGCCGCCCGGTGGTAGCGCCGAACTCGTCGCCCAGCTTCCGGAGATGATCGGCGTCACCGCCCTCGAGCTCCGTGGGCAAAGGCCCGTTGCCGACGCGCGTCGTGTACGCCTTCACCACCCCGAGGACTCCATCGATCCGGGTCGGTCCGATCCCCACTCCGGTGGCTGCCCCGCCCGCCGTCGTCGTGGACGAGGTCACGAACGGATACGTGCCGTGGTCCACGTCGAGCAGCGACCCCTGAGCGCCTTCGAGCAGAACCCGGCCGCCATCGTCGAGCCCGGCGCGGATCTCGCTTCCGACGTCGGTCGCCATCGCCAGCAGCGTTCCCCGGATCTGCTCCAGCCGGCTTATCACATCGTCCGCGTCCGACGACTCGTCCACGCCCAGCGATTCCATGTGCCGATTGGCTGCCGCCACCCGTTCATGCACTACCTCGGCGCAGTGCTTGATGTCCTGGAGGTCGCCGACCCGGACGCCGGTGCGGCCGACCTTCGCTCGGTACGCGGGCCCGATCCCCCGCCCGGTCGTTCCGATCTTGTCGCTCCGACTCTGCTCGGAGGCCCGATCGAGCGCCTGGTGGTAGGGGAGGACGAGGTTGGCGCGCGTGCTGACGCCGAGCCGTCCCTCGAGCTCGATCCCGCGCGCCTCGAGCGCCTCCATCTCCTCGACCAGCTTCCAGGGGTCAATCACGACGCCGTTGCCGAGCAGGCAACGCACCGATGGATAGAGGACACCGGAGGGAATGAGGTGGAGGATGAACTGGTCGTCGCCGACGTTGACCGTGTGGCCGGCGTTCGCCCCACCCTGGTAGCGGGCCACGATGCTTGCCTGCTCGGCGAGCACGTCGATGATCTTGCCTTTGCCCTCGTCGCCCCACTGGGCACCGACGACAACTACGCAGCGGCTGGTTTCGCTGAACATGCGCCCACGAAACGCGGCCGTTCCGGGTCGGGAGACGGCCGCCAGACATGAATGGAGCCGGAGCCTCGCCTCGATCGCGGCGTGCTACGGCCTGACTCATGACGCTACTTGCTCACGCGCCGTTTCGCTACCGGCAAGTGATGAATCAAGTTGCGAATAAGTACTCGCTCATTGCGGGGAGGGTCTTCGCGACGTAGCCCGCGACTTCCAGATAATCCTCGCGGCGAGGGTGCTCGATCGCCTCGTTCCGATCGATCTGTTCTCCGAGGTACGACTCCGTCTGCCAGGGTGAATCCCGCCAATCCACGACGAAGAATCCGAAGTCGCCGGAGGCGGACACGACGTCCATCGCAATGGCCGTTGGGTCCTTGGCTTGGTCCGCAGGGTCAAGCAGCCCGATCGCCAGATGCGCGATGGGGCCGCCGGGGCTGTGGCCGTGGAGGGCAACGAGGTAGAGGCCGACAGGCTCGGCCGCATCGTAAACGGAGCCTCGCAGTACGAGGAACTCCGTGTCGCAATCCGGACAGGTCAGCGTGAGCGACTGGTGATCCATCGAGAGGTCCATTGTCCCCTGTGGCCGGGTCTTGGTATTATCCGGAACTGCTCACCGGGGTCGGTACGAGTCCCGCCTTCGTGAGTGCCTCCTCGACTTTCGCCCGATCTCCATCCGGCGCTGGAAGAAGGGGAGCGCGAACGGGGCCGCCATACAGCCCCAGCAGGTCGAGCGCCGCTTTGATGCCGGCGATTCCGCCCTTCCCCACCACCGCTTTGTGCAACGGCCCGATCGTCTGCTGCAGGCGACCGGCCTCGACGCTGCGGCCGGCCTCAAACGCGCGCATCAGGCTCACACAGGCCGCGGTCGCGAGCAGCCCGACGGCCACCACGCCACCCGTCGCACCCGTTTCGAGGGCCGAGTAGAGCAGCGTGCCCGCGCCGGCCAGCACCGCTCCGCGATCGCCACACGCCTCGACCACGGCGCCCATCGTCCTCAGGTCGCCGGAGGAATCCTTCACGCCGATCACGTTGTCGTGCTCCATCAACCGACCGACCAACTCAGGCGCCAACTCGACCGGCACGTAGCGGGGAATCGAGTAGACGATCAGCGGTGCCTCGGAGGCATCGGCGACGGCCTCGAAATGATCATGCAGCGCCGCCGGGCTCATCTGGTCCCGGTAGTAGTAGGGCGAACGGACCAGTACGGCGTCGGCACCACGAGCCGCGGCGATTCCGCATAGCTCGATTGTGCGCCGGGTCGATTCCGCCCCGCAGCCAGCGATCAGATGCCTCGGTCCGCCTACGGGGCGCTCGTTGGCATTCGGTGAGTCGCGCTCGGAGTCGATCGTCCGGCGGGCCGTGTCGAGGAGCAGTGAGAACTCACCATCGGCCAGGAGAGGGGCTTCGCCCGTTGAACCCGCAACTACGACGCCCGCCGGCCCGTGCGAGAGCCAGTCGATCAGGTTCGTGCGAAAGTGATCGAGCGCGATGTCACCCGTCGCGCCTTCGAAGGGAGTGGTGACCGGGAGATAGATACCGCGCAGATTCAGAATTGCTGAAACGCCTCGTCCTCGAGCAGCGAGTTCATCTTTTTGGCTCCGCCTCCGGAGTCGTCTGACGCCAGAGTCTGCATGATCAGCTCGAAGTCGGCCGGCTTGGTGGCCGCCGCTCGCGCGGTCGAGTAGTCGACCACGTCCGCCTTTACGAACTCCATCAGGTGCTGGTCGAATGTCTGGGACCCATACTGCTGCGTGCCTTCCCGCATCAGCTCCTCGATCCTCTCGGTCGGCCGCGACATCAGGATGCAGTCCCGCACCGCTCCCGTAACCTTCATGATCTCGATTGCCGCCACCAGTCCCTTCCCTCCTTTGCGGGCAACCAACCGCTGGCCGATCACCCCGCGCAGCACGTCGCCGAGTCGCATGCGCACCAGATCCCGCTCGTCCTCGGCAAACACGGCCAGAAGGCGTGAGATCGACGCGACGGTGGTCGGGCTGTGGAGAGTCGAGATCACGAGGTGCCCGGTGGCGGCTGCCTTGATCGCGGTGTCGATCGTTTCGGGATCCCGCATCTCACCGATCAGAATCACGTTCGGGTCCTGCCGCAGCGCCTGTCGAAGTCCTCTCGCAAACGACTCGGTGTCGGAGCCCACGTCCCGCTGCGTGATCGTGCACTGGTCGTCCTCGTGCAGATACTCGATCGGATCTTCAAGCGTGATGATGTGCTTGCGGCGGTTACGGTTGATCCAGCCGATCATCGCCGCCTGCGTCGTGCTCTTTCCGGACCCGGTCGCGCCGGTGACCAGAATCAGGCCGTCGTCCACGTCGGCGATGTCTTCGAGGACCATCGGGAGGGCGAGCTCGTCGATTGTCGGGATCTTTCCGGGGATGCGCCGCAGCACCACCATGAGCTGCCCGCGCTGACGCAGGATGTTGACGCGAAAGCGGCCGCAGTCCTCGAGGGTCCAGGCGCAGTCGTAGTCGTTGAGCTCGTCGATGTGCTCGGAAACGTCCGCCCGGTCGATGATCTTGAGCGCGATGGCGCGCGTCTCTTCAGGGGTGAAGGCCGTCTTCGACAGCTTGACCAGGTCGTCATCGATCCGCGCACGCAGTACATCGCCGGGCTTGATGAGCAGGCTTCGCGCCCCCCGCTCCACGGCTGCCCTGATCAGTTGCTCCACCTCTAGTAACCCTCCCCTTTATCGACCCGGTTCACGAGCGGCTCTCCCGCCACGTAGTGACCAATGTTGGCCACCATCAGCGCCGTCTCGCGGTCCCAGAACCGATCCGTGACAGCGCCCGTATGCGGAGTGATCAGCACGTTCGCCATGTCCCACAACGAACTGCTCGTCGGGAGCGGTTCGGTGGCGAACACGTCGAGTGCGGCTCCGCGCAGGTGGCCTGCACGTAGAGACTGGATCAGGTGGGGCTCGGTCACGATCTTGCCGCGACTGAGGTTGATGAGGACGGAGCCGGAACGCATGGCCTCCAGCTCGCTGAAGCCGATCAGGTCGCGGGTCGCCTCAGTCTCGGGGAGCGCGACGACCACGTAGTCGGACTCGGCCAGCAGCTCGTGGAGGCGGTCGGGGCCCAGGATTCGATCAACCCAGTCCGGCCCCGCATCCGAAGTGCGCCGCAGGGCGACCACGCGCATGCCGAGCGCCACAGCTTTGCGTCCCACGGCCTCTCCGATCCCCCCGAGGCCGAGGATGCCGACGGTGCTGTCTTCCAGCTCGCGGACGGGCGTCCCGGTGCCGGCCAGATCTCTGTGGCCCCACCTCCGCTCCGCTTTTGCGCCAAGCGCGATGTCGAAGCCGCGGGCAAAGTAGACCATGGCGCCGATCGCGTACTCCGCCAACGGAGTAGCGTGGATGCCGGCCGAGTTGGTGAGGATCACATCGCTCTCGAGCAGCTCCGGGAAGAGGGACCCGCCGACCCCGGCCGCGCCCGAGTGCAGCCAGCGCAGCTCCCTGGCGGCGATGAACGCTTCACGCGCGATGCCGAAGCCCATGTAGACTTCGGCGTCGACGATCTCGTGCAGCAGCTCGGGCGGAACCTCGCGAGCGCCGTCGCCGCGGGCTTCGAGGGGAACCCGGATGCTGTGGAATCGCCAATCCGGTGGAAGCGCCTCGCGCACTCGCTCGATGCTCGACTCCGGCATCGACCACAGCGAGTAGTCTGGCGCGTACATCCAGATGAGCAGCTTGTGGGACATCACCCCGATGGGCTTCTGCGGCGCTCGAGTCCCATCCGGTCCAGTGCCTCGTGCAGGGTCTCCCGTGCGATCGCCTGCGCCCGCTCGGCCCCCGCTTCCAGGATCTCGTACACGCGGTCCGGCTCGGCGCGCAGCTCGTCGGCGCGGTCGCGAACCGGGGCCAGCTCGTCGGCCATGTTGGCTGCCAGGCGACGCTTGCAGTCCACGCAGCCAATCGTCGCCGTCTGGCAGCGGATTTCGATGTCCTCGCGCTCTTCCTGCGGCGTGAACTGGCCGTGCAGCGCGTAAACGTTGCACACGTTGGGATTCCCGGGGTCGTCGCGGCGCACGCGGGCCGGATCGGTGACGGCCGTCCGCAGGATCGCCGCGATCTCATCCGGCGGCGCGAGCAACGGAATCGTGTTGTTCCGTGACTTCGACATCTTCGAGGCGCCGTCGGTGCCCAGAATGCGAGCGCCGCTCGTGATCAGGGCCTGCGGCTCGGGGAAGAAGTCGCCGAAGCGCGCGTTCCAGCGCCGGGCGATCTCGCGGGTGAGCTCGAGGTGCTGCAGCTGATCCTCGCCCACCGGAACGGCCTCCGCTCGGTAGAGCAGAATGTCGGCGGCCTGGAGCACCGGGTAGTTGAGGAGTCCGGCGTTGACCGATGTCATGTGGCTCGACTTATCCCGAAACTGGGTCATCCGTTGCAGGTCGCCGAGCGGCGTCACCGTGTTGAACAGCCATGTCAGCTCCGTGTGTTCGGGAATCCGGGATTGGACGAACATCGTGCTTCGCTCCGGGTCGATGCCGCTGGCCAGAAGCGATACGGCTACGTCGAACACGCGAGCGCGGAGCTCCTCCGGCTCGTACGGGATCGTGATCGCGTGCAGGTCGACGATGCAGTAGATCGTCTCGTACCGATCGATGAGCGCCACCCAGTTCTTGATGGCGCCGAGGTAGTTGCCGATGTGGGCTTCGCCCGAGGGCTGGATTCCGCTGAACACGCGCTGCCCGGAGACGGCGCTCATGTCGGGTAGGTCGGTGGAGTAAGTGCAATCATCGGGCTAAGTTAGGCGGGTCGTAGGAGGCGAGCAAGGAACGCGGAGGCTGTATAGATGGGCGGTTTTGCCAACATCGAGGCGGAGGATCGGAGCTTTTTGGACACGGCCCGGGCCGCCGCGGACAGGGCGGTGGAGGTCCACCGGGAGGCGGACGACGAGGCGCGGTCCACCGGGTGGCACGACAAGGGACGCGCGGACTTCGTCACCGAGGTGGATTTGGAGGCGGAGCGACGGATCGTCGAAACGATCGGGTCGGCCTTCCCCGACCACGCGATCATGGCGGAAGAGGGCTCGGTCGCGGAGGGCTCGCTGGAGAAGTCGGTCGGATGGCTGATCGATCCGTTGGACGGCACCACAAACTGGCTGCACGGCTACCCCGAGTATTCGGTGTCGATCGCCGCTCTCGACTCGGAGGGGCTTCGGGTAGCGGTCGTCGTGAACTCGGTCACCGGCGAGCGCTTCGAGGCGGTGCGAGGGGCGGGGGCGCGGCGCAACGACGAGCCGATCGGCGTCTCCATTCTCACCGAGTTGGAGGGCGCCCTGGTCGGGACCGGCTTCCCGTTCAAGAAGCTCGAGCTGCTGCCCGCCTACCTCGAGATCTTCAGCCGCGTGCTGCGGCAGACCAGCGGTGTCCGCCGGGCCGGAGTCGCGTCGCTGGACCTGTGCAACGTGGCGTGCGGGCGGCTCGATGCGTTCTGGGAGCTGTGGCTGATGCCGTGGGACGTGGCGGCCGGAGCGTTGATCGTCGAAGAGGCCGGCGGTGCCTTTTTGCCGCTTGCCCAGCCCGCGGGGGCGGGTGATGCGGGTGATCCATCGAGTTCGGGCGTTGGAGCACCGCTGGGCGCGGAGAGGCTGCGGGCGGGAGGCTTTCTGGCGGCCGGGCCCGGCATCCTGGCCGAGTTCCGAGCTCTCGTCGAGGGCCGGCTCCGAGGCTAAGCGGTCCGCGCGGCCGAGACGCCGGCTGCTTCCAGCACAGCGTTGAGCAGCGGCTCGATTCCGAAACGGATCGGGTCCGCAGCCGGGAGTCCGGTTCGCTCCCGCGCCTCTTCGATCGCGCGCTGTGCATCGGACTCCGTCATGTTGTGCGTGTTGGCGGCGAGCGCGACCACCCGGCTCGGTTGCTCCGGGCACACCCACGCCATTGCCTCCTCGTGCAGACGGACGCCCTCCTCGATGGATGGGAGCTGCACCCAGTCATACCTGCCACCGTAGATGAAGGGACGGCCCGGCATCCAGCACAGGATCATCGCGTCCGGCATCGAACCGTGCATGAGGCCCAGAGTGACGCCCGAATAGCTGGGGTGCAGAAGCGACCCCTGCCCTTCGACCAGCACCACATCAGCGTCCCGTGCCGCCTCGAGGGTCAGACGCTCGGCGGCTCCGGATATGAAATCGGCCACAACGGCGTCGACCGCGATCCCGTGCCCGTCGATCAGGATGCCGGTTTGACCGGTGCTGCCGAACGTGGCCCGCACGCCCCGCTCCTCCAGCGCGCGACGGAGCTCGAGCGAGACAGTCATTTTTCCGACGTTGCAGTCCATTCCGACCGTGAGCACGCGGTAGGCGTCTGTGTGGCGCGCCGCGCCCGTGCCGATGGTGAGGTCGGGAGGCGGAAGCCGGAGATCGCGAATCTCGACCCCGTGCTCATCGGCCAGACGGCGGAGTTCGGGGTCGTGGCCGAGCGCCGTATGGAGGCCGCTCCAGATCGAGAGCCCCCGTTCGAGGGTGGAGGCGAGCATCGGGCGCCACTCGTCCGGGAGGCCGCCGCCGGGTGGGGCGATCCCGATCAGCAGCGCATCGGGGGGCTGGTCCAGGTCCAATGAATCGGCGAGGGTGGCGACCACGGGGATGGCGCCGCCGAAACCGAGCACCTCTTCGACCGTCTGTCCGGCGGTCTCGGAGTCAATTACGGCGGCGATCTGGTCGGGGATGAAGCGGATCGCGCCGGTTGCGGTCTTGGCGTTCTCCTTGTCGAACCTGCCCTCTGCCAGGATGGCAAAGCGCGGGTCAGGTGCCACTCTCTTCTTCGACCTCCAGCGCGTCGCTCTCTTCCGCGACGATCTCGGCGTCGTGGACCTCGTCCTCCTCACCCGACTCGAGCGCCTTCGGAGCGGCACCATCGCCGGCTGGCAGGAGTCCCATCTGCTGCTTCAGGGCCAGGAGGCGGTCCTCGACATCCGCGTCACCACCGGGTTCGAGAGCCAGGAACTCGCCGACCAGGGTGTCGCCCTCCAGCTCCTCGGTCACCTCGGCCGCAGCCAGCGCCTGGCGCTCCTCCGTCTCGATCTTGTCCACCATCTGATCGAAGGCGCGGAACGCGCTCTGGTCCTTCATCCCGGCCATGGTGTCGTGGATGCGACGCTGGGCCTGGGCGCGCTTCTGCTTGGCGATGAGGAGGTTCTTCTTGCGCTTCGCCTCCTCGATCTTGGCGTTCAACTGGCGCAGCGAGTCCTTCAGCCGCTCCGTCTCGGCGCGGTGCTGATTCCACTGCAGATCCATCTCCGCCGCGTGACTGGCATGCTCCTGGCCGCGAATGAGCGCCTGCTTGGCCAGGTCGTCGCGGTTCTCCCGCACCGCCAGCCGCGCCCGCTTCTCCCACTCGCGGGCTTGCTTCTTCTCCTCCTCCACCTGCGCGCGGAGCTTTCGCTCGTCCGCGATCGCAACCGCGACCTCCTGCTTGGCTTCGGCGAGCTGCCGACGCATGTCCTCGATGATCTGCGTCAGCATCTTCTCCGGGTTTTCGGCCCGGGCGATCAGGTCGTTTATGTTGGACCGGATGAGTCGGGACAGTCTATCGAAAATACCCATTTGTAGTTCAGTCCGTCTGGAGGGCGTGTCGGTACGAGCTGACGGCGAGCGACAGGCTCTCGATCGATGCCAGAAACTCCGAGTAGTCCAGATTCTCGAGCTCGAGGGCGTCGGTGAGGATCACTTCACCGTCCTCCAGGCCATAGGATCCGTGGATGAGCTCCGTCGCGTTCATCTGAAGCAGTCGCTTGAAGGTCTTGAGCTGCCCCTCGTCATCCTCGGGTGCGGTCATCAAGCGCGCTCGCATGACGAGAAGCGGGGGCGAGTAGCTCACCGCGATCGGTGGCTCCGCCTCTCCGGAGGTCGAATGCAAGACCCACAGGCCCTCCTCGATCTCCTGACTGTCCAGATCGGATCGTATGAGGAAGCTTTCGATATCTTCGCGGCTGATCATGAGCTCGCTTCCTTGATTCGAAGTGTTTCTGCCGGTCGCGCCCTGCCCGGGTTAGTGGTCGGGGTCGCCCTCGGCGGAGTGGGTCGGGCAGCGCCAGGCTCACTCGGGATTCCACTCTCCCCGTACGCGGCGCAGGGAGACCCGGTTTCAGACTCGTGGCACCCGTCGAGCGTGAACCGGAGGCTGAACAGGTGGTAATCGTAACTGCGGGAAGGTAGGCCGTCCAGTCTGGATTCCACCCGTCCGGAGGGCGCTGCAAGCGCCTACCGGGCTGGGGGCGATCCGTTATATTGCCGCGCTTGTTGGCCGATCGGCGACACGCAGAGGCAGCGAGGCCTCACCACCGAAACGAGGATGCGAAGGATGTACGGCAAAATCAGCGGCGCCGGGCCGCGCTCGCTTCCGGTTGTCGCTCTGACTGTCCTGGCGGGCTGCGCGACCGCTTCCGGCGGCTCGACGACCGAGTCGGCCGCGGCGGGGCCCCGTGAGGCGGGCACCGCCGGTCCCGATGCGGAGGCGCCGCAGTCGACCTACTGGGTTTACGTTGCCAACGAGTCGTCCGACATCGTCAGCGTGGTCAGCTTCGGCCCCCACGGCGCGGTGGCCGAAAAGTCGATCGATGTCGGGTTCATTCCGTCCGATCTCGACGGCGCGCACGGTGTCTCCGTGTCGCCGGACGGCCACTACTGGTACCTCACGACTGCGCACGGCACCCCTTGGGGCATGGTATGGAAGTACGAGACGGGCACCGACTCGTTGCTGGCTTCCGCGGAACTCGGTCTTTTCCCCGCCACGATCGGCCTTTCGCCTGATGGCGGGACGGCGTTCATCGTGAATTTCAACCTGCATGGCGACCCCGTCCCCTCCAGCGTCTCGGTCGTCAACACCGAGCCGCTTGAAGAGATCGGGAGGATCGTAACCTGCGTCATGCCGCACGGAAGCCGCGTGGCGCCGTCGGGAGAGCACGCCTACTCCGTATGTATGCACGACGATGAGCTGGTGGAGATTTCGACCGCGGACCTAGTCATCACGCGGCGGATGGCGCTCACCCCGGGCGGCCAGGGGCTGAAGGCGTCGGGCGAGTCGGCCCGCGAGCCCATGATGGAACTCCACCGCGAAGGGCCGCGCTGCAAGCCGACGTGGGTGGAGCCGGGCGCTGACGGACAGCATGTATACGTGGCCTGCAACGGCCATGGCGAGGTACTCGAGATCGAGCTCGGGAAGATGATCGTCACCCGCGCGTTCCCGACCGGAAAGGCGCCGTACAATCTCGAGGTCACTCCTGATGGCCGTCTGCTCATCGCCACCAACAAAGGCGCCCAGTCGATCAGCGTGATCGACCTCGGAAGTGGTGAGGAGCTGGCGCGCATCCCCACATCCCGGCCGATCACCCACGGGGTGGTGGCGAGCCCCGATTCCCGCTACGCGTTCGTGAGCAACGAGGCGGTTGGCGCCACGTTCAGTACGGTGGACGTCGTCGACCTCGCGAGCCTGACCCGGGTGGCGGAGGTCGAGGTGGAGCATCAGGCGGGTGGGATCGACTTCTGGCGACAGGAGTAGCCGCCGGCGGCAAGTTGCAAGCGCGTTCGCAAAACACCTCTCCACTCCGCTTCTCGGTGGCAGTCGATCGGCGGTGCCGCGTGCGAACAAGCCCGTAAAGGACTACAGGGTTAGGGCCGATTCCGTACAAGTTGAGTAGAAATGTGCTGACAGGAGAAAACCCCTTGAAATAACGGGACTTCCTTACGGCGCTTGTCCTACAAGCAGTCAGAGTCCGTAGCATGATCCGTAGGTATAATACCTACAGTACCGCCCTCCAGCTCCGCTTCCACAGCCCCGTTTGGCCCTTGGCTTGCCCCCTCCCGCTCCTTGTGATGCCGGCCAATGCGGCCAGGTAAACCTCGTCATGAACTCTCAGGCAAGGGGCTGTGTGATGCGAAACAGGATGCTTACTCTGGTCGCGCTGGCCGTGCTGCTTCTTCCGGCGGCATTGATGGCCCAGCCGAACAGCGCCACAATTCAGGCTACCGCCACAGTGCTGACCCCGCTGACGGTCGCCCCTGTTGCGGACCTCGACTTCGGAACGGCCGTGTTTCCGGGCGTGAACGTCTCGGTGGCGCCGACCGACGCTTCCGCGGGTCAGTTTGACCTGAGCGGTGTCGCCAGTGCCGAGGTCGACCTCGACTTCGGAACCCTGCCGGCCCAGCTCGCCGGCCCGGGTGACAACATGACCATCAGCTTCTCCGGCACGGACGCAGGGTACGGAACGCTGCAGCCGGCCCAAACCGCGTTCGACCC
>JBFILW010000052.1:0-15380 GCA_041612005.1 Gemmatimonadota bacterium
AGCGGGGCTGACGGGACTCGAACCCGCGACCTCCGGTGTGACAGACCGGCACTCTAACCAACTGAGCTACAGCCCCGGTGGATGGGGCCTACTGGACTCGAACCAGTGACCTCTACGATGTCAACGTAGCGCTCTAGCCAGCTGAGCTAAGGCCCCCGCGAGCAGTGGCGATGATCCTCCACCGAAAAACACGAGCGGGAGCACGAGTGCGCCCGCTCGAGAGGCCGCAAAGCTAACGAGTCGCCGGTCATACGGTCAAGATTGGGCCCTGCCCGGCCGCGTGAGCTGTGTCAGCTGCGCAGCGCCTCGATCACGCGCCCGCGCTCCTCATCGGTCAGACCCGCGAAGATGGGCAGGCTGAGCACTTCATCCGCCGCCCTCTCCGCTTCCGGAAAAGAACCGGGAGCGTGGCCGAGGTGGGCCAGCGGCCGCTGCAGGTGGAGGGGGGACGGGTAGTAGATGGCGTATCCGACCTGGCTTCGCTCGAGCCGGGCCACGACTCCGTCCCGGTTGCGGCACCGAATCGTGTACTGGTGGAACGTATGGGTGGCGTTGTCGCACACGTGTGGCAGCGTAATGTCGGACACGTCGGCCAGCGCCTCATTGTACGCGGCCGCGTGCTGCTGGCGCCGGACGTTCCAGTCGGGCAGCCGCGACAACTTTACCTTCAGCACCGCGGCCTGCAGCGCATCGAGGCGGCTGTTGAATCCGAGCAGCTCCGAATGGTAACGGCGGCCATCGCAGCCGTGGACTCGCAGGAGGCGGAGGCGTGCGGCCAGACCGGCATCGTCGGTCGTGATCATGCCGCCGTCGCCCCACGCGCCGAGGTTCTTGGTCGGATAGAAGGAGAAACACCCGAGCGTGCCCACCCCGCCGGCCATGAGATCGGATGGCCCGGCGACCCCGGCAGTTCCGTCGCCCCTCATCGCGGCTCCGATCGCCTGCGCCGCGTCCTCGATGATCACCAGCCCGTGCCGGTCGGCCAGATCCGTGAGCGCCCCCATGTCCGCCATCTGTCCATACAGGTGAACCGGGATGATGGCGGCCGTACGGGGAGTGATGGCTGCTTCGACCGCGGCGGGATCGATGTTGAAGGAGCGCGGATCGATGTCGGCGAACACCGGCGTCGCGCCCGCGTGCACCACGGCGGTGGCGGAGGAAAAGAAGCTGAACGGCGACGTGATCACCTCGTCGCCGGCGCCGATCCCGAGCGCTTTGAGTGAGAGGAAGAGTGCGTCCGTGCCACTCCCGACCCCGATCCCATGGCGCACTCCCACCCGCTCGGCGACCGCGGCTTCCAGTGCGTCCACGGCCGGCCCCAGCACGAACCGCGAGCTGGTGACCACATCTCGCACGGCCGCGTCCAGCTCCGCTCCCAAGTCGGAGTTCTCTCGCGTCAGGTCCTGAAACGGGACTGGCGCTACGGTCTGAGCGCCCGTGGTCCCGCTCGTCGTCGCGGATGGCTGCGACACGCGTGTCTCTCTGTCTGTTATTGTTGTCTGGAGGAGCGCCGAACAACGAGTTTGTCCGAAACCCGGCCGGGACTTGATACGATACCACCGCCGGCAACGACGCAACAGATTGGGGAAGCTCGGGGAGCGGCTTGCGCGGGGGCGTGCGACCGGGGGTCGCCTCCCTCTAGATTGGGGCGGCGACGGACTGCAGCGGACCCTGGCACGGGAGGCGCGGCTAATTTTCTCGAGTCGACGGTATCTGAGGAGCGTCCTGTTCGCCGCAGCGGTGGTGATCCCGTGTGCGCCGCTCGCCGGCCAGGAGAGCCCCGGCGCGGCCGGGCGCGATGGATCGCAGGAGGAGGCGCCGCCCTCCGCGGCCGACCGATTCTTTTCCTCCGCCTACCTGCCCCTCGGCCACTGGGCGTACCCGCTCCTCGACAACTGGGTCGCCAGCGGCCGCATCACCGAGCTCGATCCCCTGATCCAGCCGTACCGGCGCATCGAGGTGGCGCGGGCGATCCTTCACGTACAGGAGGACTCGCCGACCGGGACCGAAGGCGCCTGGATGCCGGCACTCGAGAAGGAATTCGCGCTCGAGCTGCGGGCGCTGCGTGGCGAGAGGAAGAACAACAACTCCGGTTTTCTCTACATCGATGGTGGCCTCGGCGTCTACAGTCAGACCCACCGTGATCTCATGCGCGCCGAGCTCAGCGGCCCAACCTCCAAGACACGCGCTCTCGGACAGGCCTTCGTGAACATGTCGGGCCAGGCGGGCGCGGTGGCGGGTGCGTTCCGCGGCGGAGCGGACTGGTTCTACAAGTACGATGCGCAGTTCTTCCCCAGAGGCGTGGCCCCTGCCAAGGAAGGACTCTTATTTGGCGACGTCTATTTCAGGGTGCCTGAAGGATACGCGGAGCTCCAGACCAAGTACGCGCGCGTGTTTTTCGGTCGCATGTACCGCAACTGGGGCCTGCCCGGCCTCGACGGATTCATGCGATCCGACTACGCCTACAGCGAAGAGGAGTTGAGCTACCGGTTCGGCCCCAAGTGGGTGTTCCTGGTCGGGTCGATCGCCAGCTACAGCGACTTCCGGAGGGATACGACCCACTACGTCTCCATGCACCGTCTCGAGATCCGGCCGGTCGACAACTTCATCATCACCTTCGGCGAGGCGGTGGTGCACGGCGGGCCGTCGCAAGCGCTGGTGTGGAAGTTCATCAACCCGATCTCGGTCTGGCACGTGGCCGCGGACGACAACGACCCCCCCCACAACAAGATCGGTGAGCTATCGGCCTGGTGGCGTCCGACCAACGGCGTGGCGCTGTACGGATCATACCTGGCCGATGCGACCAACCTCGAGGGATCGTGCTGCCAGGCGGGCGGCAGTTTTGCGGTCGACCTCCCGTCTATCGCGCCCGGCTTGGGGTTGGGCGCCCGTTTCACCGCTCTGCAGAGCCTCGTCTACCGCACCGGCCTGCCATGGGAGGGATACCTGGTCGAGGGAATCGGGCTCGGGTGGGACAAGATCGACCTCTACATGCTGACGATCGAGGCCGACTGGCTCGGTGCTACGCGTTACCTGCGGTCCGGCGGCACCCTGACGCTGCAGCCGAGGCTGGACCTGCAGTGGATGGGCGAGCAAGTGATCACGGAGCTGCGACCGCCGCCCGATCAGCTTCCCGACTTTCCGCGCATCCTCTCCGGTGTCACCGAGACGACGGTGCGGCCTGCGATCGCGGGTCGGTGGCGTCAGCCGATCCGCCCCTTTTTCGTCGATGTCCAGTTCGACCTCGGGGTGAACTTCGTCAGCAACTTCCAGCACCAGACGGGGGACAACCGCTCAACGTTCGTGGGCAATCTCAAGGTTCTGATCGAGACTCCGCACTGGAGCTTCGGGCTCGATTAGGCCGCTCCGCAGCGTCTTTGCATCGTGCTTGGAGCGTGATACCTTGTCGCCCGATCAGCTACCGCTGATCGTTCCTGAACACGACACGCCGGTCTCCGATCAATAGCGCGACATGACCAACGCGAAGCGGCTGACAACTGGGGCGACATTGGGCGTTTTGGCCCTGGCGGTCGGTGGCTGGATGTTGCTGAAGGCGGGGGCCGAGCCGGCCGTCGCGCAGGAGGACCCGGCCGTTCAGACCGCTGCGACCGCCGCTCAGGAGGCCGAGCAAACTCCCGCCGAAGCCGCGATCGCCGCGGCCGAGAACGCCGATCGGGGTCCCGCGCAGCCGATTCCCTTCAATCATGCCTTCCACGTGACGGAACTCTCGATGAGCTGCGCATACTGCCACACGGGTACCGAGCGCTCGAAGGTAGCGGTGATGCCCGCGCTGTCACTGTGTATCGGCTGTCACCGCGTGGTAGGGGGCGCCCTGGCCCCGATCCAGGAACTACGGGCCTACTGGGCGCGGGGCGAGCCGGTTCCCTGGGAACGCGTTTACAAGGTTCCCGAGTTCGTTCAGTTCTACCATGAGCCCCACATGCGCAACGGCCTCGAGTGCGAGGAATGCCACGGCCCGGTCGAGGAGATGGACCGGATCTACCAGTGGTCGTCGCTGCGGATGGGCTGGTGCCTGGAGTGTCACCGCGGCGAGCCGGAGGAAACCGACGTCGCGACGGACTACATGCTCAGCCAGGAGTATCAACACGCGCCGACGCCCGAAGGCCGCCAGCCGACCGGACTCTATCCGTACGCAATCAGTGAGGAGTACGGCGCGAGCCGCGCCCCGATCGACTGCCTGGCCTGTCATTATTAGATGAGCTCCGAGATGCACGAGCGCGAGATGACCGAGTCGAGCTGCGCCTCCGGAACATGCGGATGCGGAGGGGCCGAACCGGTTGCCGAGCCGGGGACCTCGCGACGCGACTTTCTCAAGGTGATCGGCGTGGCAGGCGCCGGAGTTGCGGCGACGGCGGCGTGCGGGCCACCCGATGCCGGAGACAAGTTGATCTCCTACCTGGTGACCCCCGAGAACACCACGCCGGGCGTCAACACCACCTACGCGACGCTGCTGACCGGCGCCGGCCCGGAGCCGCTGGGCCTGCACGCCTGGGTGCGCGACGGGCGGCCGATCAAGCTCGAGGGCAATCCGAGCTTCCCCACCAACCGCGGCAAGCTCACTGCGCTGGCGCAGTCGGCGCTCCAGGACCTGTACGATCCGGACCGTGTGCAGCAGCCGCTGCGACGGGCAGGGGACGGCTTCCAGCCGGTTAGCTGGGAGGAAGCGATCGCGAACGCGGGTGGAGCGGTGGGCGGCGCCGGTGTGGTGCTGCTCACACCTCCGGTCACTGGCAGCCGAGCCCAGCTCTACACCGAGTGGGCGGCGGCTCTCCGCGCCGAGCATGTCCAGTACGAGCCGTTCAACTACGTGGTTCAACGGCGCGCCAACGAAATCACGTTTGGAGTGCGGGACATCCCCGCCTACGACGTCGACGGCGCGGACTTCATCCTCTCATTCGGGGCCGAGTTCCTGGAGACGTGGTTGGCACCGACGGATCTGTCGCGCCGATACGCGGCTGCGCGCGCGTTCGAGACCGGCCGCCAGGCCGAGTTCGTCTTCGTAGGCCCCCGCCTCTCCCTGACCGGAACCAACGCGGACGACTGGATTCCGGCCCGCGCGGGCACGGAGACGCTGGTGGCATTGGCGATCGCGCGGGCGGTGGCCGAGCGGCGCGGAGTGGCGCCACGCCTGACTGCGCTCCTGGCGCCGTATTCACCCGATGCGGTGGCCGACCAGGTGGGCGTGCCCGCCGAGCGCATCCAGGCCCTGGCCGAGAAAGTGGCGGGCGCCCGGGCACCGATCGCGCTGCCTCCAGGCGTCGCGGGCCAGGGGCAGGCCGCCACCGATGCGCATGTGGCCGTAGCGCTCCTCAACTGGGTGGCGGGGGCCGTCGGACAGACGGTTCGCTTCGGGGCGGGAGCCAGGCGTGCCGAATCGGCCTCGTTCACGGAGATGGAGCGCCTCATCTCGGCCATGCGCTCGGGTGGAGTCAGCACGCTCATCGTGGCCGGCGTCAACCCCGTGTACTCGCTCCCGGCGGCCAGCGGCTTCGCCGACGCGCTCGGACAGGTCACCACGGTGATCTCGCTCGGCTCGCACATGGACGAGACGACGCAGGCGGCCGGCTGGGTGCTTCCGGCCAACCACGAGCTGGAGTCCTGGAGCGATGCCGAGATCGGTGCAGGTGCCCGTGGACTCGGGCAGCCGCTGATCTCACCGCTGTTCGACACGCGACAGGCCGAGGACATCCTCATGCAGGTGGCTGTGGCGGCCAGCCCGGGCACTGACTTCGGCGCGCCGGACTTCGCGAGCTACCTCCAGAACCGGTGGCGGGAGTTGCACCGCGCCGGTGACCGGGTTCTCGGCTTCGAGAGCTGGTGGGTCGAGCGCATGAAGGCCGGCGGTATCTACGACCGAAGTCCGGCCCCCACGACTCCGGTCTCGCTCGCGGCGGGCGCCTTCGCCTACGACTTCCCGACTCCCGGACAGGACGGCGGCGGGTCCCTCAGTCTCGTCGCCTACCCGACGCTTCAGTTCTACGACGGCCGCGGCGCCAACCGGCCCTGGATGCAGGAGATGCCGGACCCGGTCGTGAAAGCCGTGTGGAACAGCTGGGTCGAGCTGCACCCGGACGCGGCGACCGCGCGCGGACTCGCCCACGGCGACATCGTCGAGGTGCGGTCGGAATCCGGCTCCATCCGGGCGCCCGTTTTTGTTTACAGGGGCATCCGGGAGGACTGTGTCGGGATGCCGCTCGGCCAGGGACACACGGCGTATGGACGGTTCGCGGCCGGCCGTGGCGTCAATCCGCTCGAGATACTGCCAGCTCGGACCGATGCCACCAGCGGAGCGCTGGCCTTTGGCGGCGCGGCCGTGGAGCTGACGGCGACCGGCGAGCGGGGGCAGCTGGTCAACACCCAGGGAAGCGACAGCGACCACGATCGCCACATTGCCACGATGATCGGCGTCGACCTCGCCCGCGCCGAGCTGCGCGAGCACCACGCCGATCCGGACCAGGCCGTCGACGCGGCGTTCGATTCCGACCCCAACAGCCCCTATCGCTGGGGGATGACGATCGACCTCAACTTGTGCACCGGTTGCGGCGCCTGCACGGCCGCCTGCGCGGCAGAGAACAACATTCCCTGGGTCGGCGAGAAGCGGGTGCAGCAGGGGCGCGAGATGTCCTGGATCTCCGTCGCCCGCTACTACAAGGAGACGGCGGACGGCGGTTTCCGCACGCTTCACGCCCCGATGCTCTGCCAGCACTGCGGCGACGCGCCCTGCGAGCCCGTTTGTCCAGTCTACGCCACCTACCACAACCCGGAGGGCCTCAACGCGCAGGTCTACAACCGGTGCGTGGGAACCCGGTACTGCGCGAACAACTGCCCCTACAAGGTGCGCCGCTTCAACTGGTACACGTACCCGATGGGCGAGGATGGAGAGGACAGGACGTTCGGCGAATGGCCGTACCCGCTCAATCTGCAGTTGAACCCCGACGTGACGGTGCGGTCGAAGGGCGTGATGGAGAAGTGCACCTTCTGCGTGCAGCGGATCAGCCGCGCCAAGTTCCTGGCCAAGGATCAAGGAAGACAGGTCGGAGACGGCGAGGTGGTGTCGGCGTGCATGCAGACGTGTCCGACCGAGGCAATCGTGTTCGGCAATCTCAAAGACCCGGCGAGTCGCGTCTCGCAGCTCGCCCGCGGAGCGCGGGGCTACCACGCGCTGGATGAGCTGAGCACGCGGCCGGCCGTCACCTACCTGAAGGGCGTGACGCATGCCGAGCTCGAGAACGGGTCGCACGGGGGCGGCCACGAGGGCGAAGAAAGCCACGATAGCGAGAACGCGGAGTCCCATGCCTGAGATTCGACATGGCCACGCCTGAGACAGACGCGCGGCTGGCGGCGGAAGAAGCTCCGCACCTGACGCTGCTGGACGCGAACGAGGACATATCGCGTCCGATCTCGGCGCCGGCGTGGCGCTTTTGGTTCCTTCTCGGCGTCGTCGGCACGATCATCCTCTGGGCGGGCGTCGCCTGGGTGGTGCAGATCCGCGACGGCCTCGGCGTGACCGGCATCAACAACCCGGTGTTCTGGGGCGTCTACATCGCGACCTTCGTGTTTTGGGTCGGCATCGCCCACTCCGGGACGCTGATCTCCGCCATCCTCTACCTGTTCCGCTCGGGCTGGCGAACCACGATCAACCGCGCCGCGGAGGCGATGACGATCTTCGCCGTGATGACGGCGGGGCTCTTCCCGCTCATCCACCTCGGCCGGGTCTGGTACTTTTACTGGCTGGTGCCCTACCCCTCACAGCGCATGATCTGGCCCAACTTCAAGTCGCCGTTGGTGTGGGATCTGTTCGCGATCGGCACCTACTTCACGATCAGCCTCATCTTCTGGTACACGGGCCTCATCCCGGACTTGGCCGTATTGCGCGACAAGATGACCGGTTGGAAGAGCAAACTGTACGGGGTGTTCGCTCTCGGCTGGACGGGCTCCGTGAAGGAGTGGAGGCACTACCGCCGCGCCTACCTCTACATGGCGGGCATCGCCACCCCGCTGGTGCTCTCGGTGCACAGTGTCGTGTCATGGGACTTCGCCATGGGCATCGTGCCCGGATGGCACTCGACCATCTTCGCGCCCTACTTCGTGGCTGGTGCCATCTTCTCGGGCGTCGCGCTGGTGATCACGATCATGATCCCCCTGCGCTGGGCGTTCGGACTCCACGAGTACATCACGGAGTACCACTTCGAGAACATGGCGAAGCTGCTCCTGCTGACTTCGCTCATCGTCGGCTACTCGTACGCAGTCGAGTACTTCATCGCCTGGTATTCGGCCGATCCGATCGAGATGGCCAGCTTCAGGTGGCGGGCGGTCGGCGCCTACACGCTGCCGTTCTGGATCATGGTCTTCTGCAACTGTGTCGTACCGGTGACGTTGTGGTTCAAGAAGGTCCGCACCAGCCTGCCGGCATTGATGGTGGTCACAATCCTGGTCAACATCGGGATGTGGTACGAGCGCTTCGTGATCATTGTCACTTCCCTGGCCCATGAGTTCGTGCCGGCTTCATGGGGCAACTACACGCCCACGTGGGTCGAGCTCAGCATCCTGGCCGGGAGCTTCGCCTGGTTCTTCTTCTGGTTCCTGCTCTTCTCCAAGACGTTGCCGACGATCAGCATCGCCGAAGTGAAGGAGCATCTGGCGCATGAGCACCATGATTGAGGGCACGGGCGTCATCGCCCAATACGGGAGCTTGGGAGCCGCGACACGGGCAGTCGAGAAACTGCGTGCGGATGGATTCGAGGACCTCGAGGTCTTCTCGCCCATCCCGGCCCCGCAACTCGAGGAGGCGATGGGCATCCACGGCAGTCCCGTCCGTCGCTGGGCGTTGATCGGAGGAATCACGGGCTGTGTGACGGGCCTGCTGCTCACGAGCCTCACGTCGCTCGCGTACCCGCTCATCACGCAGGGCAAGCCGATCGTCTCGATCCAACCGTTCATCGTGATCATGTTCGAGCTCACGATCCTGCTGACCGGGATCTTCGCCCTGCTCGGAATGCTGGTTCACGGCCGGCTGCCGACCCTTCGGCTCTCGCCCCATTACCGCAAGGCGTTCTCGGAGGACCGCTACGGCGTGTACGTGGGAGCCGAGCCACACCGGAGAGCCGAAGCGGAGAGCGCGGTGCGGGCGACGGAACCGCTCGAGATGGAGGCGTCCGGATGATCCGCCCTCGCACGCGGCAGCGGCTCCCACGCGCGGTGATGGCCGTTCCGCTCGCCGTACTTCTCGGCGTGGCCGGCTGTGATGACCAGGTCAAGTACGTGGCCTGGTTCGAGACAATGACCGAGCAGCCGTCGGTCGGGACCTATCAGGAGGCTCCTCTTCCCGCCGTCGAAGGGACGATACCGGTCGCGGGCTGGGTCGACTACACCATCGCCGTGGCGGACACGCTGCTCGAGAGCCCCCTCGCACCGACGGGGGACAACCTGGTGCGCGGGGCCGGTCTGTACCAGGACTTCTGTATGCCGTGTCACGGAGAGTCAGGAATGGGAGACGGTCCGGTCGTCGGTCCGGGTCGCCTGCCGGCGACCCCGATCATGAACCTGACTTCGGAGCGGGCGATGGACCTCTCCGACGGATACATGTGGGGCATTATCGGCCAGGGACGAGGCCTGATGCCGGCATATGACCGGATCCTGCCCGAGGATCGTTGGCACATCATCCTGCACGTGCGCGACCTGCAGGGGCTGCTGGAGCTGGCGCAATGAAGCGCGGAGAGTCTTTGTGAGCGCCGAGACGAAAATGGTGAGCGCCGAGAGGGCCATCGCCACCGTGCCCGGCCGGCTCTCACGGCAGGCTGTCATGTGGTGGCTGGGTGCGATCGCACTCGGCCTGGTCGGGTTCTTCCTCACCGTGGAACAGGCCCCCCAGCGGGCCTGGCAGTCGGTGTGGTCCAACTTTCTTTTCTGGACCGCGATCGCTCAGGCCGGCGTCATGTTCGGTGCCATCCTGCACACGGCCAAAGGCCATTGGGGCAAGATGTTCCGGCGCGTCGCGGAGGGAATGGGCGCGTTCCTGCCTCTGTCGCTGGTACTCTTCATTCTCCTCTACTTCGGGGCCGGGTACGTCTTCCCGTGGCTGCAGCCGGTCGACGCCCACGTAAACCGGACCTGGCTCACGTTGGACGGCGTGTTCGTTCGCGATGGCATCCTGTTGCTGATCCTCTACGCGGCCAGCTTCGCGTTCCTTCGCACGTCGTTGCGCCCGGACGCGCGGGTGATCGCCGCAAGCTCCTCCGGGTGGCGGAAGACGCTACTGGAGCGCATGAGCCGTAACTGGCGCGGCGACGAGGAAGAGGTGGCGCGCTCCACGACCGCCCTGGCGCGCATGGGCCCGGTACTCATCCTGATCTGGGCCGTGGTATTCACGGTACTCGCGATCGACTTCGGGATGTCGCTCATCCCCGGCTTCATCAGCGTCGTCTGGGGTCCCTACTACTTCATCGGCGGTTGGCTATCGATGCTGGCGCTCCTCGCCGTGCTCACCAACCGCTACCGCCAGCGCTACGATCTGGCGGACTGCTGGAGCAAGTGGGCGTTCCACGATCTGGGCAAGCTGTTGTTCGCCTTCACGGTCTTCTGGACGTACCTCTGGTTCTCGCAGTACCTGGTGATCTGGTACGGCAACATCTCGCGGGAGACCATTTTCTTCGAGCAGCGTACGGCGCCCGGATTCGCCTTCTGGTTCTGGCTCCAGATGATTCTCATCTTCGGAATCCCCTTCGTGCTGCTTCTGTTCCGGAACCCGAAGATGCAGTCGAGCTACCTGGCGTTCGTCGCCCTGTTCACGCTGACCGGCTTCTGGCTCGAGCGCTACAACATGGTGGTGCCGTCGATCTGGACGGAGGGCGCGCCTCCGATGGGTTGGCAGGAACTCTTCATCTCGGTCGGTTTCGTGGGACTGTTCGGGCTGAGCTATTCGATCTTCGCGTCGACCTTTCCCAAGGTGCCGATCCACGATACGCTGCCTGGCAAGGCGGGCCGCGGTCCTTGAGGCGCGGTCAACTAGATCTCTCCGTACGGTTCCGGTATTGTTAGACAACGCTCGCGTCGAGAGCGGGCGACCATGTCCCAAAGCAGGTAATGGTATCCCCATGACCATCTCTCGAGTCACGGCGTCATTCGACCACACATTCCGAACGGCGGTCTGCGCGGCAATTTTCGCGACGACGGCCGCACCTCTCGGAGCGCAGGAGAGCGATCACCTGGTCGTTACCGACCACCCGGAAGAGAAGACCCTGATCATCGCGCTCGGCCCGATCGACCTTCCGGCGCGCACGAGCCACCACGCGCTGGAGCAGCTGGCCGTTCAGGAGGGCACCGTCCCGTTCGACCTCATGATCCGAGGCTTCCGGATCGAGGCGATCGATGGCGACGGCGACCCGGTGCCGCAGGACATCGTCCACCACTCGAACATCCTCGACCCGGAGCGGCGGGAACTGTTTCTGCCGATCATGCGTCGCGTGCTGGCGGCCAGCCACGAGACGAAGCCGCAGCGACTGCCGGGGTGGTTGTTCGGACTCCCGCTGATCGAGGGGGATCGCTTTCTGGCCCTCTGTATGCTGCACAACCCGACCGCCGAGTCGTACGAGGATGTGATGATCCGCTTCGTGATCGAGTACGAGCGCGGGACGCGGTCGAGCCTCTTTCCCCTCTATACGGTGTATCCCTTCCACCTCGACGCAATGTTTCCACTCGGCAGCAAGGCGTTCGACCTGCCGCCGGGCGAATTCTCGATGTCATGGGAGGGGAGCCCGGCCATTCCGGGCGGAATCATGGGAATGGGCGGGCACGCCCACCAGTACGCCACGCGCCTGGTGCTCGAGGACGTGACGACCGGTGACATCCTCTACGACATGGCGCCCAGTCAGCATGAGGACGGCAGCATCGAGGAGATCCCGGTTGTCCGCTACACGCGACGCGGGATCGGCCGTCCGATCTATCCCAGTCACGTTTACCGCGTGACCGTTCACTATTACAACCCGACCGGAGAAGTGATCGTCGACGGCGGGATGGGTTCGGTGGCCGGGGTGTTCGTCCCCGCCGCCGGCGCCGTGTGGCCGATGGCCGACCCGATGGACCAGCTGTTCGCGGCCGACTTCGCAGACGTGATCGTCAGCACCGACATGAGCGGGATGGAGGGAGGCGGCCACGATCACATGGGCGCGCCAATGCCCGACGCGGAAGCGCCCGACTCAGGCGCCGAGAAGGAAGACGAAGCGCCAGCGGATCACGAGGATCCCGGCCACTCGCATTAAGCTAGCCGCGCGGCGGCTCAGGACGACAGGGCGTCCCTGACGATCCGCTGTTGTTCCTCCACGTGGGCATCCATGTAGCCCTCGGCAGGGCTTGCCCGTTCCGGCCGGCCCACATAGACCAGCGATCGACCCTCTGCCACTTCCTCCAGCCACGGTCGCAGACGCGGCCACGCTCCCATGTTGGCGGGCTCCTCCTGCACCCAGCGGATCTGCTCCAGGCCCGAGAACGCGCCGAGCGCCGCACGCAGTTCGTCCCACGGGAATGGATACAGACGCTCGATCCGCAGCACGGCCGTCTGCGGCGACTCCTGGTAGGCGGTCGAGCCGAGCAGGTCGTATGCGACCTTGCCGCTGCATAGCACAACGTTGCGGATCGCATCCGGGTCGCCGGAGGCACGTGGATCAGCGAGCACCGGCTCGAAGTCGCCGCTGGTGAACTCATCGATCGATGAGCCGGCGGCCGGGTTTCGCAGCAGGCTCTTCGGCGTCATGACGATCAGAGGCCGCCGCGACGTGCGCAGACCCTGAAGCCGCAGAAGGTGGAAGTACTGCGCCGACGTCGTAGGGTTGGCCACGCGCAGGTTCCGCTCCGCTCCCAGCTGCAGGAAGCGCTCCAACCGCGCGCTCGAATGCTCCGGCCCCTGTCCTTCGTAGCCATGGGGGAGGAGGAGCACGAGGCGTGACTCCTGACCCCACTTGGAGCGTCCGGCCGCAATGAACTGGTCGATGATCGCCTGGCCGACGTTGGCGAAGTCCCCGAACTGGGCTTCCCACAACACGAGCGACTCGGTCGCGATCGTGCTGTAGCCATATTCGAATCCGAGCACCGCGACTTCGGACAGCGGGCTGTTCCACACCTCGAACGGCGCCTGGCCGTTACTCAGATGCCTGAGCGGGGTCCAGGTCCGCCCGTCCTCGACATCGTGCAGGACCAGGTGCCGCTGGCTGAACGTGCCGCGCTCGGAGTCTTCGCCCGTGAGTCGGATCGGCACTCCCTCGGTGAGCAGGCCAGCGAAGGCGAGCGCTTCCGCGTGCGCCCAGTCGATCTTGTCGTCCACCGCGGAGCGACGCTTCTCCAGCTGCCGGCCGAGCTTCTGGAACAGATGGAAACCATCCGGCCACCGGTGGAGAGCATCGTTCAGCTCGTGGAGCCGGGACGCAGCGATGGACGTCCGGACGGGCAGCTCGTCCTCTTCAAGCGTGAGCCCGCCACGCGGTCGCTCCGGGATGATGATGCGGCTCGTTGCCGTACCTACCTCCCCATCGTTTGGTGGGGCCGGCGGCGGAGCAGTCGTCGCGCTGTCCACCGGGGCGCTGTCGTCCGATTCCGTGAGGCGGGCCCGGGCCGCCAGCAACCGGGCGGCGACGCGATCGACCATGGCAGCCGAGTCCTCCTGGCTGATGACGCCCTCGGCGATCAGCCGGTCCGCCAGGAGCTGCCGGACCGATGGGTGTTCGGCGATCTTCCGGTACATGCCCGGCTGCGTGTATCCGGGCTCATCCCCCTCGTTGTGCCCATAACGGCGGTAACCGACGACATCGATCATGATGTCCTCGCCGAACTCACTTCTGTAGTCCACCGCGAGCTGCGTCGCCGCGATCGCGGCCACCGGATCGTCGGCGTTGACGTGGATCACGGGGATGCGAAAGCCGAGCGCGAGGTCGCTCGAATAGCGGCTGGAACGGCTGTCGGTCGGAAGGGTCGTGAATCCGAGCTGGTTATTGGCGATCAGGTGAAGCGTCCCGCCCACCTCGTAGCCTTTCAGCCTGCAGAGGTTGAGCGTCTCGGCCACGACGCCCTGGCCGATGAACGCGGCGTCGCCGTGGATGAGAATCGGAAGCACGACTTCCAGGTAGCGGTGCGCGTCGGAGGGCGCGTCTCCGGCGCCGGGCTCCTGCGCTGCTGCCTGTTTCTCGAGCGCCCGCACGATGAGCTCGCGCGTTGCTCGGGCCGCACCCTCGATCACGGGATCGATGTGCTCCAGATGGCTCGGGTTGGGCGCCAGATAGACGTCAACCACCCCGTGTCGGGTCTGAGTCTTGCCCCAGGCGCCGAGGTGATACTTGACGTCGCCCGACCCGGCGGCCGGAACGTCGGCCTGCAAGCCGCGAGAGCGCTCGCCCTCGAACTCGGCCAGGATCTTCTCGTACGGGCGGTGGATGATGTGCGCCACGACGTTCAGCCGACCGCGGTGGGCCATGCCGATCACGACCTCGACGGTCCCGCCGGCTGCGGCCCGCTCGATCGCCTTGTCGAGCATCGGCACCATCACGTCCAGGCCTTCGATCGAGAACCGCTTCTGCCCCAGGTATGAGCGGTGGAGGAAGCGCTCCATGCCCTCGACCTCGGTGAGCCGCTCCAGCATCGCGAGCAGCCGTTCCGGACTCCACGGCTCGTGGTGCTTGACGGATTCGATGTGATCGATCAGCCAGTCGCGCTGGGCGGGGTTCTCCATGTGGTCGAGCTCGTAGCCGATCCGGTCCGTGTAGATCTCGCGCATGCGACGGACGACGTCCGCCATGGTGGCGCCGTGCTTCTCGAGCCCGACTGCGGCGGAGGGTATCGTCTCCAGGTCCTGCTCGGTGATGCCGTAAAACTCCGGCTGAAGGGCCGGGTGGCCCGGTGCGTGAGTGCCGAGAGGGTCGAGGCCGACGCCCAGGTGCCCGTAGGCGCGGTACGCTTCGACCAGGGCACCCGCGATCGCGGCCCGGCGAAGCTGATCGGCGCTGGCTACGGGTGCGGAGACCGGCTCGGTAGCCGCGGCCGGCACGGGCGGAATGCCGTGCATCCAGTCAGCCAGAGATGGCGGGATGAGGCCCCTGTCGCGCAGCTCCCGCTCGAAAAGCTGTTCGGCGTAGCCTGCGTTGTATCCGTCGGCGTCGTTCGTGTTTGGCATATGGGAAGTGGACTCGAGTCTTTCGGGCCTGTCGCGTGGATCGCCTGCATCGTACCCTGGCGCGCGTGACAAGTTACCGAGCGCGAGACGCCGCACAAGCACCCCGTCCGGGCCATCCGGCCGCCTCGGGTCGGGGCGCCCTTATCGCCGCGTTCGCCGCCGTGTACGTCTTCTGGGGATCCACCTATCTGGCGATTCGCTTCAC